>PWKN01000031.1 GCA_003559735.1 Bacteroidales bacterium | reverse complement strand
TTCCCATTCCGAACAGAGTCGTTAAGCCTGCCAGCGCAGATGGTACTGGGGTAACCCGGGAGCGTATGTCGTCGCCACCTTTTATAAAGCCCCGCCCGCATCAAGCCGGCGGGGCTTTTTTTAAACCCTTTAATGTTCAATAGTGAACAAGATTTGTCCGCTACTGAACACTGAACGAACAATTTGTTTTCGAAACAATCACAATATAAGGGTGTTGCTTTGCTGGGCACTGTTTTTGATAACATATGGCGGTATACCATATAATTACTCATTAAGGTTTTTATAACTATGCTTTCCCTTAAAATTATTTTCAGAAGACTGTTCCGGCAAAAATTTTCCTCTCTTATCAATATTCTCGGACTTTCTGTGGGCATTGCCAGCTTTTTGCTGATCTCACTGTATGTCTACGATGAGTATCAGTATGACCGTTTTCATAAAAATGGAGAACAAATTTTCCGTCTAAGCGGCAATACATTCAATCCCAACAGCATGGCATCCATTATGCCGCTTCGTTTTTATCCTTATATTAAAGAGCGTGTTCCGGAAGCGGAGGCCGTGGTCAGGACTCAGGCCCCATTTCGGGATCCTTCCCTTGAAAGGGGAGACAACAGCCTTATTCAGCCGGACGTATTATTTGCCGACCCTGAACTACTATCTGTATTTTGCTTTGACCTGATACAGGGTTCGGTCGAAGAATTTGCCGCTGACCATAATGGAGTTTTGATCGGTCGTGAAGTAGCAAAAAAACTTTTTGATGATGAGTATCCAGTTGGTGAAACGATCATGTATAATGGTGCTCTCCCACTGGTGGTCAGAGGGATTCTGGATGACATCCCGAAACATTCGCACTTGCAGTTTTCGGTGTTGATCCATTTTGAGTTTTTGCGCTCACTGAATACCTTCGCATTTGAAACCTGGGGTAATTACTCAACCACTTATTACATGCTCGTGCAGGAAAACGCCGACATCCCTGCACTGGAAAGCAAACTGCTGAATCTGTTTGCGGAAGCACAAAATGTCGATTATTCTGATGGCACAAGACATTTTTACCTTCAACCCCTGCACGACATTTACCTGGGATCGGCCCTGATTAGTTCTCCTACAGTGCCGGTTTTGGCAGGAAATCAAAGGGCCATTCATCTTTTTTCCCTGTCGGCCATCCTGATCTTATTACTTGCCTGTTTCAATTACGTAAACCTGGCTTCAGCAAAATCAACCAGCCGGGCCAGGGAGGTCGGGGTACGCAAGGTTCTTGGTGCCGGCAAAAAGGGGTTGATCCGCTATTTCCTGTTTGACTCCCTGCTGGTTACTTTTATTTCTCTGGCTTTGGGAATGCTCATGGTCGAGATCGCACTTCCATATTTTTCAGACTTTTCAGGGAAGGACCTTGCTTTTATCAGCATGCCCCCTCACTTGCTTATTATTTACCTCCTGTTGATCCTGACAGGGGTCACCCTTTTTTCCGGACTATATCCATCAATGGTTGTAGCCCGATTTAATCCCCTTGCGACGCTAAAAGGTTCTCCTACCATGATCAGCCGCAACCTGAATAATCCGTCGGGGTCGGGTTTTCGTTTGCGCCAGCTGCTCATTGTGCTTCAGTTTGCCATATCCATCGGACTGGTAATATGCAGTGTGGTAATGTATCAGCAGAACAGTCATGTGCTCAAACATAATGGTTTTGACAGTGAATCACTGGTGGTTGTCCGTAATATTACTGACAGGCAGATTACCCAGCGATATAATGCTTTTCGGACAGAAATGGGCCAATATCCATATGTGAGGCAAATCAGTGCGGGCACCCACGTCCCAACCCAATCACTGGGTTATATGTCGAGGGTCATGAAACCTGGACAGTCTGTCGGGGAAGGGAAACCTGTTTACATGACTTATGTCGACTTTGGTTATTTTGAAACCCTGGGCGCCCGTATTTCTTCAGGCCGTTCATTCGATCGGCAAAACGCCACCGACAGCACAGATGTGGTGATCATAAACCGGACGGCTGCAAATGACCTGGGTATCACAGAAGCCGATGGTACCATGCTTCGTGGTCTGGGTAGTGACAACCCGAAAAGGCTCATAGGTATTGTAGAGGATATTCACTTTCGCAGCGTGCAGGAAAAAGTTCGTTCCAAAGCCTTTTTTATCCATTTTGACTTTCAATATCAGCCGCCAGCTTCCTTTCACATGATGATAAAGTATGACAATGATGATGTGGCAGAGGTAACGCAGGCAATTCAAACCGCGTGGAGAAACCATGCACCGGAAGATGCCGTTCTGGATTATTTTTTTATGGATGAACGCTATCAAAGCCTATACCGTGAAGAGATGCAAACCAGCCAGGTGGCCCGTATCTTTACCTTTCTTGCCATCCTGATCGCTGCAATGGGATTGATGGGGACTACAGTATATGTGATGGAAGCCCGCAAAAAAGAGTTTGGGATACGAAAGGTATTGGGTGCGTCCACTGCACGCTTGTCACGTATGGTGTCCGGAGAATTCAGCCTGCTCATCCTCATTGCAAACATTATCTCCTGGCCCACTGCCTTTTATTTCATGAGCAGGTGGCTGGATCATTTTGCATACCGCATTGAAATAAGCATTTGGGTTTTTATGATCGCTGGTTTGCTCGGCCTGCTTATGACCCTGATCATCGTCAACAGCCTGGCACTGAACCAGGCCGGTAAAAATCCTGTTGAGGTCCTGAAATATGAATGAAACGCATGAAAAAGAGGAGCGGTTCTTCGGTATCATTCGTTTTTTTTGAATGTATAACTTGTCCGTAAATGTACAAAATGGTGTTCATTAGTGGTCATAACCGGCAACTGCTACAATTTATTAATATGCTAACAAACAGGGTTATATAATGTAGGGTACTGTTTTTGATCCCTTTACTGCAAACAGAAAAACATATTTTTATGTTGTCACATTATATCAAATTCAGTTTCCGTGCACTCAGGCGCCAGGGAGGTTATGTTGCGATCAACGTACTGGGTCTGGCTGTTGGCATGGCATGTGCACTTGTGATCGCCTTGTTTATCATGCACGAGCTCAGTTACGATCAGCATCACGAGCACAAAGACCGTATTTACCGGGTGGGACTTCACGGTATTTTCAGTGGTCAGGAAGTAAGAGCCGCTTATACCGCCTCACCAATGGGTGCTGCTATGATGGCAGACATGCCGGAGGTGGAAAATTTTCTTCGTATCAATGTGTGGGATGAAACCATTATACAACGGGATGATGACTTTTTCATTGAACAGGGCCTGGTAGAGGCAGACGATACATTCTTCGATTTTTTCTCCGTCGAATTACTTCGCGGCAACAAGGAAACTGCACTGGCAGAGCCCTATAGCCTGGTATTGTCAGAGAGCTCGGCAAAACGGCTCTTTGGTGATGAAGATCCCATGAACCAGTCCCTCAGGGTAGGTAACATGCCAAACCATTACCGCGTAACGGGTGTCATGGCTGACATGCCTGAAACATCCCACTTGTCTGCCAAAATGTTGGCCTCCTTCGTTACCAACCAGCGGGCCACCGACGACAATTGGTTGTCGAACAGCTTTTTTACCTATGTGATGCTCTACCCGGAAACAGACCCTGTGACTGTCACGGAACGTTTTGAAGACCTTATCGTAAAATATGTGGGACCGCAAGTGCGCCAGATACTGGGGATCACCATCGAAGATTTTATTGCCCAGGGCAACACCTATAACTATTTCTTGCAGCCACTCACCGGCATTCATCTTGACCCTACAGTTGGACAATTCAATCATCAACCCAGTGACCCAAGGTATTTCTGGATATTTGGCTCCATTGGACTGTTGATCCTGGTTATTGCATCCATCAACTTCATGAACCTGTCTACCGCCCATGCAACAAAAAGGGCCAAGGAAGTGGGGGTGAAGAAGGTGATTGGCTCTTCGAAAGGAATGCTGATCTGGCAGTTTGTTGTAGAAACCGTTGTTCTTTCTGCCATTGCTCTGATACTGGCTATCCTGATCACAGAGATCACGCTGCCCTATTTCAACAACCTGCTATCCCTCCATCTGAGTCTGTCGTTCTTTACCGACTGGCGGGTTATCCCCTCGTTGCTGCTGCTGGTGCTGCTTGTGGGCTTTTTTGCCGGTAGCTATCCTGCCTTTTACCTCTCTTCATTTAATCCCGAAACCGTTTTAAAAGGGAGGACGGGCAATGGAAAACAAAACACCGGATTGCGTAAAGCGCTGACAGTGATGCAATTTGCCATATCAATTATCCTGATTACAGGTTCTGTGATCATGTACAAGCAGCTGAACTATATGCTGAACAAAGACGTTGGATTTAATACAGAAAACCTGTTGGTCATTCGCCAGGCGCAGGCATTGGGTAACCAGATCCATTCATTCAAAACCGAAGCCCAAAATATTCCGGGAGTGGCTTATGTATCGGCCTCAACGGCTGTTCCGGGACGAAATAACAACAATAACGGGTATATTATCAGGGGCCGTGAAGAGGAGTCGTTCCTGATGCAGACCAACTGGGTGGATTATGACTTCCTTGACACTTATGGCATACAGGTTGCCGAGGGTCGTTTCTTCGACCCGGACCTGCTTACCGACCAGCAGGCCGTCGTGCTTAACCAGAGTGCAGTGATCAATTATCAGCTGGATGATCCTTTCGCCACCCGCATTGTAAGTCCGGGAGACCAGGAAAACATCATGCCGGTTATCGGAGTGCTGGAGGACTTTCACTTTGAATCGGCCCGCAGCAACATTGCGCCTTATGTCATGCGGTTTAAGAATGAAGACATCAACTGGGGCTATGTGAGCATCCGCATTGAGCCTGGAATGATGCCCAGGGTAGTGGAAGAAACAGAGCGCCTGTGGGCTTCTTTCACTTCGAATGATCCCCTGATGTATTTCTTTATGGATGAAGACTTTAACCGTTTTTACAGAGAAGAGAGGCAAAATGCACAGTTATCCGTGCTGTTCACCCTCCTGGCCATACTGATCGCATCGCTGGGACTTTATGGTCTTACCGCGTTCTCGCTGCAGCAGCGAACACGCGAGATCGGTATCAGGAAGACCTTCGGGGCCGGCATTGCCAATATATGGTACCTGTTTTGCAAAGACGTTCTGATCCTGGTCGCCATTGCCACTGTGCTGGCCTGGCCGCTGATATACTGGGTGGCCGGCAATTGGTTGCAGAATTATCACTTCCGTATCAGCATGCAGCCTGCCGATTTTTTCCTTGGCTTCGTCATTTCCCTGCTCATCGCCCTGTCAACCATTAGCTACAGGGTGGTAAGAGCCGCATCTATGAATCCATCCATCTCGCTTCGTTACGAATAGCAGGCATTCATCGGGTTTACCTGAGCAGGCGGCTTTTGTTCTCCACCTTAATGAGGTGTGTTATCAGCTCCTGCTCCATTTCATCCACGCTGTTGCAGGTTTTAAAAAGCTTCAGGTCACTTTGGCTGATGGTGCCCAGCTCAGCAAGTTTGGGGATGTTGATCACCTGGTCCCAGAATGCGTTATCGTACAATATGATCTTCAGCTCTTTCTTGATCTTGCCTGTCTGCACCAATGTCAGCACCTCCATAAGCTCATCCAATGTGCCAAATCCACCAGGGAATATAACAAATGCCTTGGCGGTGAACACCAGCCATAGCTTGCGCATATAGAAGTAATGAAACTCGAAGTTCAGTTCCTCATCGATATATGGATTGGGTTCTTGTTCGAAAGGCAGACTAATGTTGAAGCCGATCGATTTCCCCCCGGAAAGCTTTGCACCCTTATTGGCTGCCTCCATTATACCCGGTCCGCCGCCCGAGGTTACAATAAACCGGCTGTGGGGTGTATACCTTTCTTTGGCCCACCTGGTCAGTCGCCTGGCGAGCTCAACAGCATCTTCATAATACCTTGAATGGCTCAGTTTTTGCTCCGCTTCTTTAAGGGCTTCTTTGCTTGCCCGGCCTGATGACTTTAATGCTTCAAGTTGTTGTTGTGCTTCAGCGGCTGGCAGCGTACGGGCCGATCCAAAAAATACAACTGTATCCTGTACCTTGTTGCGCCGTAACCTTGCTTTTGGTTCAAGGTATTCTGCGAGTATCCGCAACTCCCGCGCTGCGGGGGACTTTAAAAACTGTGTGTTTTTATAGGCTTTTGGTGCTTTCTTGTTTTTCATTGTTATATGCTTGTTGTGAATAATCTTGACTTTATGGATCAACACTACTTTATATGCGTTGTTATTCCTGCCGGTTAAAAACATACTGAAGGATGTTGGCTCCCATGCGGAGTGCCTTCAACCGTGCCTCTTCAGGGTTGCCGTGCACGGACTGGTCTTCCCATCCATTGCCCAGGTCGGTCTCATAGGTGTAGTATAGAACGAGGCGTCCCTCATAAAAGATACCAAACCCCTGGGGAGGCTTGCCGTCGTGTTCGTGGATCTTTGGGGGACCGTCGGGAAAGCCGAATGTTTGATGGTAGATTGGATGTGCGTGTGGCAGCTCTATCAGTTCATGGTCGGGAAACACTTTTTGTATTTCCCGGCGAAAAAACGGATCCAGTCCGTAGTTGTCATCTACATGGAGAAATCCTCCTCCGGCAAGATAATTGCGCAGGTTATCGGCTTCTTGTGCCGAAAACACCACATTGCCATGGCCTGTCATGTATACAAAAGGGTAATTAAAAAGCTGTGAGCTTCCCACTTCGACGGTGGCAACCTGGCTGCTGATTGTGGTACCGATGTGCTCATTGGCAAAGCGCACCAGGTTGGGCAGGGCGGTTGGATTGGAATACCAGTCGCCTCCGCCCCTGTATTTCAGGGTGGCAATCTGATGGTGCTGTCCGTATGAAGGGATCAGGGTGATCACATAAAACAGTAAAAATAATAATGATCGACGCATAGTGTTTGAATTGTTTTGAGTTCTAAACGATTAATA
This sequence comes from Bacteroidales bacterium, assembly GCA_003559735.1. Taxonomy (GTDB): domain Bacteria; phylum Bacteroidota; class Bacteroidia; order Bacteroidales; family UBA7960; genus PUPG01. Next base: position 18,114 of record PWKN01000031.1, on the reverse strand, counting down.
ACACAGAGTTACATTAAGCCGTTGATCGTGTTGACCTGGATGCACGACACCAGTGCGGCTGTCTCAGTCCTTAAACGGTGTTCCCCCAGACTTATTGGGCGGAATCCAACATCTGCGGCTTGTTTTATTTCGACGGGAGTAAAGTCTCCCTCCGGTCCAATGAGCAGGAGTACGTCATTTTTTGGCCGACACACCTCAGGGAGTCCGCGACTTTCTCCCGGACTGCAATGGGCAATAAAGGATAATTGTGGCCTGGGCTGTTGAAGGAACATGTTCAGTTCAGTTGCCGGGTTCAGCAGGGGCAGGTATGCACGTAAAGACTGTTTCATGCCCGAAAGCAGGATCTTTTCCAGGCGTTCTGGCTTGATGGTCCGCCGCTCACTGCGATCACAAAACACTGGGGTGATCTCGTCAATACCGCATTCAGCGGCTTTTTCAAGAAACCATTCAAAACGGTCAATGCTTTTTGTCGGGGCCACGGCCATATGTAACCGGAAATCCCGTTTCCTGTACCCGTTGATGCGCTTTATAATACGCACAGATGATGCTCTTGGCTCAGATTGTTCAACGGTAGCATAACACCAGCACCCCTGACCGTCGACAATCACTACCTCCTGGCCCGGACGGGCCCGCAGCACCCGGGCACAATGACGCGATTCTTCAGCGCTCAACACAACCAGGTCGTTTGAAATATCCTGTGCAAAAAATACATGCATGGATTGTGCCGTTTTATTTGTCTGTATGAGGTCTTTGCCGACAACCAAACAAAGATAGGTCAAAACCCCCGGATAGAAAAATATCCATGCACCCAAACAAAGGCGGGTCCGGTGCTGGCATCAATCTGTCAGACGACCTTTTTTGCAAGCGGATGGCTTACCGACGACCACCACATAATACCGGCACCGATCAGCAGGCTGGTGATGGAAATGGAGAAGGCGGTGGTAAACCCCCACAGTTCGTAAAACAGCACACCCAGCAACGGGGCAAACAGCGAACGCAACGCCGTCAGTCCGAGGTGAATGGACTGATATATGCCTGCTTCGGCGGGGGCACAGAAATAGGCCGAACCAATGCTCCACATCAGCACCATTGTAGCGGCAAAGATGCCGTGAAACAATATGTAAAATATAAGGGTATGGTATAATGTTATGTCCCAAAAGACAACATAGGTGTCAATGTGTTGTGTAAGGATAAGGGTGGATATATAGGCAGCCATGGAGAGAAAGGAAATGGCAGCGAAACGGCGTGGGTCCATGATCCCGATCAGCTTTCCGAAAAAAGGGAGGATCATGATCGCCAGCAGGTTGTAGGCATTCCTGTAAAATGCAACGCTCGAATAATTCAATCCGAGACCGAACTCCCAGAAAAGGATGATCACAGTATATGAGCCCATGAATCCAAATCCGTAAAACATAAACCCCACCTGGAAATGGCGGTAGGGAATATTTTTTATCAGGATGTTGGTCATTTCATATACTGATTGTTTTATCCCCTGCCATACAGAATGGCTTGCCTCGGGCTGTGTTTCCTGTTTGTAAGGGATCAGCGACAACAGTGATATGGAGAGGATGCCCAACAAGGCCGCTACCGGGAAAACATACACAAAAATATAATGGTTTGCATCAAGAGCCCACCCATATGCAAATGTGGTGCTCATCATCACGATCTTGTTGGCCGTGGTGGCATAGCTGTATAGCCGGCCAAAATTATTGTGCGAATAGACATTCTTCAGAAAAAGGTTGATGCTGGGAAAAACCACCGGGTTGGCCAGAAAATAAACCAGGAAGATGCCAAGAAAAACATAGTGGTATACCGAATCGCCAGTGAGTTGTTCCGGACTTCGCGGGAAAAAAAACAACAACAACAGGGGAATACGTGTGATTATGGCAGTAAGGCGCAGGAGCCGTTTCTTGTTTTTTATCTGTCGCAAAAATGCGCTGAAAAAAACCAGCACCAGGAACACCAGTGTTGAGAACTGGAACAAAACACTTACCTGATAGCCTGAACCAAGGAGACTTTTGACAAACACAAACTCGTTAAGCGCAATGAGTCCGGCGAGGATCCCTTCAATGAATGAATAAGAAAAATGCAACGCAAAAGTCTTTTTCTCATCCCGGCTCAATCCTGATCTGTTCAACAATCCCATATCATCTATACGTTCTTATCCCATATCCCAGTCCGACGGTAAAAATATTGCCGGAAAGATCCGTGCCACCCTGATTGCGGTAATTTACAAAATTAAACCGGGTCATCAAAGACAATATGTGGTTGCTTTGAAATGTCAGCTGGTACGTCAATCCGGTATTGAAGTTCACTGAGTGAATAATGCTGCTGGTGTCATTATTAACAGATGCCATACTCAAAGGTTCGATCCCGTCATATCCTATTCCGCTGGTGATAAAAAGAGCATGGCGGAGGCTGTTCAACAGGTCAACCCCAGCATGCAGTCCTGCATGTACACGGATAAAATGATTTGATTCGTATGAAACACCTGCGGCGACAAACTCATAGGGTTCGGAAGTGCTTCCGAGGGTTATTTTCATGTTTAAGCCATACATCAACCGGTTTTGAATGTGCTCTGCAAGGATGCTTACCTGGGGCTGCATGCCCAGCAAGCCAAGGTTTCCCGTCGGACTCCATAGTCCGAAACAAAATGTGACATGCCTGGCGGGCAGAGCCCTGATCCTTTTTCTGTGCGCGTCATACAAATAGTCGATGCGTGTGCCCGACAGTTTGTCTTCTGATAAGATGCTGACAGCTTTCTCAAAATCGTGCGCATAGAACTTTACAAAAAAGCTTTCGGCCATTGAAAGATCATTGTATTGCCGCAGACGCAGGGCCAGTCTTCTGGTAAAGTCATTATACGACGGATGCAGTGGATGATATTCCCAGTCATGAAAGTCAAAGAACAGATCGGCATATTGATTGCTCTCAATGGCTTCCCGGTGGTCAAAGAGATAATCAATCACTCTTTCCGGGAGCCAGTCCTCGGAGAACGTATTGGTCTCAATCTGCCACAAAACAATAAAACGCATCAACGGTTCGGTCATGCCGCATTGTGTTTCCCAGTAGCGGAGCAATTGTTGCAGACTGTCGGTTTGGTTGTCCCGGTGGTACCGCGGAATGAGCTCAGTGGCTGTATGGGCTATGTCCCTGCAGCTGATCGCTTGTGCAGGTATCATTGCATCATTGGCCCCATCGCGGCCAATATGTTGTGAGCGGGTCAGGCATTGGCCATCAACATAGGCCAGTATACTGGTACACAGAAAGAAAATGGTGATATGGTTTTTGGATGGGATCAATGCAACAATATTTTTTAAAAAATGCAAAACAAAAGTACTTGCTTTTCGTTAAATTTGCCTACTTAGCCCTGTATATTCTTAAATCTGACCCAGCCATTATTCATAAAAAACAAACAAATGAACACTTATTTACACTATCGTATGCGGATGATGGTCATACTGACAATCGGTTTGATCATGGCCGCCTGTGCACGTCCTGAGGCAGAATCGGTCTTAATAGCCGGCAAGGTAGAAAACCCTGTCGGAGAAGGTGTGGAAGTTTTTTATTACACCGATTTTATCACCAACAACACCCACTCGGTAGAACTAACCCTTGATGAAAACAACATGTTTGAAGCGGAGTTTCCATTGCGTGAGGCACAGATTGTGTACCTCCATGTTCCCAGGCGGACGATAAGACTCTATCTGCAGCCCGGTGCAGACCTGTTTGTTGCGCTTGACGCACAGGATGCTGACGTGAAGCCGGTCATCAGTGGAGATCAGTCGCCCGAAAGTATTTTCCTGCAGGACTATATTGCAGACATTGAGAGCAGGTATGGATTTATGACGGTGATGGCGAAAGCCGGGGAGAAAGGACCCCGGGATTTCCGTGATTATGTGATGGCCATCTATGATGAGGCCGGTTCCTATATCCGCGAACACGACGAATACAGCAACCTGGATCCTGCCTTTGTGGCCCGGATGGATATTGACGTGCGCTACGAGAAGTATGGCCGCTTGATGGATTACCCGATGGCGAGATCCTATTTTGCACCTGGTCAGTCTGCCGCACTGCCTGATGATTATTATGACTTTCTTGAAGAAGCCACCGCTTTTCGTGATGAGTATGTTGTATCGAGACCGTATTTTAATTTTCTCAACAGCTATTTGTCTAATCTGTCAGATGAATATCCTTCCGGGGATGACGCATTGTCGGGGGCGCAGATCCAGTTTGCGGTTGCCCGTGACCAGTTTACCGGACTGAGTCGTGAACTGATCCTTGCGCAGGTGGTCATTTCTGCATTGAACTTTGGCAGCTTTGATGAGGCAGTTGAATTATATGATGATTTTGTTTCCATTGCCGGGGACGGCTGGCCACTTGAAATAGTGCAGAATGAATACAAAACCATTGCTGCCTTATCGCCCGGCAATCCAGCGCCGTCGTTTACCCTGACTGACATTCACGGGGAAGAAACCTCACTCAGTGATTTTGCCGGCAAGGTTGTGTATTTGGATTTCTGGGCGAGCTGGTGCGGTCCGTGCCTGCGTGAGATCCCCCATGCGAGGGAGTTGAAAGAAAGGATGGCAGATCATGACGACCTGGTATTTTTGTATGTCTCTGTCGACACCGACGAGCAAGCATGGCGGAAGGCGGTTGCCGAACATGACATAAGTGGGGTACATGCCAATGTTCCCGGGTTCAACCATGAAGTGCCTGTCAGCTACAACCTGAAAGGCGTGCCCACATTTTACCTGATTGACCGTGATGGGATCATTGCTGACAACCGGCCTCCACGACCCAGTAATGAACAAATAGATGATGTGTTGCTTACTGTGCTGGAAAAATAAATGCGATATCATATATCCATTAAGCCAATGTGTTAGCCTGTTTTTGGTCAACAGGTTTAAAAATATTTTTTAAAAACTTGTTTAATTTAAAAAAAATTTCCCTAAGTTTGCAGCGGCAAAATCGAAAATAGAGATGTCAAAATTGTTTACCATCCTGTTTATTTTTATTATTCTGCTGGCTAACCCAACGGAACGTGAGGATGGTGTGTAAATAAATCCGGATATTATTGAAAGCCCCCTTGCTTCCGAAAAAGTGAGGGGGCTTTTTTTTTGTTTTTTTTACTATGGCCAGTATATCGCTTAGGAGTAACACAACCCTTCAGGGACGTTTAAATGCCGGTGCACGCAGTTTGTGGCGTGCCAATGGGATGCTTGATCAGCAGATGGGCAATCCCGTTATAGGCATTGCCAATTCATTCACACAATTTGTACCGGGACATGTTCACCTGCATGCTATTGGACAAAAGATGAAAAAATGGATAGCGGCACAGGGGTGTTTTGCCGCTGAGTTCAACACGATTGCCATTGATGATGGCATTGCCATGGGTCATGATGGCATGTTGTACTCATTGCCGTCGCGCGACCTGATAGCTGATAGTGTTGAATACATGGCTAATGCGCACCAGGTAGATGCCCTTGTATGTATCAGCAATTGTGACAAGATAACCCCCGGTATGATGATGGCTGCCATGCGTCTGAACATTCCTGTTGTCTTTGTCTCGGGTGGTCCCATGGAGGCCGGACGACTGGGTGAACAGTCCATTGACCTGGTTGATGCCATGGTCATGGCGGCTGATCCGGCAACTGACGATAATGACCTGTTGGCAATGGAACAAAAAGCCTGTCCAACGTGTGGTTCATGCTCCGGTATGTTTACCGCCAACTCAATGAACTGTCTGAACGAGGCACTGGGCCTGGCTCTGCCCGGGAACGGCACAGTGCTGGCAACACATAAGAACCGGCTTCGCCTTTTTGAGGAGGCCGCTTCACTGATCGTACAACTCGCTTACCGTTATTACCGCGATGGCGACACGTCGGTACTTCCGCGTTCTGTTGCCGGCAAATCAGCATTCAACAATGCAATGACCCTCGATATCGCCATGGGTGGTTCCACAAATACGGTGTTGCATCTGCTGGCGATTGCTCATGAGGCAGGGGTGGATTTTGACATGAAAGACATTGACATGATCTCACGGGGCACACCGGTATTGTGCAAGGTGGCGCCAAGCAGCAAATACCATATTGAAGATGTGAACAGGGCAGGTGGTGTGATGGGTATCATGGCCGAATTAAATGACGCCGGACTGATTGATGGGTCGGCTGGAAGGATTGATTACCCCAGCCTGGGCGATGCGCTGAAAGATTATGACATAAGATCTTCTGAGGCTCTGCCTGGGGCAGTTGATCTGTATTTAAGCGCCCCTTGCGGCTATCGCAATCTGGATATGGGGAGCTCTGACAGTGTTTACCCGGCACCCGACCTTGACAGGGAGAACGGATGCATCCGCTCTGTTTCGTATGCCTATATGGGTGATGGCGGACTTGCGGTGTTGTTCGGGAATATTGCCCGCGATGGTTGTATCGTGAAAACTGCTGGTGTTGACCCTTCGATCTGGCATTTTGAAGGTACGGCAAGGGTGTTTGAATCACAGGATTCGGCCTGTGAGGCAATATTGGCCGACAGGATCAGGCCGGGAGAGGTAGTGGTAATAAGGCATGAAGGGCCACGTGGTGGTCCGGGGATGCAGGAAATGCTCTATCCTACCTCTTATTTGAAGTCGGCGGGACTGGGGACAGTATGTGCGTTGATCACTGATGGCCGTTTTTCAGGGGGGACATCCGGGTTGTCGGTTGGACACATTTCGCCGGAAGCGGCTGCAGGGGGAGAAATTGCACTTATTCGTGATGCCGACAAGATTTGTATCGATATTCCTTCCCGGAGTATAGACCTGATGGTTTCTGACGACACATTACAGGCTCGTCGCGCACAGGAAGAGTCCAAAGGTATGCAGGCATTCAAACCTGCAAACAGAAAAAGAAACGTACCGGATGCGCTGAAAATATATGCGGCCCATGTGTCATCGGCCGACAGGGGGGCGATCAGGTCACTGGAGTGAATCCAATTGGAATTGTATATAGTACATCCTGTTCAGCATGCAGTTGATGTTTTTCCAACAAAAAAGGTAACCAAACAGTAACGACAACACAAGATGGAAACGAAATCACAGGGATCAGCAGAAAGAAAAGAGCCTTCACCCAGGAGGATGACCGGTGCACAGGCATTGATAGAAGCCATTATGCATGAAGGCACAGACCTTATCTTCGGATATCCCGGCGGTGCAATTATGCCGGCGTATGATGCATTATTCTTCCATTCAGACAAGCTAAAACATGTTCTTGTGCGACACGAGCAGGGCGCCATGCATGCCGCACAAGGTTATGCCCGTGTTTCGGGCAAAGTGGGGGTGTGTATGGTGACATCCGGACCGGGAGCGACCAACACAATTACCGGCGTTGCTGATGCCATGGTTGATTCTACGCCGATTGTGGTAATCAGCGGACAGGTTCACTCTTCGTTGATCGGCACATCAGCGTTCCAGGAGGTCAATGTGATTGACATTACAAAGCCCATCACCAAATGGAACTACCAGGTTACCAAGGCTGAAGAAGTGCCATGGGCGTTGGCCAGGGCATTTTGCATTGCACGTAGCGGACGACCAGGGCCGGTAGTGATCGACATTACCAAGGATGCACAATTCGGGATGGTCGATTTTGTGTATAAACCCATAGATTCGGCCGGAGAACAAACTACGGTGCCAACACCAGACAAAGACATGATTGAGGAAGCTGCAAGGCTGATAAACCTTTCCAGGAAACCCCTTGCACTGGTCGGACAGGGTGTTGTACTGGCCGGAGCAGAAAAGGAGCTGCTCGCCTTCCTGGAAAAGAGCGGAATACCTGCAGCGTGGACCATCATGGGACTCTCTGCAATTCCGACCAGTCACCCGCTAAACATGGGAATGCTTGGAATGCACGGAAACTATGGTCCGAACATCAAAACCAATGAAGCCGACCTGATCATTGGCATCGGACTCCGTTTTGACGACAGGGTCACTTCGGATCCAAAAAAGTATGCCACCAGGGCGCAGTTGATCCATATGGATATTGATCCGGCAGAGATCAACAAAATCATCCATGCAGATGTTCCTCTTGCAGGAGACGTAAAAGAGACCCTCCCGTTGCTTACCAATAAAATCACATCGAATAACCACGACCAGTGGATTGATGAGTTTAGGGCCTTTTCGCGCATTGAATATGACCGCCTGATCAGCCGGGAGGTAGAACCCCACAGAAAAGAAATGACCATGGGGGAGGTGATCTCCAAAGTATCGAAAGCCTTCGATGACGATGCGATAATGGTAACCGATGTAGGCCAGAACCAAATGATGGCCATGCGTCACTTCCGCTTTAAGCAGACACGCAGCGTGGTTACTTCAGGCGGACTGGGGACGATGGGTTTTGGATTGCCCGCTTCGATCGGTGCAAAATTTGGAAGACCCGACCGCCCCGTTTGCCTGTTTCTTGGTGACGGTGGTTTTCAGATGACCATCCAGGAGCTGGGAACATTATACCAGGAGAAGCTTCCCATTAAGATTGTTTTGCTGAATAACAACTTCCTGGGCATGGTTCGCCAGTGGCAGGAATTGCTGTTTGACCAGCGGTATGCATCAACAGAGATTCTCAATCCCGATTTCCAGACCATTGCCAGGGGCTATCATTTGCCATCGGTGCTGGTAACCGAAAGGGAGAACCTGGACGACAGCATACAAATGATGGTATCAGCGGAAGGACCATTCCTGATGGAAGTTGCGGTTGAAAAAGAGGGGAATGTGTTTCCAATGGTGATGGCAGGCGAATCAATCAGGGATATCCGGCTTGAATAACCCAGCAATCAAGGGGCACTGGGTTCTTATGAAAAACCTGCAGCAATTCCGGATGGTTTTTTCTGCACATAGACGATAAAATCCGGACTGTATTTCCATACAGCCGAAAAAAAATAATCAAAAACAATAACAAACAGCATTTATTAAAAAAGGTAATTATGGCAAAGATTCATTTCGGCGGAGTCGAAGAAAACGTAGTGACAAGGGAAGAGTTCCCATTGTCGAAAGCACAATCAATCATGAAGGATGAAACCATCGCCGTGCTGGGTTATGGAGTGCAGGGTCCCGGACAGGCACTCAACCTGCGCGACAATGGATTTAATGTAATTGTAGGGCAGCGCAAAAACTCAAGGTCGTGGGACAAAGCGGTTGCGGACGGATGGAAGCCGGGAGAAACCCTGTTCTCTCTTGAAGAGGCACTCGAACGGGCCACTGTGATCCAGTACCTGTTGTCAGATGCCGGTCAGATTGCATTATGGCCAACGGTAAAGGAACGACTTAGCGCAGGGATGCTGTTGTACTTCTCTCATGGGTTTGGCATCACCTTTAAGGAGCAGACGGGCATTGTTCCCCCTCCTGATGTGGATGTGGCTCTGATTGCACCAAAAGGTTCGGGTACGAGTCTGCGGCGGATGTTCCTCGAAGGCAGGGGGTTGAATTCGAGCTATGCCGTTTTTCAGGATGCCACCGGTCTTGCCCGGGAACGCATTGTAGCCCTGGGTATCGGGGTGGGCAGTGGTTACCTGTTTGAAACAACTTTTAAAAAAGAGGTATACAGCGACCTGACCGGTGAGCGTGGCAGTCTGATGGGCGCCATACAGGGACTGTTTGCAGCCCAGTACCAGGTTTTACGGGATAACGGACATTCTCCGTCAGAAGCCTTCAATGAGACGGTCGAAGAGCTGACGCAAAGCCTGATGCCACTGGTGGCTGAAAATGGCATGGATTGGATGTATGCCAACTGTTCCACTACGGCACAGCGTGGTGCACTCGACTGGTGGAAACGGTTTCGCGATGCCACCCTGCCTGTGTTCAGGGAGCTTTACCAATCAGTGGAAAGCGGAATTGAGTCGAAACGGGCCATTGATGCCAACAGCCAGTCTGACTACCGTGAAAAACTGGAGGAAGAACTGAAAGAGCTCAGGGAGTCTGAAATGTGGGAAACAGGAGCAGAAGTGCGTAAGCTCAGACCAGAAAACCAGAAATAGAAGTCTGCAATTTTTTTGTTTTTATTCAGAAAATTAACCAACACATCATGGACAACAAAATCATTATTTTCGACACCACACTCAGGGATGGAGAGCAAGTGCCCGGGTGCCAGTTAAATACCATAGAAAAAATTGAGGTAGCCAGACAACTGGAGAGCCTTGGTGTGGATGTCATTGAAGCCGGATTCCCAATTTCCAGTCCGGGAGACTTCCAATCGGTGGTTGAAGTATCAAAATCTGTTGAAAAGCCGGTGATATGTGCATTGACAAGGGCTGTCAAAAAAGACATTGAAGTGGCAGCAGATTCACTGAAATATGCCAAAAGAAAACGGATCCACACCGGAATAGGTACGTCTGAATACCATATCAACTACAAACTGAAATCCAACCAGCAGGATGTGCTGTCGAGGGCTGTTGAATCGGTCCGGTATGCAAGAAAGTTCGCAGATGACGTGGAGTTTTATGCTGAGGATGCCGGACGGTCGGACAATGAATACCTGGCCAGGGTGATTGAGGCGGTGATCAAGGCAGGTGCATCAACGGTAAACATTCCTGATACAACAGGGTATTGCCTTCCCGGCGAATATGGAGAAAAGATCGCCTATCTTGTGAATAACGTTCCGAACATAGATAAAGCGATCATATCGACACACTGCCATAACGACCTCGGTATGGCTACTGCGAACACCCTGGCAGGGGTTATGAACGGTGCCCGGCAGGTAGAGGTGACCATCAACGGTATTGGCGAAAGAGCCGGTAACACTTCTCTTGAAGAGGTTGTGATGGCGATCAGGTCGCACCACGACCTCGACTTTGAGCATGGGATTGACAGCCGTCAGATCATGAGGTCGAGCAAGCTGGTCTCTAACCTTATGCGCATGCCGGTACAACCAAACAAAGCCATTGTGGGTCGTAATGCATTTGCCCATTCGTCAGGGATCCACCAGGATGGTGTTCTGAAGAACCGCCTGAATTACGAGATTATTGATCCCGCCGAGGTCGGTGTCAGGGAATCAACCATAACCCTGACCGCACGCAGTGGCAGAGCAGCGTTGAACCACCACTTGCAATTGTTGGGTTATAACCTGGAGACCAATGAACTCGACGAAGTGTACAACCGCTTTCTTGATCTGGCCGACGGCAAAAAAGACATAACGGAGGAAGACCTGGAAGTGTTGGTGGGCACGAAAAATAAGAAGGGTAAGCGTCCTGTTGAGCTGGTATCGCTCCAGGTAGTGAGCGGGAAAAGTACCATACCCACAGCCACGGTTCAGGTTAGTTTTAAAGGCGATGTGTTTACCGAAACGGCATCTGGCAATGGTCCCATAGACGCTTCATTTACTGCGGTAAAAAATCTTGTAAAACGGCGTGTCAGACTTGAAGAGTTTCTCATCCAGGCCATTACCAGGGGAAGTGATGACATTGGAAAGGTACATGTGCAGGTTGAGCACAAAGGAAAGATCTATTATGGCTTTGCGGCCAACACCGATATCATTACCGCTTCAGTGGAATCGTTTCTTGATGCCATTGGTAAGATCAACTGAACCAAAAAACATCCAAATAACAAATAATTAATTTTTTAACACAATTCTATTTTGGCTGGAAAAACGATTATTGACAAGATCTGGGATGCCCACCTGGTATCAGGTGCAAACGGTGATCCTGACATATTGTACATAGACCGTCATTTTATCCATGAGGTTACAAGTCCGCAGGCCTTTGCCGGCATAAAAAAGCGCGGCTGCAGGGTCTTCAGGCCCGGGATGACCATTGCAACGGCCGATCATAATGTGCCCACAGAGAACCAACACCTTGCCATTGCAGATGACCTGAGCAGAATGCAGGTAGATGCGTTGACGCAGAACTGCAATGAGTATGGCATCACTTTGTATGGGTTGAATCACCCCTGCAATGGGATCGTTCATGTGATCGGTCCGGAACTGGGACTCACACTTCCCGGGATGACCATTGTTTGTGGCGACAGCCATACGGCTACACATGGTGCATTTGGGGCAATTGCTTTTGGCATAGGAACGAGCGAGGTGGAGATGATACTGGCAAGCCAGTGCCTGATACAGAGCAAGCCCAAACGAATGCGCATCAACATCCTTGGAACATTGCAGGAGGGTGTTGATGCCAAGGACATCATCCTGTATGTCATTTCAAAGATATCCACCTCAGGGGCCGTTGGATTTTTCGTTGAATATGCGGGTCCGGTTATTACCGGTACCTCTATGGAGGAGCGCATGACCATTTGCAACATGAGCATAGAGATGGGCGCGCGGGGCGGATTGATCGCACCCGATGACGTATGTTTCTCTTATCTGAAAGAAAAAAGGCATGCACCAAAAGGTGAAGAATGGGAGCGGGCACTGGCGTATTGGGAAACACTGCCCAGCGATGAGGATGCCGTTTTCGACAAGGAGCTGGTTATAGAAGCAGACCATATAGAACCGATGGTCACTTACGGCACCAATCCGGGAATGGGTCTGGGCATTACCGGGAGCATTCCGGTGCCTGGGGAGGTAGAAGACCAGTCACGCGCCTCATTTGAAAAATCGCTGCAATATATGGGCTTTTCACCTGGTGAGCGGATGCTTGGCAAGCCGGTGGATTATGTTTTTATGGGCAGCTGTACCAATGGCCGGATAGAAGATCTGCGCAGTTTTGCCTCAATTGTAAGGGGCAGGAAAAAAGCAGATCATGTCACTGCGTGGATCGTTCCGGGAAGCAAACAGGTTGAAAAGGAGGCTGAAGAAGAAGGCCTGCGTGCCATCCTGGAGAAGGCCGGGTTTGAAATGCGGCAGCCTGGCTGCTCTGCCTGTCTGGCTATGAATGATGACAAGATACCACCCGGGAAGTACGCAGTATCTACTTCAAACCGCAATTTTGAAGGCAGGCAGGGTCCGGGTGCACGCACCATACTTGCCAGTCCGATGACCGCCGCTGCCGCCGCCATTACAGGAAAAATAAGTGATCCGAGAGAATTCTTTTAAAAAATGCAATATGCCAGTTGAAAAATTTATACGATTAGTTTCAGGTTGTGTGCCGCTTCCGGAAGAGAACGTGGACACTGATCAGATCATTCCTGCACGCTTTCTGAAAGCAACAACACGTGATGGATTTGGAGAAAACCTATTCTATGATTGGCGATACCTGAACGGAGGAACGGCCAATCCTGACTTTGTGTTGAACAATCCTGCCTATTCGGGTGCCGTACTGGTTGCCGGGAAAAATTTTGGAAGCGGCAGCAGCCGCGAACATGCAGCCTGGGCCATATATGATTATGGTTTCAGGGTGGTGATATCGGGTTCTTTTGCAGATATATTTAAAAACAATGCATTGAATGTCGGTCTTTTGCCTGTGCAGGCAGATGAATCATTCGTAGAAGCATTGTTTGCGCAATTGGAGATCCAGCCTGCAACACAAATTGCTGTTGACCTTGAAAGTCAGCATGTTTCGATTTTGCCTGGCGGACCGGTATCCCATTTTGAGATCGATGCCTACAAAAAAAACTGCCTGCTCAGGGGTTTTGATGACGTCGATTACCTGTTGAGCCGGCAAACCGATATTGAAGCATTTGAACATGGCAGGAATGTTTATTACGAGTAACAAAAAATTCAATTACAAAAACCAATCAATAGTAATATGGGGGCAATAGAGATCATGGACACTACCCTGCGCGACGGGGAACAGACCAACGGTGTTTCTTTCAATGAGGCTGAAAAGCTGGCAATGGCACAGATGCTTGTCAAGGAGATGCGTGTAGACAGGATTGAAATCGCATCAGCCCAGGTATCGGAGGGGGAGCTGAAATCAGCAAAAATGATCACAGAGTGGGCCAGAAAACATGACTGTATCGGAAAAATTGAAATTCTGAGTTTTGTTGACGGTCATAGTTCGCTTGACTGGGTTGAAAAAGCTGGCGGCAAGGTGATCAATTTGCTGACAAAAGGTTCGTTACGCCATTTGGAAGGACAATTGCGGAAAACACCGCAGCAGCATATGGATGATATGACCTATGTGATCACGGAAGCGCGGAACAGGCACATCGAAGTTAATGTTTACCTGGAGGATTGGTCAAATGGCATGATCCATTCACCTGATTATGTTTATTTCCTGGTTGACAAACTGAAAGATCTGCCGGTGAGGAGGATTATGCTTCCCGATACGCTCGGGGTGTTAAATCCCGATCAGTGTACTGCCTGTTGCAGCGATATGGTGGGGCGCTATCCTGACATTCATTTTGATTTTCATGCACATAATGATTATGACCTGGCCACGGCCAATGTGTTTGCCGCACTGAAAAGCGGTGTGCGCGGCATCCACACAACGGTAAACGGGTTGGGCGAACGTGCAGGGAATGTTCCGCTGTCGAGCGTGCTGGGGGTGCTGAACGACCATTTGGGACTGGACAATGCGCTGGTTGAAGCCCGCCTGTCGAAGGTGTCGAAGATGGTGGAGCTGTTCAGCGGACTGCGTATTCCGCCAAATAAGCCAATAACCGGTGAGTCAGTATTTACCCAGTGTTGCGGGATTCATGCAGACGGCGACAGTAAAGCCGACTTGTATGTAAACCCTTTGCTGCCGGAGCGCTTTGGACGTACCAGGCGGTATGCGCTGGGCAAGACTTCCGGCAAGGCGAACATTAAGAAAAACCTGGAAGAGCTGGGCATAGAGCTCTCGGCCGAAGACATCGCCAAAGTGACACGGCGTGTTATTGAACTGGGAGATAAAAAGGAGAGCGTTACAACCGAAGACCTGCCATACATCATATCAGATGTGCTGAAAAATGCGGAGCTTGATGAGCATATCCGCCTGGTTACATACCACCTTACACTCTCTCATGGCTTGAAGCCAGTTGCGTCGCTGAGCATCAGGATTGGTGATGATGTCCATTCTGAAACTTCGGTGGGTGACGGACAGTATGATGCGTTTATGAAGGCACTCTGGGCTGTTTATGACCGGCTTGGAAAGGAGAAGCCCTTGCTGACAGACTACCTGGTAACCATTCCGCCGGGTGGGAAAACGGATGCGCTTGTAGAAACAACCATCAGCTGGTTGTTTCGGGACAAAGAATACAAGACCCGCGGATTGGATGCTGATCAGACGTCGGCTGCCATCAAAGCGACCTTCAAGATGCTTAACCTGATCGCAAACGAAGAGATCAGGCTTTCACCCCCTGGAAATGATGAGGCAATAAAAACGGCAGTCCGCCGATATTGACCCGGCTGCTGCACGTGCACACCATGATTTGGTTGCTGCGGCAGACTGTTTGTTATTTATGTATGAATGGGTAGTTGAATTAAAGAATTAAATACACAACATGAAATTAAACATTGCTTTGCTTCCCGGCGACGGGATCGGACCCGAAATTGTTGACCAGGCGGTAAAGGTAACGGATGCCGTATGCGCGAAATTCGGACACACTCCGCTATATACTGCTGCTCTGACCGGTGCTTCGGCCATCGATAAGGTTGGTGACCCCTATCCGGAGGAGACCCACCAGGCCTGTATGGACTCTGATGCGGTATTGTTTGGTGCCATTGGGGATCCACGTTTTGACAATGACCCGGCCGCGAAAGTTCGTCCGGAAACCGGACTGCTTGCCATGCGAAACAAGCTGGGGTTGTATGCCAATATACGTCCGGTTATGTGCTTCCCGTCGCTTGTCCACAAATCCCCTTTGCGCGAGGCCCTCATAGAGGGTGTTGATTTTGTGGTCATCAGGGAGCTGACAGGCGGCATTTATTTCGGACGGCCACAGGGACGGACGGAGGATATGAACACAGCTTATGACACGTGCGTGTATCACCGGTACGAAGTGGAGCGCATTGCAAAGCTCGCATTCGGTTTTGCCATGGAAAGGGACAAAAAGCTCTGTCTTGTTGACAAAGCCAATGTGCTGGCTACATCGCGTTTATGGAGAGAAGTGGTTCAGGGTATGGCTGCTGGCTACCCGGACGTGTCGGTCGAGTATATGTTTGTTGATAACGCTGCCATGCAAATGATCCAGCATCCAAAACGTTTTGATGTCGTGGTGACTGAGAATATGTTTGGCGACATCCTTACCGATGAAGCCAGTGTGATTACCGGGTCGCTGGGATTGCTGCCCAGTGCTTCCGTCGGACTGCATACTTCTGTTTTTGAGCCGATCCATGGATCCTACCCGAAGGCTGCAGGAAAAAACATTGCCAATCCCCTTGCTGCCGTTTTGTCTGCAGCCATGATGTTTGAGTATGCCTTTCAGCTGGAACAAGAGGCGGCCATGATTCGAAAAGCAGTCGAAAGTTCGTTTGATGCAGGTGTTGTTACAGAAGACATTGACAGCACCCGTGCCAGTAAAACCTCACAGGTAGGCGACTGGCTGGCAGACTATATTGAAAATCACTGATCATTAATACCATGAAGGTTCTGAAATTTGGCGGCAGTTCGGTTGGTTCTGCCAGCATTATCCAGTCTGTACTGAAAATAATCAGCAGGGCATATCAGCAGGATAATAAGATCGTACTTGTCTTCTCGGCCATGCAGGGTGTTACGCGTAGCCTTCAGCATCTGCTTGCTCAGGCTGCAGGTGGTGAGCCTGTAGATGACACGCTGAAACAGATGGAAACGCAACACTGTAATGTGCTGCGTGCCTTTGTGGACAACCAAAGACTACAACAGGCGTGTGCTGCCATAGAATTGTTGTTCGGACAGCTAAGGGAACTGCTGGGTGGAGTCAGGGCGCTTGGTGAAGTATCCTTGCGTGCAAGGGACAAGGTTCTTTCTTTTGGTGAATTGCTCTCGTGTTCAATGATGTGCCCAATTATTGACCAGCATATCGCAGCAACCGTTTTTGCCGATGCGCGCAGATTCATAAAAACAAACGGCGATTTTGGGAAGGCAATCGTTGACTATGACCTGAGTTACCGTTTGGTAAGTGATTTTCATGCAGAGACCAATAACAGCATTGTTGTTTTTACCGGGTTTATTGCATCCAATGAAAAAGGAGATACAACCACCCTGGGCTTTGGTGGTTCCGATTATACCGCCGCAATTGTTGGCGCGGCATTGGACGCATCGGAAGTACAGATATGGACCGATGTGGATGGCATCATGACGGCCGATCCGCGAATAGTAAATAAGGCTTTTTCCATTCCGGGACTGACCTATCTTGAAGCAATTGAGCTGTCGTATTTCGGGGCCAGGGTGATCCATCCTCCTGCAATGCTGCCGGCACAATCGCGTAACATCCCCATGGTCATACGCAATACCTTCAACCCGTCGTTTGAAGGCACAATAATCACCGGCAGCAGTACCTCAAACGGTTCGTATATAAAGGGGATATCCTTTATTCCGGATACATGCCTGGTAACCATACAGGGTGGTGGAATGGTTGGTTACAAGGGATTTAGTGGCAGATTGTTCACAGCTCTGGCCAGGGCAGATGTCAATGTGGTTTTGATCACCCAGGCCAGCTCAGAGCATAGCATATCACTGGCTATTAGTCCGCCGGACCTTTCTGATGCAATACAGGCGATCAGGAAAGAGTTTAACCAGGAGCTGCTATTGGGACAAATCGATGAACCACGAATGGAGCAGGAGATGAGCATCATTGCTGTTGTCGGCGAAAATATGCGGAATACAAAAGGGTTGTCCGGACGATTATTCAGTGCCCTGGGTCGCAGCGGCGTGAATGTCGTAACCATAGCACAGGGGTCTTCCGAGCTGAATATATCAGTGGTTATTGACCGGCGCGACCTCCATAAGGCGATGAACTCCGTGCATGATGCCATGTTCCTCTCACCGGTGCGCACATTGAATGTGTTTTGTGCCGGGGTGGGAAACATTGGCAAGACATTCCTGAAGCAGATCGAAAGTCAGAAGGATCATCTCGAACAGAAACGGCAGGTAAGAATCAACCTCGCCGGGATATGTAACAGCACGAGTATGCTTTTCGACAGCGAGGGAATCAGCCTCGCTGAATGGGAAACACTGTTCAAAGAGAGGGCAGGCAGCGGGTCAATCACCACCTTTGTGGAGCGGGCATCGGAGATGAACCTGCCCAATTCAGTATTTATTGACAATACGGGTAGTGACCTGGTTGCCCGGTTGTACGGCGATCTTTTC
>PWKN01000009.1 GCA_003559735.1 Bacteroidales bacterium | reverse complement strand
GGTACGTATGCTTGCACCGGTGGCAGAATATGCCAGTGGCCGACTCTCGGGCGGGTTGTCACTCAGTGCGCAACTCGACAGTTCGCTGATGCCCGTCCTGGAATCTCTTTCCGGCGGTGGCAGTCTGCGGTCGTCGGCAATTGGAGTAGAGAACATTCCCGCTATGGTGCAGCTTGCCGAACGGCTGCAGATGGATATGTTTAAGGAGATGGACATCCGGGATATTGCACTGCGGTTTTCTTTCAGGGACGGTAAGGTGGAAACGGAGCCTTTTGGTTTCCGGTTCGGACAAACGGAAGCGACTGCCGGCGGTGTCACCTGGTTTGACCGGCGGATAGATTATGGCATACGTTTTGATATTCCTTTTGAGCAGTTTGGCACCCGTGCGCAGCAGGTGCTGGATGACCTGGTGATGCGGGCGGCTGACAGGGGGATAGATGCACATCCGGGTGAGCGGGTGATGGTGGATGTCCACATTGGCGGCACAATGACCAGTCCGGAGTTGTCGGTAGGAATGCCGGGTGCCGTTGATGCTGTTCGTGAGCGGATCAGGGATGAAGCATTGCGCCTGGTGCGCGACAGGGAAGAGCGGATACGCGATGAGGCAGACAGGGTGCGCGATGATGTGGAGGAGAAAGTGACGGAGCGCATTGAGGAAGTCAGTGAAAGGGCACAGGAAGAACTGGCGTTGCGTGCACAACAGCTCATTGACGGGGCTGAACGGAGATCTGCCTCCGTGCGGAGGGAAGCAGCCAACGCGGCGGAGAAGATACGCCAGGAAGCAAGGGAGCAGGCTGCCAGGCTGGTTGATGAGGCGAGCGGACCGTTGGCTAAGGCCGCTGCGCGGGTAACGGGAGATGCCCTGGTAGGCGAAGCTGACCGCCGGGCACAGCAGCTCGAAGAGGAAGCCGACAGCCGGGCAGAGACAATCATGGAGGAAGCTCGGGAAGAGGCTGACCGCATCCTGCAGCAAGGAGAGTGATTTATGCGGTGGCTGATGTGTGTTGTTCTCCAAAGGCCATACGTCAAAACCAAAACCAACAGCCAACAGCCAAAAAGAAAACAATAAACAGATGAAATACAAAAAATTCATACTAACAGGGATCGGCCTGCTTATCGTAGGCGGTCTGTGGTATTTTTTGCGTGAGGAGAGCTATGCCGTTGAACCGATAAGGGTTCCGGTACTGCACGGCGATTTTGAAGTGAGCGTCTATACCAGCGGAGAGCTGGAAGCGAAAAACTCAGAAAATATTGTCGGACCATCACGGTTGCGGCAGGTGGGCGTTCACAGTGCACAAATTGCCGAGCTCATACCGGAAGGGACGGTGGTGGAGGCAGGCGACTGGGTGGCGACGCTCGACAGGACCGACATCAGCAACCGTATCCTCGACAGGGAAACGGAGCTGGAAAGGCTGGAGACAAGTTATATCCAGACCAAGCTGGATACGACCATGGATCTGCGTAATGCGCGCAACGAGCTGATAAACCTCCAGTTCAACTACGAAGAAGCAAAGATCACCCTGGAACAATCACAATATGAGCCGCCTGCAACAATACGTCAGGCAGAGATCAACCTGGAAAAAGCCGGACGGGCGTATGATCAGGCACTGCATAACTATGAGCTGCGAAGACAGCAGGCGGAGGCCAGGATGCAGGAGATCACGGCACAGCTCAACCAGCTGAGGAGAAGGTATAACGACCTGCTCTCGGTGATGGAGGAATTTGAAATATTTGCCCCCATGAGTGGAATGGTCATCTACAGGCGAAACTGGGATGGTACACGGTTTGGCGTGGGGTCGCAGATCAGTGCGTGGGACAATACCGTGGCCACGCTGCCTGACTTTTCAGTGATGATGTCGCGTACATACGTGAACGAGATAGACATCAGCAAGGTGCGGATAAACCAGCCGGCGGAAGTGGTGGTGGATGCCTTCCCTGAACTGACTTTTACGGGTTTCGTAACGGAAGTGGCCAATATCGGCGAACAACGTCCCAACCAGGATGCCCGGGTGTTTGAAGTTAAGATCCAGATCAATGAGTCGGATACGATCATGCGACCTGCAATGACTACCAAAAATACGATCATCACCCACGTGGAGGAGGATGTGCTCTACATTCCCATTGAAGGAATCCATGCCAACGATACGATCAGCTATGTATACATGGATGGAGGCGGAAGGGTTAGCAGGAAACAGGTCATTACGGGAATGCGCAACGACAACCAGATTATCATCCGTGAAGGGTTGAAGAAAGGGGATATGATCCACCTGACAGTGCCTCCCGATGCCGACGATATCCCTTTAATCACACTGTAAGGGATTGGAACGGCCTGCCCGGGTTTGCTTCCTGCACCTGTCAAGCCATTGGGGTGGCTGCACTGTAGGGAATGACTTTCGGTTCAGGATTGCTTCCTGCACTTGTCAGGCCACACAGACGGTTACACGGTAAGGGATACCAAAATCAATTCTATGAATTACCTTGAAAAATATTTTCATAACCTGAACATCGCTTTGGAGGCGGTGTTTACGAACAGGTTCCGTTCGGTGCTCACGGCACTTGGGATCATCTTCGGCGTTGCGGCCGTGATTGCAATGCTGGCTATCGGCAATGGTGCACGCCAGGAGATCCTTGACCAGATGAAAATGGTTGGGATCAACAATATCATCATCCGACCGTTATACGCTGAAGACGACAGTCGCGATGAATCAATGGAAGGACGGTTTTCGCCGGGATTGACCATTCAGGATGTGGAAAGCATTGCACAGTTAGTGCCCACCGTGCAGCGGGTGAGTCCCGAGGTGGAGATCAGCATGTATGCAATGAAAGACCGGATCAGACGTCCGGTGCGCGTTGCTGGCGTTACGCCCGAATATTTTGATGTGTTTTCCCTCGGACTGGCACGGGGGAGTATGTTTAATGATGATCAGCTCAAAGAGGGTTCGCCGGTTGCCATCATCGGCAACAACATTCGCGCCATATTTTTCGGCAATACCGATCCTGTTGGCAAACAGATCAAGGCAGGAAATAACTGGCTCACAGTGATCGGTGTCGTGGAAGACCGTATGGTTACAGAAGAGGCAGTGAAGAGTCTGGGGGTGAGTGAGTTCAACAATGTGATCTATGTGCCGGTGCAAAGTATGTTGTTGCGCTATCAGGACAGGTCGGTGGTGAAGATTGAGGAAATACAGCAGATGCGGCGTGGCGGCCGGGGAAGGGGTGGTAGGATCATCATCCGCACAGGCGGTTCAAACGACCAGGAAGAGGTAAAGTATGAGAATTATCATCAGCTCGATCGCGTGGTGGTGCAGGTTGAGAATTCGGATCAGCTCGTACCTACGTCTGACGTTGTGCGGCGGATGCTGGTGAGGCGGCACAATGGGGTGGAAGACTTTGAGGTGATCATCCCGGAACTGCTCCTGCAACAGGAACAGCGCACCCGCGATATCTTTAACATCGTGCTGGGGGCCATTGCCGGTATATCACTCATCGTAGGGGGTATCGGCATCATGAACATCATGTTGGCCTCGGTGATGGAACGTACCAAGGAGATTGGCATACGACTGGCAGTGGGGGCAAAAAAGACCGATGTGGTGTTCCAGTTCCTGTCAGAGTCGATCTTAATCAGTGTGGCAGGGGGCATATTGGGGATCTTCCTCGGTATCGGACTGTCGCGTGGCATTATGCGCGTTACCGACATCCTGACCATTGTATCGCTGAGCTCGGTGATCATCTCTTTTGGTGTGGCAGCAACCGTTGGCATTGTATTTGGCTATATGCCGGCAAAAAAGGCAGCAGCAAAAGACCCCGTTGCATCATTGCGTTATGAGTAACGAACGAAGCTTTACTATTTTTTTGATGATGATGATGACTGGAAAACCAAACCCGTTTTATGTTTTGATGATGATGACTGGAAAACCAAACCCGTTTTATGTTTTGATGATGATTACAGGAAAAACCAAACCCGTTTTTTGTGGTCAAAAACCAGTGGAATGCTCAGGCAGATGATGCTTGCACGGCGAACTTTTTGTCCGGCGGCAGTCGTTCTTTTGCAAGGGTCTGAGGAATGTTTAGGCAGATGATGGTTGCACGACGAACTGTTGGTCCGGCGGCATTCATTGTTTTGCAAGGGTCTGTGCAATGCTCAGGCAGATTAAGGGTTTATGGTGAGGCTCATCTGACGGGAAATCTAAAAACCAAAATTTATCACAGAGATGAAAAAATTTGCAGTAGTACTATCAGGAAATGGTGTTTTTGACGGTTCAGAGATACACGAAGCCGTTTTGTCAATGTATGAGATCAGCAAGCAGGGAGCCAGCTATGCGGTGTTTGCCCCCGATATGAAACAGGTTCACGTGGTGAACCACCGGAACGGTGAGGAAATGGATGAGCAGCGGAACGTGCTCACGGAAGCAGCGCGGATCGCACGTGGCAAAATTGAACCACTCAGCAATTTTGACCCAGTTGCTTTTGATGCGCTGTTGTTCCCGGGAGGGTTCGGCGCTGCAAAAAACCTTTCTTCTTTTGCTTTTGACGGTCCGGATTGCAAGGTACACCCTGAGGTGGAAAAGGCCATTAAAGGGATGCATGATGCCGGCAAACCCATTGCGGCGTTGTGCATTGCACCGGTGTT
Source organism: Bacteroidales bacterium (assembly GCA_003559735.1). Lineage (GTDB taxonomy): Bacteria > Bacteroidota > Bacteroidia > Bacteroidales > UBA7960 > PUPG01. Next base: position 2,767 of record PWKN01000009.1, on the reverse strand, counting down.
GCTGGCCAAAGTGCTAGGAGATGTAAAGGTCAGCATCGGACAGGATGAAGAGACCGCCGGGGCCCTTGCCAAAATGGGTGCCACCCACGCAAAGACAAACCACGGAGAGGTAGCAATTGATGAAGAGAACAAACTGTTTACCACACCCTGTTACATGCTCGATGCCGATATCGCCCAGATTGGCGTTGGCGCAGAAAACATAGTCAGGGCTGTGCTACGGGTTCTGTAGAACAGCACTGGCACAGCACCGGCAGAGTTCCGGCACGGTCCGCTCCCGGCTTACCTTGTTGCGGTCGCTCGGTTCTTTAGAACAGCACCGGCACAGCACCGGCACAGTACCGGCACAGCACCGGCACAGTACCGGCAGAGCACCGGCAATTTACCGGCCACCCTAGAAACAAGGTTCGCACTGGCACGTGAGCAACCACCCCACACCCGTTGCTTATTGTTCAAAGCGGAAGGCTTCGCCAAACTGACCCGCAAAGACAAGCGATCCGGCAGACTTTCGTGTTCGTGGTTCCTTTTCCATCTCAGCGAAACTGGGTTCAAGGATATCGGGAGGGCCCTGATGGCCAATGGTCATCATTGCGATGGGGATATGGTCTTCAGGAATTCCAAACAGGTCAACGGCTTTTTCCTTGCTGAATCCGCCAATCTGGTGCGCCGACAGTCCCTCGGCTTCAACCTGGAACGTGATGTAGGCCATGCTTTGTCCTACATCGTACTGGTATACCTGGTTCGGTCCGCCTTTCGACGACATTTTGTTCCCTGTTGCCAGTAAAAGCACCGGTGCATTGACCGCCCATTTCTGGTTGAATTCCACCAGGCAGGAATAGAGTTTTTCCCAGGTGTCGTCGCCCTTAATGCCCACAATAAAACGCCATGGCTGGTCATTAAAGCTGGATGGCGCCCATCGTGCTGCCTCAAAGATACGTTGCAGCTTGTCTTCACCGACCGGCTTGTCAAGGAATGCCCTCGGACTCCACCTGTTCTTTATGATTGGATGAATGTTCAACAATGTATTGGCTGGTTTTTCCATTTGATGATGTTTTAATATTGGTTTTATTCTGGTTTTATTTGGTTGTACCATTGTTTTGCTTACATTTCAACGATCCGTACACATGCAGTTTGGATGCCGCGCCAGGAACTTTTCGTAGTAACCTTGTTGTGCGGATATTTCAACGATCCATACACATGCAGTTTGAATGCCGCGCCAGAAACTTTTCGTAGTAACCTTGTTGTGCGGACACCCATTACTTATGGGTGTTTTGTATGGATGTGATGTTCTTTCTTCTTTGAGCTGGTTGACTTTTTCTGTCATCTCGTCAATTTGCTGCTGTAGCTTGGATTGTTTATTTGCAAACAAAAAACCATGCAGCAGATGAACATCCATTTTTAAACCATCAAAGGTACAAACATTTACTTAGAGTCTGTCCATAAAGTCAAGTGTCTGAAAAGTATAATGTTAGGGTTCAGGACACACGCAGTTTTGAAAAACAAGGAGTTTGCTCTTGTAAAAACCTGTTTTCAAAAATAGCATAACACAGAAACCGGATCGTAGAGACACAACCACTAACCCAGACTTTGTTATTTGTACTTAAAATTGTATTTTTGGGACAAATAAAATGAATATGGGACAAAATACACCACATGATACCCTCCCTAAACTTCCACCTCTTAGAGAGAAAGTGGAAACTATTGACATACTGCGACAAACGAACAGATCAACTGCGGCACTGGCTGAACTAAAGGGGATTGCAATGACAATACCCAATCAATCAATGTTGGTTAATGCGATAGTTCTGCAGGAAGCAAAAGATAGTTCAGAGATAGAAAATATTATTACAACACAAGATGAGCTTTACAAAGCCTTGAGTGTTCATAAAACCAATATTTCAGCAGAAACCAAGGAGGTTGTAAATTACCGGAAAGCAATAATTCTTGGATTTGACCTTGTGAAAAAGCAGGGATTTTTACGAGTTAACGATATTGTGCGTATTCAGCAGGAACTGGTTGATAACACAGCAGGGATTAGAAGTACTCCAGGAACAGTATTGAAAAATGATGCGACTGGTGAAATTGTTTATACGCCACCACAAGACAAAGCTGAAATACTTGATTTACTGACTAACTTTATTAATCATTTTAATCAACAGGATGATTTGTCGCCATTGATTAACCTGGCAATATTACATTATCAATTTGAGAGCATTCACCCATTTTATGACGGTAATGGAAGAACCGGCCGGATATTAAATATATTGTATCTGATAATTAACGGATTGATTGATGTGCCAATTGTATATTTAAGCTCTTATATCATTAACAATAAACCGGAATATTACAGACTTCTAAACCAAACCAATAAGACCGGAGAATGGGAAGAATGGGTAATGTTTATGCTCAGGGCAATAGAATGCACTTCAAAAGACACAATTACAAAGATCACCAAAATAAGGAATCAGCTCGATTCTACAATTATTAAGGTTCAAATGCACGAAAGCCTGACAGGCGGGATTCTCAGCGGTACGCAGCACCCATCGGGGACCAAAACAGGCAGGTGTGCAGGCTATAGAATACAACATTGTTCTTTGTACCTTGTTTGGCTTTCCTTCCCCTGAAAGTAATTATCTTTGCAACATCATGTCCTTTTATAAATAAACACTACTGATGAACTTTGTTGAAGAGTTGAAATGGCGGGGTATGGTGCACGATTTTATGCCCGGCACGGAAGAACAGCTAAAGAAAGAGATGACAACGGCGTATG
>PWKN01000223.1 GCA_003559735.1 Bacteroidales bacterium | reverse complement strand
TTTTCCGGAAAAAAATATTTAAACTCACCATACAATTGTGCTGCGAGGGTTTTGTTATGGCTCAGAACCAGTGCCGGTCGGCTGACCTGTTGCAGGACATTGGCAATGGTAAAGGTCTTTCCCGATCCGGTAACACCAAGCAGGGTTTGAAAGGGCACGCCATCATTGATCCCGGCAACCAGCTGCCCGATTGCCTCGGGCTGATCGCCTGTAGGAGAGAAGTCCGATTTGAGCTTGTAAGACATTGATGGTGTATTATCGGTTGCCCGACCTGAACAGCAGGTCTTTCTCTTCCCTGGTCAGGCTATCGTAGCCACTTTGTGAGATCTTGTCAAGTATCTTGTCAATTTTTTGTTGATTCTCTGCACGTTGCCGGTTGTAATCATCATCGGTAACCGGACGTTCCCTGTTGTATTCAACCCTGAATGATGGTTTTGAACGAAATAGTTTACTGAACTTATCGAGGTAAAATCCGATGACCAGTGCAGGATCCCTTCCCGATTTAAGCAGTGTGGCATAGATAAAGCCCCAGAATGCGCCCCCAAGATGTGCAATATGACCGCCAGGATTGCCTTTGTCTATACTAATGATGTCCAGTACCACAAAGAATATGGCAATATATTTCAGGCGTATTCTTCCCAGCAGCAGTAAGGGAAGTTGATAATCAGGCATATATACAGCAATGGCAATAAATACTGAGAGTACGGAAGCCGACGCACCAATAGCCAGTCCGAATGCCACTACATCCTGGAAAACAGGAAACACGTTAAATGCAGCAACATAGAATAATCCCCCGACCAGTCCGCCAACCAAATAAGTAGCAGTCAGCCTGTCCTTTCCGATAAAATCACTGAAAAGACGTCCGCCTACATAGAGTACGATCATATTAAAAAGAATATGAAAGAACTCTATGTGGACAAACATATACGTGATGATTGTCCACGGACGGTGAAGGATCACATGGATGTTTGAAGAAATGCCCAGGAACTGTGTTATCTGGTCACCTGCGCCATCGATGTTCAATAAAAACAGGAAAACGCGTACCAGTTTTATCAGGATAAACACGGCAACATTTACACCGATCAACCGTGCAAGGACAGATCCGCGCAAGAAGAAGTTCCTTATTTCATGCCAGAGAGAATGTCGCATATTTATTATTATACGCTGTATACATTTAATAAAATATTTGTCTTTTCCTTCGCCAGTATGTGATCAGCAGATAACCAAACAACATACCCCCCAGGTGGGCGAAATGGGCAATGTTGTCTCCAGGCCGGTTTGCAAACCCAAAGTATAATTCCAATGCACCGTAGGCCATTACAAAATATTTGGCTTTAATGGGTATGGCAAAGAAGAGGTAGATGTAGCTATTGGGGAAGAACATCCCGAATGCAAGAAGAATGCCAAATACAGCCCCGGATGCACCTACGGTGGGTATTAAAAACTTCCGGATGTAGGAAGCCAGGGTTCCGGCGATATCGGCCCTGACCGAATGCGGAGGTGATTCAACATACTGTCTTAACTCTGCCGGACTAAGTCCGGCAGCTACGAGTTCATTCCTTAAACCAAGAACCTCAACATAGTTTACACCCAGATGAAGAATGGCAGCGCCAAAACCGGTGATCAGGTAGTAGATCAGGAATCTGCGGGATCCCATAAGGTTTTCTATCGCAGTACCGAACATCCACAGTGCAAACATATTGAAAAATATATGGTTGAAGTTTGCATGCATAAACATGTGGCTGATAAACTGGTATGGCTCAAAATTGGGTGAACCAGGCATATGCAGGCCAAGTGTCCTGATCAGATCCAATTGAAAAGCACCTGCCAGTGATATAGTGGCAAGGAAGAACAATCCATTGATGATCAAAAGATTCTTAACCACCAAAGGCATCAGGTTAAAGCCACCAGGTCTGTATTGCATCATAAATGTGTTGTCTTTTTACGGTGAATAATTATTCCGATCCATCAGTCATACACTTACAGAACAAGAAATTGCCGGTAAAAGTTTACCCAATCTTAATCGTGCAGGTCATCACCCGATGGTATAAGGGGCAAAAATACAATTTCTTTGCTATTTGAACCGGTCATTCAATTCTTCATTGGTGATAATTTGCAGAACCGGCTTGCCGGAAGGGGTATACTGAGGCAACTCGGATGCAAACAGCTTGTGTACAATGGCTGCCATTTCTTCTTCCGATAAAGCCTTTCCGTGCCTGATCGCCAGACGTTTTGCCATCGAGCGCAACACATTTGTCTGAAGATCCTGTTTCAATTCTGCCCGGTTTATCTGCACATGATCAACAATGCCTTCTATGATGTCCTGGAGGCCATGTTCTTCAGATATAACAGCGGGAACGGCATCAATGACAAAAGTGGTTTTCCCCATCATATGAATGCCAAAACCAAGGGTTTTGATGTCGACCAGGATCTCTTTCAGTATTTCCGCATTATTCTCCGTCAGTGTGATATTTTCAGGAAACAGCAATTGTTGTGAAACACCGCTGTTGTTTTCCCGGTTACGCTTAAACTTATCATACAAAACCCTTTCATGGGCACGTTGCTGGTCAATGACCATCAATCCGGATTTTACCGGTACCAGGATATACCTGTTGTGCAGCTGGAAGAATTTTTTCTGGCCATTATCCTCCTTATTCTCTTCATCCCAGTCGGTGCTGATGAGGTATTGCCTGTTCCCTTTTTCCTGCTGGATACGGGAAACATCCTGGTCTGACGGAAACAACTGATCCCACTGCTGCAAATCGGGTCTATCCTCCAGGTCACGCTGCTGGCTTGCCTGCCGGCCATACCCGGCTTCAAAGGGATTAAAACCAGGGTTGACCTTTATTGAGGGTGGTTTTACAGGCTTATCACCTGCAGGGGAGGGGCCATCGAAGGCCTGTTCCCTGTCAAAAACAAATCCGGGTGTCCGCGTATAACTGCCCAAAGCATGTTTTACCGCTGTTTTAAGGATCTGGTAAATATATTTTTCGTCCTGAAACTTTATCTCCGTCTTTGTGGGATGCACATTCACATCGATCGATTCAGGGTCAGTTTCAAGAAACAGGAAAAAAGAGACATAGGTATCTTCAGGGATCAAAGAATCAAAACCATTTTCTATTGCATGGTTCAGGTAGGGAGAGCGGATATATCGTTGATTTACAAACAAATACTGTTCACCCCTGGTTTTTTTTGCAAATTCAGGTTTCCCAATATAACCCATTATGTTAACGATCTGGGTGTTTTCCTCAACGTGGACCAGCTGTTGTTTGTATTTGTTTCCCAATAGGTTGGCAATACGTTGTACCAGTTTCCCTTTCCCCAGCTTATGGGTTAGCTGTCCGTTGCAGTAAAGGTCAAATGCTATATCCGGCCGGGCAATGGCAACGCGGTAGAATTCCTGCAGGATATGTCTTCTCTCCACATTGTCTGACTTGAGGAAGTTGCGCCTTGCCGGGGTATTGTAGAACAGGTTTTTCACCGCCACGCTTGTCCCTTTTTTACACTGGCAGGGTTCCTGTGTCAGCAGTTTTGCTCCTTCAACAACCACTCCGGTACCGATTTCCTGGTCTGCCGTTTTTGTCCGGATCTCCACACGGGCTATGGCGGCCATACTGGCCAAAGCTTCTCCACGAAAGCCCATGGTCCGGATTGAAAACAAGTCGCTGGCTTGTTCGATCTTGGATGTAGCGTGACGTTCAAAACAAAGCCTGGCGTCCGTATCTGACATACCGGTCCCGTTATCGGTCACTTGTATCAATGTTTTCCCGGCATCCTTAATGATAAGCTGGATGCTGTCAGCCCCTGCATCGATGGCGTTTTCAAGCAATTCTTTTGCCGCAGAGGAGGGGCGTTGAATGACTTCTCCTGCAGCGATCTGATTGGCCACCGAATCAGGCAACAACCTAATTACGTCCGACATCTGTTGCTTTGTTCAATTATGGTTTTTACAACTATTATCCCTGGTTCTGTGTTCAGAGAAAAAAGATCAGGTAGAGCAAAAGAAACATCACTATGAAGATGATCACCAGCCGTTGATTGGAAGCGCTCCGCGTTCGTTTGCCAGAGGTGCGCTTCCATCTCATTTGCATCCGCTCCCTGAGCGCCTTCTCATAGTCTCCGGAGTCTTCTTCCAAAGCGGCTTTCTCCCGTTTCTTCCGTTCTTCTTTTTTCTGGTCATAGTACACAGGCTTATAGTTGAACTTTTTGTTGCGCGGAATCCTGAAAAACGTTAGTGCCATGGCAGAATGATTTGTTCCGGGGATTTGTTCCCATTTACAAAATTAACCATAAATATATGGAAAGGCAAATACAGGTCATACAGTGATGTCGCATACAACGCATCATTATATGAACAGCATACTGTGATTTGCTGTCCGGTCAGGGAAATCCGGCAACGGGTCAGGCAGTTTTAACTGCCGGGTAATATTGTTGTATGAGGTAAAATCCGCCAAAAAACACCGTGTTATAGAAGAGGTCACCCAGCACAGAGGCATGCAAAAAAGGTATTGCCATGGTGTAGCATGTGACCAGTCCCTGCAAGGTGGACGGATAATAGGGAGTTAATGCCCACACTCCGAAGTTGGTGACCAGGAAAAATACCAATGATCCCCCAAGGGACCCACCGATCACATAAGGGACCCTGACGTTGCTGTGCATCAAGCGGCCCAGTAGTACAATGAGGGCAAATCCGATATATACGGGAATCATCATGTTGTGAAAGCCGAGAAACAAATCGCTTATAAAGAGCGCTGCGAGCGGTATGGCAAAAGCAAGGCTTCGCCTGCCGAAATGCGCACCGCCAAACAAGGCAATGGCAGCTATGGGTGTAAAGTTCGGGTAATGCGGTACCAGGCGCATCACAGCCGCAAAAACAATGATGCCGGTAATTACGAGAACCCTGGGGGTTATGGCTTTCCAGTTCATTTGCAAACAGATTTAGATGAATGAAATCAGGATTACGACAGCAAAAGTAATGATCATTTTTTGTAAAAACAATAACTTTTTTGGTTCGTTTCGTATCGCATTAAACTTTTTTGAATGAACGATGTCAAAGAATTGAATCGATTACGAACCCATAAAAAAGTTTGATTATGAAAGCAAAGATGTTTTTTATTGCGATACTGGCATGTATCCTGTTGAATCCTGTTGAACTGTTTGCCCAGAGGGGCAGGACTGCTCCGGGACGGCACCCGCAGGGAAAATTCACCGAACGTCCGGCAGAACGCACAGAGAGGCCGGCCCGTGATGCAATGGAATATTGTTTGTCGCTTCCTGATTTAACGGAAGAGCAGCAGGAAGCCATCAGGGAGGTCCGGTTAAAGCAGATTGAAAGCAGCACAAAGCATCGTACAGAGATGGAAGCACTTCGTGCAAGCAAACGCAGTTTGATGAGGGGTGTTTCTGAAGGTGATGTAAACGAGGTGATTGACAAGATGACTGCTTTGCGCAATACACAGATGAAGTCAAATGTTGCACACCATCAGGCGATACGTGAGTTACTGACGGAAGAACAGCGCATATTATTTGACAGCAGGGTCATGCGCAGGCCTGGCGGGCGTTCCGCATCTGATTCCCGGGGAGTACAGTCGCCCCGTATGGGAAGAGGGCGCTGGTAAACGCTCAGCCCTCGACGACAGTTTGATTGATTGCGATTGTTTGTTTTTTAAGGCAAAGGCTGTTCCCTGGCGGGAGCGGCCTTTTTTATTGTACCTTTGCACCTTAAAAAACAGAGTCAATGGAAACCAGGATAGGGGAGCTGGCTGCCCTGGTCACTGCTGTTTGCTGGACAGTTACGGCCATCTCTTTTGAAGCAGCCAGCCGCAAGGTAGGCAGTGTGCCGGTAAACATCATCAGGCTGATCATGGCCTTTGGCCTGCTGTCGGTTTATTCGTGGATCCGGCGCGATATGCCTTTCCCGGCCGATGCAGGTTCTTTTCACTGGATATGGTTGTCGTTGTCTGGACTGGTAGGATTTGTCATTGGCGACCTGTTTCTTTTCAAAGCCTTTACCCTTATAGGTTCCCGGTTATCCTTGTTACTCATGACACTGGTTCCTCCCATTGCTGCTTTTACAGGGTGGCTGTTCCTCGGCGAAACGCTTGCATGGATCCATCTTGGCGGCATGATGCTGACCATGTCGGGAATTGCCATGGTTATCCTTTATAAACACGGACAACGAAGCAGGCCGGGCACGGTGGCTGATAAAGTACCTCCGAAAGGTGTGGTCTTTGCATTATTGGGCGCAGCCGGACAAGCTGTGGGCTTGGTGCTGAGCAAATACGGCATGCAAACCTATGACGCATTTTCCGCAACACAAATCCGTGTCCTGGCCGGTATTGCAGGCTTTGCTATCGTGATCCATTTTTTCAAAAAATGGGGTGCCGTGCAGAATGCCCTGGATAACCGTACCGCTCTGATGCTCATGTTGCTTGGCGCTGCTTTTGGTCCATTCCTCGGTGTTTCATCGTCGCTGATAGCTGTAAAATACACAGCCACCGGAATAGCATCAACCATCATGTCAATTTCCCCCATCCTCATACTTCCAGCCACTTGGCTCATCTACAAACAGCACATCACCTGGAAGGAGCTGCTGGGTGCTGTGATCAGCGTAGCAGGTGTGGCACTCTTCTTCATTTAGCCTTAATTAGTCCTGACATTCTGAGAAAACTGGTCTCAATGAGCAATCCTCAAAAACGACAGCCGGTATCTATTGGTGGTCGTTTGGTTGTTGCGATCTTCTATGCATAACTATTTGATCAGCATAACTGTACCATGGTGCTGATGCTTTTTAAAATCCTGGTCCAAATATATGATCCGGTAAAGATAGACGCCCTGTGGGGCATCAATACCATTAACTGTACCGTCCCAGCCTATATGTGGATCGGCAGACTTAAATATGGTTTTTCCCCACCTGTCATATATGACCAATGTAAAGTCTACAGGCGGATAAGTAAAAAGTGGTTTAAACGAACGGTTCTCTGTGAATTGGCCAGCAGGTGCAAATGCATTGGGTATTTTAACGTCGGCTGATAACAACGCAGAAACCATAACAATAACCTTATCGCTGCCAGCACAGCCATGGCCATCAGTGACCGTAAGGGTGAACGCAGTGGTTTCGTACAGGTTGTGGGTGGTGGGATGCAACAGTGTGGCATCCTCCAGCAGCGCTCCGGGCGACCATAAGTAGCTCATGGGTGCAGTTCCGGTGACCGTGGCATCATCGATGGTTACACGGGCACCAGGGAACACTTCCCGGTCAGCACCGGCAAATATTTGCGGATTGTCATTGACCGTCACCCGGGTGGTGGCCGTCGCCTTGCAGCCATCGGTACAGGTCACCGTCAGGATATAGTCGCCGGACATATCAACGGTGGCAGCGGTGCGTTCCGGGTTACGCAGGGAAGAGGT
>PWKN01000065.1 GCA_003559735.1 Bacteroidales bacterium | reverse complement strand
GAATACGGCATATGAACCAAGCCGCTGAAAACCAAAAAAACACAAAAAACGCCAACGGTCAACCGGCACAAACAAACTTTCAGTAATTTTGCACCTCCGGCGGCGGGCAATCAATTCCGGCGGCGGACAATCAATTCCGGCGGCGGACAATCAATTTGCGCCGGCTTTCTGGTGCGACAGGCAGACAACTGATAAAAACATAACATATGCGCAGAATAAACAAAACAAGACTTTTTCTGTGGCTGACGGTAATGATAGCCGTTGTCGCGATGTGGGGCTGCGGTGTGTATTCATTTACCGGTGCCAGCATTCCGCCACAGGCCGAAACCATCTCGGTCGACTATTTCCCGAATGATGCACCGCTGGTACAACCCACACTCAGCCAGGTGTTTACCGATGCTCTGCAGGATAAGTTCATGCGGCAAACAAACCTGCGTATGGTTGATGGTGTCGGACACCTCCATTTTGAAGGGAGCATTACCGGATACAGCACCCAGCCGGTAGCCATCACCGGCGACGACAGGGCGGCCCTGAACAGGCTTACAATAAGCGTAAGGGTTGTTTTCCTGAATGAATATGATGATGAAGCCGGATTTGAACGGAGCTTCTCAAGATACTACGACTACGACAGCAACCTTAGCCTTTCACAGGTCGAAAATGCCGCCATCGAACAGATTGTGTCGGAGCTTGCTGAAGACATCTTTAACCAGGCGGTTGTAAACTGGTAACCAATTTCAGCTGCAGATGCTCCGGCATCTGCCAGTTATATGACTTTGAAAAATAATTATGATCAGCACGATCCTTGGCAACATTATGGCAAACGGCTTGAAGCCGGATAAACAGACGGTCAGGCTGCTGCTGCAGATCCTCGACAAGCACCCCTATTCACAGCCGGTGCGGATGATGTATGCAAAGGGACTGATGGACAGTGACAAGCTGATGTTTGAACAAGAGGTAAACAAAGCCGTTGCCTGTGCCCCCGACCGGCGGAAGTTCCGTGCCTATATTTCCGGGAAGAAAATCGGGTCAATAACAGAGGTCGCAGCAACAGCCACACAACAACCGCAAAAAAACATCTATGTAGAAAAACCCACCGGCAATACAACAGCAGCAAAAAAGAGGCCCTCCAGTCAAAAAGCGATCATCGACCGCTTTCTCGAACAGCTGCATCATATGAAAAGAGGCGTCGATAACGTTCCCGAAGGAGAACTGGCAAAAGAAAGCATTGAGGATCATCCCGACCTGATCAGCGAAACACTCGCCAGTGTGCTTGCCAGACAAGGCAAAACAGACCGGGCAATAAACATCTATGAAAAATTAAGTTTGAAATATCCGGAAAAAAGCAGTTACTTTGCAAAAAAAATTGAATCACTGAGAACCTACAATCATTAAAAACAGAGTATAATGGGCGCATTTGTATTAATATCCGTTCTGATCCTTATCACCTGCATCCTGCTGATGCTGATCGTACTGGTCCAGAATGCCAAGGGTGGCGGACTGGCATCCAATTTTTCTTCCAGCAACCAGGTGATGGGTGTAAGAAAAACTACCGACTTTCTTGAAAAGGCAACATGGACACTGGCCATTGTCCTCCTGGTCCTTACCCTTTCTTCAACCTTTGTTATTCCACGTGCGGAATTCCAGGAAGCAGCCGAAACAGAGCTGCGCGACCTGGTTCCTGCCAGGGAGGCGGCACCGGGAGACTTCCAGAGACCACCTGCTCAGGCAATTCCTGAAGATATTGAAGACATCCAGGAACTGGAACAATTGCTTGACGACATGGAAGGGGGCGGTGAATAAGACATCAACAAGAACCATGGCATAAAAAAAGTGTCAGAATGGCATACCGTTCTGACACTTTTTTTATGACCGGTGAATAATCAGGCAATTTTGACAAACAGTGTCCATTTGGCACAGTATGTGGAATGGCGCATTATGAATTTTGAACGATCTGAAATTCCATCAACAGGAAAGTAAAAATAATCATACATGTTTAACTAAGTAAATCGAAAAACAATGGCACAAATGAACATCAAACCCTTAGCTGATCGAGTATTGGTTGAGCCCGCACCGGCTGAGGAAAAAACCTCGGGCGGCATCATCATCCCCGACACCGCGAAGGAAAAACCACAAATGGGCACTGTAATAGCTGTAGGCGCAGGCACAAAAGACAATCCTGTCACCGTCAAGGCTGGCGACAAAGTACTGTATGGCAAATATGCCGGAACGGAACTGACGCACGACGGAAAAGATTACCTGATCATGCGCGAATCAGATATTTATGCAGTTGTATAATTCGGAATCAAATCATTTTATAACCTAATAAATTGAATATCATGGCAAAAAACATAAAGTTCAACCTGGAAGCAAGAAACGCCCTGAAGATCGGTGTTGACAAACTTTCAAATGCTGTCCGGGTCACACTGGGTCCAAAAGGGCGCAATGTGATCATGGACAAAAAATTCGGCGCCCCTTCCATCTCTAAGGATGGCGTTACCGTAGCCAAAGAAATTGAACTCGAGGATCCCATAGAAAACATGGGTGCCCAGATGGTGAAAGAGGTGGCAAGCAAAACGGCCGATGTGGCCGGTGATGGCACCACCACGGCAACCATACTGGCGCAGAGGATTATTCACAGCGGACTGAAGAACGTGGCTGCAGGGGCAAACCCGATGGACCTGAAACGTGGCATCGACAAGGCTGTTGTACAGGTTGTGGAACACTTGCGCAAACAATCAATAGAAGTGGGCGACAGCATCGATAAGATCGAACAGGTGGCCACCATCTCTGCCAATAACGATAAGTCTATTGGCAAACTCATCGCTGAAGCGATGTCGAAAGTCAAAAAAGAGGGTGTCATCACCATCGAAGAAGCCAAGGGGACAGAGACAAGCGTGCAGGTAGTTGAAGGGATGCAGTTTGACCGTGGCTATATCAGCCCTTACTTTGTTACCGACACCGAAAAGATGGAAGCTGTATTCGAGGATCCCTATATTTTGATCCACGACAAGAAGATCAGCACCATGAAAGACTTCCTGCCGGTTCTTGAAAAAGTTGTTCAGACAGGCAAACCCTTGCTGATCATTTCAGAAGATGTTGACGGTGAAGCGCTGGCAACCCTGGTTGTGAACAAGCTGCGCGGATCTCTGAAGATCGCTGCTGTGAAGGCACCCGGATTCGGCGACCGCCGGAAGGCCATGCTCGAAGACATTGCCATACTCACTGGTGGTACCGTTATCAGCGAAGAACAAGGGTATAAGCTGGAAAATGCCGACCTGTCGCATATGGGTAGCGCTGAAAAAATTACCATTGACAAAGACAACACCACCATCGTCAGCGGAAAGGGCGATAAAGAAAACATCAAGGCACGCATCAAGCAGATCAAAGCCCAGATGGAAAACACCACCAGCGACTACGACAAGGAAAAGCTCCAGGAGCGCCTTGCCAAGCTGGCCGGCGGTGTGGCCGTCCTCTATGTCGGCGCTGCCAGCGAAGTTGAAATGAAAGAGAAAAAAGACCGCTTCGATGATGCATTGCACGCTACACGCGCAGCCGTTGAAGAAGGGATCGTTCCCGGCGGCGGCATCGGCTATATCCGTGCACTCGATTCACTGGAAAACTTCAAAGGTGAAAACATTGACGAAAACACCGGTATCTCGATCGTTCGCAGGGCCCTCGAAGAGCCGCTCCGCCTGATCGTCGAAAATGCAGGCGTGGAAGGATCCATCGTGGTACAAAAGGTGAAAGAAGGCAAAAACGACTTCGGATTCAACGCTCATACCGAGAAATACGAAAACCTCTACGAGTCTGGCGTCATCGACCCGACCAAGGTTACACGCGTGGCGCTTGAAAACGCTGCTTCAATTGCAGGTATGATGCTGACAACTGAATGTGTGCTGGCCGACATCCCGGAAGAAAAACCGGATGCGCCTCCAATGAACCCCGGAATGGGTGGAATGGGCGGAATGATGTAGCATATCATCCCCACATATATATATCCCAAAAGCGGACCGTGCCCCTGGCAGCTGGTCCGCTTTTTTTGTCCGGCATAAGTACCCTTTCATAAAATGGAAAGGTCTCGCCAGACCTGGTTTTAATCTTTTAAGGTCATCACAGCCCGCAGACGATCAAACAATTCGTTTTCTCCATCCCTCAGCACCGACACTGTATAATCGAGCGTGATCACACTGCCACTCAAATGACCGGTACCCTCAAAAGCATACACATTATGCTCCTGGTCAGGTATTTTAATGGCATTGCCCGTAACACGTGCCAGCACCTCCAGGTTGTAGTTGTAAAAATTACAGATGATCACAAGGTCTTCCGTCCCCGCTTCCTTCCTGATCCTTACTTCATAATCACCGCGCGGTGAATAGGTTTCCAGGCTCACCTCCTCCACTTCATAGCGCCCGATGAACTTGCTGCGCTCATCCGCATCGTCGCTGTCACATCCAACAGCTAAAAAAAGCAGCGGCAACAGAAAAAGAAATGTTTTGTTTTTGTTCATAAGCCATACACCCATAACCATATCCAAAGGTAATAAAAAAACCGAATCACTTGTCATCTCCTGATGTCGGGCACAAAAGAGCTGACGGGGTGCTGAAGATTTCCAAACTCCACCAGGTCCAGCCGCGCACTTCCCAGCACCAGTCCGGATTCGGCCCTTATGGGGATCTTGTTGGCATCATCAGAGATCCATAACGTCATGGGGTAAGGCTGACTGAATACCTGTCCCTCAAGCACTTTCGGCTTAAACCGCAACGTATTGAACGTACCCAGGGATGTTGTGATCTGTTCGCGCCCTTCAAAATAGATCCTGGTCACGTGTACCGAGTTGCGGTGATAAAATTCTATCTCAAAATAGTCGCCCGGACGGACACGTTCCATATCAAACGTCCGTGCATAATAAAACACCGAAATGATATCCTGTACCTGCTCCGGTATCGATATGACCGTGTCAGTGGTATATGCCAGCTTCCTGTCATGGTCGAACCGCACATCCTCATTCCTGCGGTGCCTGCCTTCCCTTACGTTCTTAAAAAACCGTTCAGGAGCATGGCGTTCGGGGTGAAAATATGATTCGTAACGGTTCTCCACCTTGAAGAACCAGTTAAACATGCCACGGGTGTTGGCTTCACCCACGATCTTCATTACAGGCTCGTTGCCAACCCTCGCATGTCCGGACTGGATTTGAAGGGAGGCATCTCCCGCAGTTACATTGCCGGTGATGCGACTGTAATACATTGCCCGGAAAACAAACAACTCACCGGTGCCAAATACGGCTTTCTCTGCATGCAGTCCGGCAGCCGCTGCCTGACCCGTAAAAAGGAGAAGGTACAACAGGAGTATGCAAACAACCGGGATCCTGACCATATTGCATCGTGTTCGCATAATTTCAGCTTTTTGTATTTGTTCCCGACCTGTGATCATTCATTACTGGCATTCAGGTCAGATGGAAGGAAGATGTCGAAAGCCTACACCACAATGTTCACGATCCTGCCAGGTACCACGATCACCTTTTTGGGATCCTTGCCCTGCAGCCACTTTTGAGTGTCGGGTGCCTCCATTACGGCCTGCTCCACTTCTTCACGGTTGCTGCCGGCTTCCAGCTCGAGCTTAAAACGTGTCTTCCCGTTAAAGGAAACGGGATAAATGACCATTTCGTCTGTAACATATTCCTTATTCCACGACGGGAAGTTTGCCACTGCCACGCTCTCCTTGTTGCCAAGCAGATGCCACAGCTCTTCGCCGATATGCGGGGCAAAGGAAGAGACCATGACGACCAGTGGTCCAAGGATCTCCCGTTTGTTGCATTGCAGCTCGGTAAGGTCATTCACACAAACCATAAAAGCACTGACTGCCGTGTTGAAGGAGAACCGTTCAATGTCTTCGCTCACTTTCTTTATGCACTTATGAAGCACTTTTTTCTCCTGGTCTGTGGCGGGTGAGTCATCAACACGCAACACATTGTCGCGGTCGTGAAAAAGACGCCACAGCTTCCTGATAAAGCGAAACACCCCTTCAATGCCCTTGGTATCCCACGGCTTGGCCTGTTCAACCGGACCAAGGAACATCTCATACAGGCGCAGGGTGTCGGCCCCGTATTTCTCAATCAGGTCGTCGGGGTTAACAACATTGAACAAGGATTTTGACATTTTCTCCACTTCCCACCCGCATACATACTGTCCGTCTTCAAGAATGAATTCAGCATCCCTGTAGTCGGGGTTCCACTTCCTGAACGCTTCCACATCAAGGATGTCGTTGTCGGTAATATTCACATCTACGTGGATGGGGGTGGTGTCGTACTGGTCTTTAAGGTTACAGGAGACAAACCGGTTTGATCCCCTGACCCGGTATACGAAGTTTGACCTTCCCTGGATCATTCCCTGGTTGATCAGCTTGCTGAATGGTTCATCTTTCACCACTATCCCAATATCGAAGAGGAACTTATTCCAGAACCTTGCATATATGAGGTGGCCGGTTGCATGCTCCGCACCGCCCACGTAAAGGTCAACATCCTGCCAGTATTCAACGGCTTCTTTTGATACCAGCTCATTTTTGTTATTCGGATCCATATACCGGATGTAATAAGCACTCGACCCTGCAAAGCCAGGCATGGTGTTGCACTCAAGGGGATGACCCTCTTTGGTCTTCCAGTTTTTTGCCCTTGCCAGGGGTGGTTCCCCTGTTTCGGTGGGCAGGTATTTGTCGACCGGTGGAAGCTTCAGCGGAAGCTCCGACTCAGGGAGTACATATGGGATGCCCTCTTTATAGTATACCGGGAATGGTTCGCCCCAGTAACGCTGGCGACTGAAGATCGCATCACGAAGACGGTAGTTTACACGGGCCTGCCCGATCCCTTTGTCCTCAAGTTTTTTTGTAACCGTACGTATGGCACCAGCCACATTCATTCCATTCAAAAAGTCGCTGTTCACCAATGTCCCCTCACCCTCGTGCGATCCTTCATTCAAGTCGCCACCGGTTACCACTTCAACAACAGGGAGATCAAAATGGGTGGCAAAGGCATGGTCGCGACTGTCGTGTCCGGGAACCGCCATGATGGCACCCGTCCCATATCCGGCAAGCACATAATCGGCAATATACACCGGGATGGGGTCGCCACTGAAGGGGTGTTCCGCATATGCCCCTGTAAACTGACCGGAAACGGTCTTTACCTCAGCCATCCGCTCCCGGTCCGACTTGCTGCCGGCTTTTTTAACATACTCTTCAACATCGTTGCGATACGCACTGGTGGTGATCTGACGTGTCAGCTCGTGCTCAGGCGCCAGCACCATGAAGGTGGCACCAAACACCGTATCGGGCCTGGTAGTGAATACTTCGATATGTTCCTTGTGATCCTTTAAGGGGAAAAAGATCGTTGCCCCCTCCGAGCGTCCGATCCAGTTTCTCT
>PWKN01000085.1 GCA_003559735.1 Bacteroidales bacterium | reverse complement strand
CGCGACGAAGGCTCAAACTTTGTAGTGAGCACCATGTTTACCTCATTGCCTTCGAGCAGGTCGCGGATGAAGGAGAGGTTCTTTTCGTGGTCGCCCATCTCAATAAAGCGTTTGATCCTGGCATAGCTGCTGGCGATGTTTTCGTCGATGAGGTTTTTGGGCGGCTTGCGGTCCTCCAGGTAGTCTTTGGCAAAGTACAGCACCATGTCGCTGTTGTACAAGTGGTTAACAGGTTCATCCACAAACTGGTAGCCATCGTAATGCTGTTTAAGAACGGGCAGCAGTTCATTGAAATCTTCATTGTCGATGCCGTAATGGGCAAACAGGGTTTCGATCTCGCTTTCGTTGAAGCCCATCATCTCGTGCAGCTTGGGGTTGAGGGTGAGGTTGGATGAGATGTTGAAGCCGGAGGTGAGGCTGTCGAGGGTGATGGGGTTTACGCCGGTGAAGAAGATGCGGTCGATGAGACTTTCCGTGCCGATTTTCAGGGTTTCAAAGAACTTGCGAAAAAAACCACTTTTCGATACCACATCATCGAATAGCTCTTTGTTGTAGCCCAGCAGCTCGCTGGTAAAATGATCGTATTCGTCAATGATTATATAAATTTTGCCGTCGAGATGCGCTGCGACTTTAGATAAAAACGTACTGATCAAAGCATTGGGGGAGGTATTTGTGTCGGGGAGATCAAGCTGGATCTGGTATTTTCTTAAAAAGTATTCAACACTTGTTTTCACACTTTGCTGGAAATCATGGTATGTTTTATCCCTGTCGTCAACATTAATGGCGCTAAAATTGAAATGAAGCACATAATAACTGCTTTTCAGCGGCGTGGGATTTTTGCCGATATACAGCTCACCGAAGGTGTTGTCGAAGTCCTTTGCACGGGCTTTGTCGTAGTAGCTGCAAAGCATCGATACGAAGAGGGATTTCCCGAAGCGCCGCGGCCTGAAAAAGCAAATGTATGGCTCGTTGAAGTTTTCAAGCACCTCTACAAACCTGGTTTTATCTACATAATAATAGTTCTCGGCGATCAGTCTTTGAAAATTGCTCAGGCCGTAAGGGATCTTTTTATGCATGATGCAGGTGTTTGATGGCTGATGGCTATGTTTTTTGGTTGGGGCTTGTTTGCACGGTAAAAATACGAAAAAATGTGGGTTGTTGCAAACAGGAGGATGGAATCTCCTGGCGAAGGATTCCATATCCGGGGGGATTTCACCGGTGGCGGGCAGAGTTTCCAGCCTCCCTCAGGAGCTGGCAACCTCCGGGTTACACAAATAATCAGATATTCATGAAAAACTGGTAAGGTTGTCTGCAAATATTCATGAATTTTTTTCATGCGAGATTTCACACAGACGCATGAAACAATTACGCTTGAAACAATTATATCGTCAGGCTTGAGCTCGATACTGAGGCTGTCATAAAAAAACCAAGCGCATTGTTACTGAAGTTGGAAGGAATATTGGCCGGGGGACCCACAAACGGGCCGCCGGCAGCACCTCTGTTGCGGCGTGTGGCGACAAGGAAATTAAAGTATTCTTCAGTAATCCGGTACTGGTCAACCCTGATGGTGTCGCCAGGATTAAGGATGCTGTCTTCAGACTGGAGCATATATACAGGAAACCGCACATATTGTCCGCTGAAGATCTCGCTGTCGGCAAATGGCACCCTGCGCATTGTATCGGTGAGCAAGACACCATTTTTATATACCTTCCACAAATAATAGTTCAGCTGTCCGGGAGGATCCTGAAAATGAACCAGCAGTTCCTGACGATCACTGAACCATGGGTGGGGTCTGACAGTGATGCTGTCGAGCTGAATCGCTTCTTTCATTTCAGATACGGCATATACTGTTTCTTCGTCTGTTTCCACTTCAATGGTGTACACATTAGGAGCCTCCCCCCTGAAGTAACCGGGCAGCATATATTCACCTGTCTCCGTCTCTTTAAGCTGCCACATACTCTTTCCGGCCGATAACCTGACCACCGCTCCGGTGATGGGTGGCGGGGGGTTACCGGCATTATAGCCTGTGCTTTTGGTGATCAGCACACGGTTGCCTTCAGACAGGTCAGTGATCCTGGCATCAATCACCAACCTTGGTTCCATTCCATCGAGTTCCAGATCGATCTTTTCTGAACAGGCCATCATAGCAATCATTACAGTTGCCGCGATCACTAATGTTGCTTTATTATTTTTGATTGAGGAGATCATCTGCTTGATTTTATTTGGGCCGGGTATACCACACCGGTATGGTTAAAAATAAAAATTGTAGGTTACAGACGGGAGAATGGGAAACAGGTATACCTTGTAAGCGTCCAGTTTGCCGGGTTCATTTTCATTTTGCCTGAAGTCCAGCATCCAGGTGTTTTTCCTGTAGTAGGCATTGTATACCGAAAAAGTCCACTCACCATAAAAACTGCCTCCTGAACCATTCCTGCTTTTAATGCTTGCACTCAGGTCAAGGCGATGATAATCGGGCAGACGGTGTGCATTTCGGTCACTGTAGACCGGGATGAACTGGTTTTGGTATTCATACCAACCGGTAGGCAGCGTAACAGGAGAACCGGAGGAGTAGACCCAGGTAGCTGACAGGTTTATTCTGCTGTTCAACCGGTAGTTCATTACAACATTCAGGTTATGCGGACGGTCGTAGGCGGCAGGGTAGGTATTGCCGTTGTTTACACCTTCTATTTTGCGCAGTGCCCTTGACCAGGTGTAGCTTATCCAGCCAGTGAGGTCTCCTTCGTTCTTCCTGAGCAGAAACTCTGCTCCATAAGCACGGGCACGGCCAAAGCGAAACTCTCCTTCCAATCTTGGATTGAGCATTAGCCAGGCGTTTTCCCTGAAGTCGATCTGGTTGTTCATGAGCTTGTAAAATACCTCGACCGAGCCCTCTATGATCTGCCTGTCAAAATGCATGTTTCTGAAATAGCCCAACGCAAACTGGTGACCAACCTGGGGTTTTACCAACTCTGATGAGGGGACCCAAATGTCGAGCGGATTGCCCCCATCACTGTAACTGGCCAGGTGCAGAAACTGCATATTCCGGCTGTAGCTGGCCTTCACACTGGCATCGCTGTGAAAAGAATACCTCGAACCAAGGCGAGGCTCGAAGCCCGGCCATGAATTATATATTTCGCCACGTTCATAATCTGTACTGCCTGTTACCTGATGGTCTTCATCAAAATGGTAGACGGTAGAAGGCCCCATGCTCTGAAAGAGGGAAAAACGGAGTCCGTAATCAACCGACAACGCCTTACCCAGGGTTTGTTCATTGGAAATATATGCAGCATAAGACAAAGCACGCGAACCAGTGCCTCCAAGCGCTCCTATAAAGCTTTCGTCATCAATACCGGTAAGCATACCAGGGTCAAAACGGTGATATACACCAGAAAAACCCATGTTTACATGATGGTTATCGCCTGGAAACCACATCAGGTCGGTTTTAATGCCCATATCTTCATTCCCTGCACGCCACCTGAAGCTGTTTTCGGTATCTCCATCCTGCATCAGTGAATAGTTATAGCCTGTATAGGTCAAGTGAGTGTTGATCAGCCACTCGTTGCTGAATATGTGGTTCCAGCGCATACTGTGGGTCGTGTTGCCCCAATCCATCGAAAATACCGTGTTCTGTCCCATACGAAAGAAATCCTTGCCATGATAGGTACTGTATTGCAGCCTGTTGTTGTCATCCAAAATGGCATTCACCTTCACGTTCAGGTCATAGAAGTACAGTTTGTTTCCTTCAATATCCGGGTTCCCGGCCAGCGGGATGAAAAGGTCGGCATAGGAACGGCGCCCTGCAGCAACAAACGACACCCTCTCTTTGACGATGGGACCTTCAAGCATCAACCTGCTGGAGATACTGCCAATACCTCCTGTGCCACCAAATTCAGACATGTTGCCCTCCTTCATGCGGACATTCAGCAATGATGATAGCCGGCCACCATACCTGGCAGGCATATTGCCCTTATAAAGCTCAATGTCTTCAACAGCATCATTGTTAAAGACAGAGAAAAACCCCATCAGGTGGGCAGCATTGTATACGGTGGCTTCATCCATCAGGATCAGGTTCTGGTCAATGCCACCTCCCCTCACATTAAATCCTGAGGCCCCCTCACCCACTGACTGTACCCCGGGAAACAGCTGCAGGGCGCTGATCACGTCAACCTCCCCCAGCACGGCTGGGATTTGTTGGATAACACCTGACTGGAGATGAAAGACCCCCATAGCGGTCTGCTCAGTCTGATCACCAGTGCGCCTGCCGCGAATCACCACTTCTTCGAGCTGACTTTCAACCGGTGTTATTGCTACCTCTATCGATCCGTCTGCCGGCACCTCCACAGTAATAAACCGTGTGTCATATCCGACATAGCTGACCCTGACCTGGTGTGACCCTTTGGTTAGGGTCAACTCAAAGCCACCATCCAGTCCGGAACTGGCTCCTTTTCCGGATTCTATGTGCAAAATACTGGCCCCGGGAAGAACCATGCCGTTAACTGAATCAATGATGGTACCCCTTAACGAGTATTCCAGGTCATCCGCAGAAACACGATAAGGCGTGGCGAACAACAATACCATTAAAGGAATAATCGCTGATATTTTCATTATATTTGTGTATTTCATCCTGGAATACCATGCAGGCGGCTTACGACACCATTAATCGGACATGAATGTTAAGCAATATCAATACAGGAGTTAAACAATGTATTGAAGGAAAAGTTTATCCGGCAGTTATAATTCGCAGGATCCGTTATTCCGGATCAGAGGTCAGGAACTCAGGTGGCCTTCTGTGCCTGGTACCCTGTTCATAGGCATATGCGATCTCCAGCAGTACCGGCTCGCTCCACGCACGGCCAAATACCGACATTCCTACAGGTAGATGGTCTACATAGCCCATAGGAACGGTAATGTTCGGATATCCTGCATGGGCAGCCGGCGAGGAGCTGCCAAGCTGAAAACTGTCGCCGTTGATCAGGTCCGTTTTCCATGCCGGACTGCCTGTTGGGGCAACAATGGCATCGAGTCGGTGTTCATCCATCACCCTGTCTATCCCATTCTGACGGGCACCTTTGTGCATTGCCTCCAGGGCTTCGCTGTATTCTGGTGAATCCAACCCCCCTTTTTCCTGTGCCATAATCAGGTATGCCTGGTTATAATGGCGCATGCTGATGCTGTCTGATTCATTAAAGGCGATCAGCTCTTCAAGGCTGCCTACCGGGGCATCTTCACCCAATGAAGCAAAATAGTGGTTCAGGCCATCCTTGTATTCGAAGAGCATCACCTGGAATGCATGTGCAGCTGTATTGGGTGCCGATATCCGGTCAATTTCCACGATCTCCGCACCCTGGCTTTCCATATAACTGACGGCCGCATTCATCAAATCATCCACCTTAAAGTTTCGTCCCATAGGCGCAGTATACAGACCAATGCGTTTGCCTTCCAACCCGTTCTCATTCAAGAAGACGGTATAGTCAGTATGGTAATGGCCATCACTGGCCAGGCTTTTTTCATCTTCAGGGTCTACACCGGTCAGTGCTCCAAGGGTAATTGCCGCATCTCTGACTGTTCGGGCCATGGGACCGGCTATATCGAGGCTGTGCGCGATGGGTATGATCCCACTACGGCTTACCAGTCCCACCGTGGGTTTTATGCCTGCAATACCGTTGGCGTGCGATGGACAAACGATTGATCCGTTGGTTTCGGTTCCGATAGCGATCACTGTCAGGTTGGCCGCTACGGCTGCACCCGATCCTGAGCTGGAGCCACACGGGTTGCGATCGAGCACATAAGGGTTCCGGGTTTGTCCACCTGCCCCACTCCACCCGCTGCTCGACAGCTCGCCACGGAAGTTCGCCCACTCGCTCAGGTTCGCCTTGCCAAGGATCACCGCACCGGCTTCCCTCAGTCGCCTGACTGCAAAACTGTCGCGCAAAGGGTAAGAGTTGGCCAGGGCCCTTGAGCCAGCGGTGTTGGGCATATCGTCGTGGGTGTCGATATTGTCTTTTAACAACACAGGAATACCATGCAACGGCCCCCTTATGATGCCACTGGCCAGATCCTGGTCCAACCCGCGGGCAATAACAAGGGCCTCCGGGTTGATTATTATGACAGAATTTATTGCAGGGCCGTTTTGATCAATTGCTTCTATGCGGTCAATGTAGGCCTGGGTAACCTGTTCAACACTCAGTGTTCCGTCATCGTAATGTTGCCTGAGCGTGGATATATCGGTTTCAAGCAGTTTGAAATCGTTGTATCCTGTCCCGTGTGACTCTCTGTCGGCTGTGTGGCAAGATATATGCAGCACGAACAGGGTGCCGATGATCGCACATAATGTTCTTTTTCTCCGCCTGTGGGTACTCTTGTCGTTGCTTTTTACAGGGCTGAAAGGGATCATAGCTGATGATTTTAGGGTGTTTTTATTATTTTTCCAGATAATCAACCAAAAGCAATCCTATGTTTGTTTTGGGGTAACGCAGGTTGAATACCATGGGCAGGACAATATACGGCATTTTTTGGTCCGGTATACTGATGGCCGACAAAAAAAAATCACTATATTGCAATGACTCAACCACTATGGATTAGAAATCCATAGGTTCATAAGAGCGGTAAAAAATGAAATTTTTTAAATCTATTCAAATATCCAATTCCCCGTCTTTGTGTTGGGCTTGTCTCGATGATGCTCCAGATACTCCTGAACCATCTCGTCGGTTATATTCCCAGTACTCCATGCACCGTAACCAATGGCCCAAAAATGGCGACCCCAATACTGCTTCTTCAATATCGGAAACTCCTGTTGCAACAAGCGTGAGGTTCGACCTTTTACCTTTTTCACCATATCACTTATACTCAACGATGGAGGGTATTCAACATGGATGTGAACATGATCTTTGCTTACAACCCCCTTCAATATCTGAACATTTTCAGCATTACAGATTTGAACACCCAAGTCTCGACAACGCTTTTGAATGTCTCCTCGCAATACACTATAACGATACTTCGTAACCCATACTATATGAACCGTTAAGCGGCTTACACTATGTGAAGAAGTACGGTACTTTTCCATAGTATAAAACTACAAAATTCCTAGAAACTAAAGTTACTGCAATAAATTGCAGGGTTTTACCGAAAAATGGATAATAAACCTGTTGCCATCGTTTTAGGTGGCACAAACCCCCATATTGCACTGTTTGAAAACTTGAAAAGCAGAGGGTATTTTACAGTTTTGATTGACTATTTAGATGATCCTCCTGCGAAAAAGTCAGCAGATGAGCATGTTCAAGTTAGCACACTGAATAGAGAACATGTTCTAGAAGTAGCAAAAAATAAAAACGCTGCTATCGTTATAAGTGCTTGTTTGGATCAGCCGATTCCGGTTGCCTGCTATGTGTCCCAGCGGCTTGGATTACCGCATATTTATAGTTATGAAACTTCCTTGTTTTTAACGGATAAAGGAGATCGGAAGAGCGTCG
>PWKN01000173.1 GCA_003559735.1 Bacteroidales bacterium | reverse complement strand
TGGCCAACCCATCATCGTCGGGGGTGTTGTGCGTCCTTTTTGGGTTGCGTATCCCGATCATGATCACCTGTATGTTGCTCAGCGTGGGATTTCCGATGATGGTCATTGTGTTGTCGCCATCTGCCATGCGGAAAGGCTGGTTGACGGAGACATTTGCTTCGGCATCGCGCGACAGCATATTGCGCTCTATTTTCAGTTCCTGCAGCTTCTTGAACTCGACATCAAAGTTGTTTTCCGCCGGCCATATCAATTCCGGATTAAAGGTCCTTGGGAGCCAGGGTGTCACTTGCAGGGGAACCTCGTACTCATAGTAGTTGCCGGTAAAGTCGCTTCCCAGCCTGATGAACACAGTGAGGTCGCCATCATTCAGCTCTTCTTCCTGGCTGAGCTTTTCAGCGTGGGCAAACATTTTGAGGCGGTGGTATTGTCTGACGTCAAGGTTTGCCGTCTTGTATACGGCCCTGGCATCACCGTCCTGAAGATTTGAAATCCTCATTGCCAGCGATTGTTCGTTGCGCTGGTGCATTGTGGTGGTTCCAAGGTCCTGCTCACGTTCAATACCGGGTGGAAGCACATAGGGTATGGGATGACGCTGTCCGTTTTCTTCGATGTTGACGGTAAACACATCAAGGGTGGTTTCTTCGTTGGTGCCTGGCACATATTCGCCCGGGGCAGCAAGCTCCCTGTCGTAGGTCCGCCAGTCACCCCTCACAAGCTGCAGCGTAGCAAAGCGGCAAATGATGGGTTCTTCGAAGTCCTTGAAAAACATCCGCATGAACCGTATGGACTTGAAGTCCTGGATGTTACCAATCACCTGCCGGCCAGGATCACGCAGCGGCACCTTGAACTGGTACCAGCGGATGGTCTCCACCTCATTGTTTGCCAGTCTGACGGTGGCCTCCATCACGTCAGAGATATAATTCCTCCCCACTTCCATGTCGTCCGGACGCAAACTGATGCGGTACTGGTAATAGCGCTCGGCTTCGCTCAGGGTGCCGTCCTCATTAATGTCTTCGGTATTTGGGACGTTTGTGGCGGAGGTGGGGTAGGCTTCGGGCGATTGTTCAGAAGTAGGACTGTTCCCCTCCAGTCCGTTGTACCTTTTGTACCTTTCGAGAATGGACACTTCGGCCGCATCGAGGTCTGAGCCCCTGTAATACTGAAAATTGTCGGCCGAGGGGTCTTCCCACGCCTGCTGGTAAGCTGCTGAGGTGGTGCCATACATGTCGGCCAGGATCTGGAGGTAGTTTTCGTTAAAGAAGCTCCTTTCATCCTCAGTACTTAGTCCGTCGAGCCCAACATCCTGGTACTCCCTCGAAGCCGGGTTGTTGTCGAATGCGTTGGTCACGGCAGTGATTGTCGGGACCCTTCCCCAGGCGGTGGTGTCTACATTGATCACCTCATCATCAATAGGCAGTCCGTTTTCAAAACTTTTTCTTCCGTCGCGCAACACATCTTCCGACACATCGCCGAGGTTGATGTAAAGATCTCCACCACGGTGGTTTTCATTATATACAAAGGGATCCATCAGCCAAAATTCCACATATTCGATATTGGCCGCTTCAAAGTCGGTCATCGGCAGTCCGCGCATAATGCCACCCCACCGGGTGTGGGGGTCAGTGAGGGTGCCATCCTGTGCCATCCCGCTGCTGAACTGCGTGGGTGCTGAATCGTAGTTATAAGGTCCGCGTTCCGTTGGATAGAACGCCATGTTAAACACAGGGATGGGTGACGGGATGCCTGTGGGACTTTCCTTGTTGGGCCATATTTCTGTTTCCAGCACTTCGCGGACAAAGTGGTTTGACCGCTGGTCGGGGTCGTTGCGGAGGTGTGTAGGGGTAAGGGTGCTGTTCCGGACAAACAACGGGTCGATGACGTACCAGGCCAGGCGTGCCACATTGAAGCGGAATGCCAGTGTTGCCATGGTGTCGCTGAATGATACCGGTGCCGCTTCGGGAAACATTCCCGGACTGGTTTGTCGTTGGGGTGTGCTGGCCAGGTGCCAGCGGTGGACGTTTCTCAGGTCGATGGCCGACTTGCTGCCTTCAAAGTCGTCGATATAGGCCGTTCCGGCACTGCCTATGTGCCGGGAGTGACCTGGTATCAGGTGGGCAAACTCAGCGTTGAAGGTGATGCGCGACCGGGCGTTTGTTTCGTAAAATGGGATCCTGTTCAGGATGCGGGTCACTACGTCGGCGTCGGTGGTGTATGTTGTGTTGAACCCCCAGATGGTGTTTGCGATCGGCTCATCTCCATAGCTTACTTTCTGGGTAAGCGGACGTTCGGATAAGCGCATGATGGTGGCACCCACATTAAAGTTGTCGCTGATGCGGCGCTCAATATGTGATCCCATCAGCGTCTTTGTCTGCAGGTTGAACATGTCAGTGCTTTCGAGCGAAATGCGTATGGGAGTGCCCGAGTTGAGGATGCTCTCATTGATGATGCGCACCCGCCCCAGCGTATAGTCTACCGTATAGTCAACATTTTCTGTCAGCGGAACCCCTCCGGCGGTTACAACAACCGATCCGGGTGGTACGTTCATGGCATTCAGCGGTATCTCTGAGCCGGCGGCCGACTGGAACATACCTTCGAGCAGCCAGCGGTTTCGTTCGGGTATCTGCTGGGCCTGGTATTTGGTGGTCGTATACAGGGAATCGAAGGCATATTTGTCGCCCAGGGCTTCATCTTCGAGCATCTTTCTGAGGTGTGATCCAAAAGGTTCAACAACGGGAAAGTATATCCGGCCTGTTTCAGCCTGTATGGTACCACCTCGGGTGGCTGCCCTGTCTACAAAGTCGAACACCCCGTCGGGTACCGGGTCGAGTTGTGTGTTAAGGCGGTCGAGGCCCATCACGCGAATGAGGGGTTGCCCCTGCACCGCTCCTTCATCGAGGTACCCGATGGGTACGCCGAGCTCCTCGCTCTCGTAAAGGATGTTCAGCCTGAACCGGTCGCGGCTGATCTGGAAAGAGCCCAGGTTATATACGTTCTTCATCATCAGGTCCCACATCGGGTGGTTGGTGTTGACGGAAGTGCTTTTAAGCAGCTTAACCACCAGTCCCTGCGGCGACGGAACATTATTGGAGAACTCACCCACCTGGTATGCTGTTGTATCTCCGATGATGGTGTATTGAAATGCGACGGCCAGCACCTGGTCGGGGTTGATGGTCCTGTTGAGCGAGATAAAACCCAGGGCCGGATTAAAGGTATATTCATTGCTTCTCAGCCGGCGTGCATTTTCAACATTTTCATAGTCGGTACCCGAGTCAAATCCCAATGCCGACAGGGTGCTGTTCACCTGACTTATGTTGCGTATGGCATTTACCATCTGCCTGTTCTCGAGCAGTGAATTGGCGTTGTTGTTGGGAGCCGGACGTGGACTGCCGTCGATCAGCTGACTATGTGGTCTGTTTTCGCCGAGGTCGGAAAAGGCAACGATGTTGCGGTTGTCTTCAGTTGCCGGTCCGACGTTGGTTACCCATACCTCTAATCGTGTGATGTCAATGTTTGATGATACGATGGGGAGCGTGGAGAGGGCTTCGTCATAATTGTCGCGAAAGTACTGGGCGAGGAAGAAGTGACGGTTTTCTTCGTATTCGTCGGCGCGTATCTCAAACTCCGTCATCTGTGCCCCCCCGGCAACTTCAATGGAAGATGACTCCGTTTTTTGCTGCGAGAAGACGCTGGTAATATACGTATGTCCGAACTTCATCTGGGTTTTAAACCCAAACAGTCCCTGAGTGCCCCTGATCAGACTGCCGGGCAGTGGAAGGGTCACATCGCCTGCTTCGATAAGCTGTATGATCTCATCTTCGGTACCCCTGTATTCGAGCTTCATCCGGTTTTCGAAGTCGAAGGTTGATTCGGTATTGTAGTTGGCACCCAGGTTTACCTTGGTGCCGATGCTGGCTTCCACGGCAAGCTGGATCCGCTGCTGGAAGTCAAAATTGGTGGTTCGCCTGCGCTGTTCGTCGAGCGAAGGATCTTCCCGGTAGTTCGACATCACACCAAAGATCAGCTCTGCCGAACCGGCGGGACGAATATCGATGGTGCTGCCTCCGAATATGCGGTCGAAAAATTCACCTCCGATATGGATCTCGGGGATCAGTCCTTCGCGCCGTTCAAATGGCTGCGGGGAGGATTTCTCCTTCCAGTAGTCCTGCAGCCTCCTGTCGAGATCGTATTGCAGGTAGTCGTGAAAAGGCACATATACGGGCGTGCCGATAACCATGTCGCCAACACGCCTTGTTTTGACATAATTGCCCGTTTGGGGGTCGAATTCAAAATGTTCGGTGATAACAGGCGGATTGGTCAGGGCGAGTCCGGATACGGGGAATCTCTGAAAGTCATAAATAACCGCACTTTCAAGGGGCATCACCAGTGAAGGAAACGTATCCGGAGGTGGATCGCCGGGAGGCACGGTGTCGTTAACCGCAACATCAGCACCGGCAGCTGCCATTGGAAAAAGGATGATAAAACAAATCCCTGTGAAAAAAGTCAATATTCGCCCTAATAGCACCAAATCAGTCTTTATATATGGATCAGAAATTTTTTAAAGCCTCCTTAACAAGAACTTCTGCACTGTCGACAGCCACGTGCTTTTTTTTCAGGATGGCGGTAATGGCCTTTTGGGCCGAATTTTTCGTAAAGCCCAACATTACTAATGCAGATAACGCTTCCTGCTGGATTGTATTGTCTGCAGTGGTCAAATTTTCGGTTTTCAGCACCCCTTCCTTTTCCAGGCGGTCTTTGAGGTCTACGATGATGCGTTGTGCTGATTTGGCGCCGATCCCTTTTATTGACTGCAGAGTGGTGATGTCTTTGCCGACAATGGCAGCTTTTATGTCGCCGGGGGTCATTGACGAAAGGATCAACCGTGCTGTGTTGGGTCCGACACCGCTGACAGATATCAGGTGACTGAACAGGTCGCGTTCTTCATTGCCGGCAAAGCCATACAGAATATGGGCATCTTCGCGGATCACCTGCAGGGTGTTGATGCGGATCATCCCCGTGTCGGGGATTGCATTATAGGTGTGGAGACTGATATGGATCAGGTACCCGACCCCCTGGCAGTTGACAACCAGGTAGGCCGGGTTTTTCTCTTCTATGGTTCCTTCGATGAATGCAATCATTATTATTCGGTAACGTGTTAAAACGATCAGTCATTCATCATTATTTCACCTTGTTAATGGCGGTTTCAAGGGCTTCATTCAGCAGTTGCTGCGGAGGTTCCTTGATAAAGCCATTGTCGATGAGCGACTGGGTTGCGGCGCGTGCGTGTTCGATGTCGTGCTTGGCCAGGTCATAAGCTTCCTGCCATGTCATCTCCTTTCGTGCCACCCCATCTTTGATTGCCTGCATGGCCACATCGGCTGCCTCATAAGGGAACACTTCCGACTCGCTCATCTTTGCAATGATGTCTTCGATATGGATGCCCCTCTTTTCGGAGAACTTGGCAATGGCTTCTGCTGCAGCGATTGCCATATTGTCGGTGATCTTCCTTGCCCTTACCATCAGGGCGCCTTTGAGGATGCCCGGGAAGCCGATGGAGTTGTTGACCTGGTTGGGGAAGTCGCCCCTGCCGGTGGCAACGATATAGGCGCCGGCCTCTTTGGCGGCATAGGGATAGATCTCGGGTACAGGATTGGCGCAGACAAACACGATGGGTTTGTCGCCCATCACTTCAATCCATTCCTTTTTAACGACATCCGGACCTGGTTTTGACAGGGCAATCAGTACATCGGCCCCTTTCATTGCCTCTTCCATTGTTTCCACCTTTTTGGGATTGGTGATCTGGCACAGTTCCCACTTGCGGTAGAATCTTTTGTCCTTTTTGATGTCTTCCCTGCCGGTGTGCAATGCCCCTGTGGAGTCGAACATAATCGACTTGGCGGGGTCTGCACCGGCGGCATTTACAATACGTGCGATGGTCGCATTGGAAGCACCGGCACCAAAATAGACGATCTTAACGTCGCCAATCGGTTTGTCTACCAGCTTCAGGGCATTGATCAGTCCGGCAAGTGTTACACACGCCGTCCCCTGAGCATCGTCGTGCCACACCGGAATGTCACACTCTTCGCGCAGCACGTCGAGCACCCTGTAACAGTTGGGCTGGGCTATGTCTTCCAGGTTGATCGCACCAAAACTGTATTGCGACATCTTCACGAAGTCGATGATCTTTTCCGGGTCGTTCTTGCCATCCGGACCTTTGCTGTCGACACATACAGCGATGGCGTCCACACCGCCAAGGTATTTCATCAGAAAAGCCTTTCCCTCCATAACGCCCATGCCGCCTGGAGGGGTACAGTCGCCGTCGCCCAGTACACGGGTGGAGTCGCTGACAACGGCCACCAGGTTGCCCCTGTTGGAGAGTTCGTAAGAGGTGTCGTTGTTGTCGCGGATGGTAGTGGAAATGTTTGATACCCCCGGCGTGTACCAGGCATTAAACCAGTTAAAGCCCACTACGGGTGCTTTGGGAAGGGTTTGCATCTTGCCATTGTAAAAACGGTGTGTGCGTAAGGCCAGTTCTTTGTAAAACAACGTCTTTACTTTTGCTTTCTGTTCCTGGGTAAAAGATTCGGGAATCATTTCTTCCAGGTTGTCAAGGGTGAGATTCAGATTCTTCATGAGTCTTATCGTTTTTGGTTTTTATATGAAGGGATCGTAACCGCTCGCCATGTAATCATCATCTGTCCCGCAATCAGAAAAAGGCCGGGTTTGTCGCACCGGGATAAACGCCCTGGCCTGGTGGTAAAGATAGTTTTTTTTCGTATTTGTTCTGCAATAATTTTTCAATGATGAATCCCTGTCAGCGGATAGCCATCAGAAGTGTTTTTCTCTTCGGATGTCTCCGTTGCGGTGTTATTTTTGCCTGTGGGGGCTGCCGCTGTCAGCGCGACGGTTAATTGATCACCTGCACCCTTTTGCTCATTGTTTTTCCGTCTGCACGCACACGCACGACATATATTCCCTGTGACAGGTGGTCGGTATGAATGGTAACACTTGTTTGGCCAGGGGTTTCGCTGATCACCTTCCGTCCGGTGAGATCAAAAAATGTCAGTTCGCTAATTGCCGCCGCAGCTGTAATGGTTACCGTATTGTGTGCCGGATTGGGATATATGTGGAAGGTTTCATCTGCCGGCATGATCCCTTCAACAGCAAAAGGGATGGTCGAATACAGCCTGTATTCCCCGGGCTTCAGCCTCAGCGGACTATTCACATCCTTTACCTCTAAGGTTTCCTTTGTAAAGAACTCATACCATCGTCCGCCTTGCTGAAAGTGGGGATCGATATCATTTGCTTCAACACCAAAGTTGCCCAGCACGGCAACCTTGCCGGATGGATGGTTGAGGTGGATCCGCTTCATTGCCCCACCCAGGCTTAGGGTGTAGTCGCTGGTGCGAAACACGTCGTACGACTGTTTCAGGTGGGTGAGCATTGAATAGACAGTGTACAGTCGCTTGCGCCGCTCATCATTATAGTAGTCCCACCTGATGGGTTTCGGACTGGTACGGCAGCCGTAGTCTAT
>PWKN01000138.1 GCA_003559735.1 Bacteroidales bacterium | reverse complement strand
AGGAGACCATGCAGCGCCATGGCTTCCTGATGTATCCTTACGAATGGTGGCATTATACCCTTGATGACGAACCTTATCCGGATACATACTTTGATTTCGATGTAGAGTGATTGGGACCGATGGCTGATTTTTCACAATAACAACACAAACATATGAACAGTATGCGATTATTGAAGTGGGCACTGGCCCTGTCTGTTTTTGTTTCGGTTACGGGGACAGCAGTCCTGGCAGCACCGGCAAAGCCTGAACGCATTGAACCGCCGTTTTGGTGGACCGGCATGGCGCATGCAGAACTGCAGCTGATGGTGTATGGGGACAACGCTGGCAACACCCGGGTAGCTATTGACCATCCGGGTGTGCATGTTACTGAGGTGGTTTCGGTCGACAGTCCGAATTACCTGTTTATCTATCTGGAGATAACGGATGCTCCTGCCGGCAGTTTCCCTGTAAGGCTTGTTGCTGGTAACCAGACGGTGTACCAGTTCGATTATGAGCTGAAGCGGCGCGATCCGGGATCACGGTACCGGGAGGGTGTTAACGTGTCAGATGCCATTTATTTGCTGATGCCCGACCGTTTTTCAAACGGTGATCCCTCGCTTGATGACCAGCCGGGCATGCTCGAACAAAGCGACCGCAGCAAGCCGTCGGGCAGGCATGGCGGCGACATACAGGGGGTGATCAATCATCTTGACCATATTGCGGGTATGGGTTTTTCAGCCATCTGGCTAAACCCGGTTCTGGAGAATAACCAACCGGCATATAGTTATCACGGATATGCCACCACCGATTATTATAAGACGGATCCGCGTTTTGGCACAAATGAGGATTACAGGCGACTGGTTGGAGAGGCGGAGAAAAAAGGGATCAAGATCATCAAGGACATCATCCTGAACCATTGCGGACATAAGCACTGGTGGATGGACGATCTGCCCGTGGCCGACTGGATACATCAATGGGATGAGTTCACCCGCACAACCTACCGTATGACCACCATTACGGATCCGCATGCCGCTGACCATGATTATAAACGGATGGTGAAGGGGTGGTTCGACACCAATATGCCTGATCTGAACCAGCAGAACCGGTTACTTGCCCGCTACCTGAAACAAAACAGTGTGTGGTGGATAGAATATGCCGGCATCAGTGGCATCAGAATGGATACGCAGCCCTATGCTGATCGCTTCTTTATGTCGGACTGGGCAAGGTATGTGTTGTATGAATATCCCTATTTTATGATCATTGGGGAAGCCTGGGTCGGCATCCCTTCCATAATCAGCTACTACCAGGGAGGCAAGCTGAACCACGACGGCTATGATTCTTTTTTCCCTTCTGTGTTTGACTTTGCGCTGTATGATGATATTGGGATGGCGTTTAACGAAGAGGAGGGATGGTCAACAGGCATGATGCGTTTCTACAATACGCTGGCGCAGGACTTTCTTTATCCTGACCCCTATAACCTGGTGGTTTTCGGCGATAACCACGATACAGACCGCATTTTCACACGGGTGGGAGAAGACCTGGACAAGCTGAAGATGGCCCTTACATTCATCTTTACAACCAGGGGCATACCCCAGGTTTATACCGGGACGGAGTTGCTGGAGTCGGCATACGAACACCATGGCCATGGAGCGCTGCGCGCAAACTTTCCCGGAGGGTGGCCTGACGATCCGGTAAACAAGTTCACCAGGGAGGGGCGTACAGATGAGCAGAACAGCATCGTTGACCATATCACCAACCTGCTTCATTTCAGGAAAGAGACACCGGCACTTTACGAGGGGTGGCTGTTGCAGTTTGTTCCGGAAGACAACATATATGTATACTTCCGTTATGACAACCATGATACCATCATGGTCATAATGAACAATAACGAAGCGGACAAACAGTTGGAGATGGCACGATTCCGGGAAGGGTGGTCAGGGTACGCCGGGGCTGAGGATATTATCAGCGGTGCTGTCTATGAGGGCTTCGACATATGGGATGTGCCGGGCAACAGTGCCCTGGTGTTGCAGTTGTTCTGATGAACGTTTGCAAAAGCGCCGGTTGCGGACGATCACTGCTTGCGAAAGTGTTGGTGGCGGACTGTTTCTGGAGCGTTGAACCTGAATGTTGGCATTGTCAGGGAACAATTAACCGGTGAACACCGCCTCAAGCACCTTATGTCCCTTCACTTCAGGCATCCCGGCCACGTGCCATCGATAGTAATCGATAATCTTATTCAGCAACGCCCTTCTTTGTCCGGCGGGAAAAACCAGACTTGCATGCTGCATCAGTTCTGTTTGTGCCACCTGGAAAAATATGTGGCTCAGCTCCTTGTCGAGACACTGGCCATCTTTTTCGAACATATGCTGGAACACCCCTTCACGAAGGTTGAAGAAGCAGAGATGGTCGCTGTGGTTGTTGAGCGGAACAAAACCCAGGTGCCTGCTCAATTGCAGCAGGAATACAAGGTGAAAGGCTGCCAGGCGTTCGTTGCTCTGGTCGAGCTGGATCAATGCATCGTGCAGGAATTCAAACAGTCTGCTGCTGGCTTCCTGGTTTTTTAGTGCATGGCTGAGCACTTCTGCAAGAAAGATGGCAATGGTTGTCTTTTCAATGTTGGCAGGGATGGAACGGTATGCTTTTAGCAAGCTTATTTCTCTTATGCCCTGCAGCTTCCCGGTTTGTTTGTGGTATGCCACCATGCTCACCAGGGTAAGGGGTTGAAAAAGCAGCTGCTTTGTTTTTGATTTTTGTCTGCGCACCCCTCGTACCAGGTATGACTGCATACCGGCTTCCCTGGTAAAGATCCTTACGATAAGGCTTGATTCGCTGTATTTTAATGAATGCAGTACAATGCCGTCGGTTTTGCAGATCATGGGTTGATGAACAGTATTTTGGGGTCCATGGTTTCTTCCGGGTTGGAGATAACATTATCGTGAAAGTGCCTGTCAGTTGATGAACAGTATTTTGGTGACCATTGTTTCTTCCCCGTCGTCGTTGGTGGAGAACACAAGGTACACACCGGTACCTGGTCTCCTGCCAAACAGGTCTTGGCCGTTCCATATTGCCTGACCCCCTTCTGCGATGGTTTCCCAAACCAGGTTGCCACTGATGTCGGTGATCTTCACCTTTGCGTTCCGCACCAGGCCTTTCACCGCAATATATCCGTCGTATCCTGGTCTGACGGGATTGGGATAGGCATATAGGTTTGCATCGTGCCGGGTGGTGGCCTCTGTGGCAAAACCGCGGTAGGATGCAATGCCTGAGTCGGTGGCAAAAAACACCTCGCCGTTCTGATGGTTGATGGCGATATCGAAGATGTTGTTGGATGGCAGCGGACTGTTTCCTTTGTGGAAGTGGAAGACTGTTTCCCTTCCGTCGGCCGACAGGAGGAATGCGCCGGAGCGTTCTGTCCCAAACCATTTTTTGTTTGAACCGTCAACGGTGATGCAGGTAACGGTTTCGGTTTCGAGCAGGTATCCTGCAAAACCATCATCCTGTTCTACAACAATGCGTTGTGCATCAAACGGATCGCCACTTAGAGCACGTCCGGGTGAATAAAACACAGCCACTCCTTCTTCCGTGCCAATCCATACATAGCCGTTATGGTCGACAGCCAGGCTGTGTACCCTGTTGGTAGGCAAACCGCCGTTCCCGGGCTGCGTGGTTAGCCGGCGGACATCATAACCGGCATTGTTGTTCAGGGAGTGTTCCTTGAATACGAATATTCCATTACCCTGCAGGTTGACCCATTTCTGTCCGCTGTTGTCTATAATTATGTCCCTCACATTTGTTTGTGGTCCAAATGTACCCCCGCTGGTAAATGACATCCATTCACCATTGGCTTTCCTTACCGAAAGGGGTCTGTCAACTTCTGAGTTCGTCACCCACAGGTTCCCGTCCCTGTCCATCGCAGTTCCCCCAACGCGCAGTCTGTCGCCCACACCTGCACGGAGCTGCAGTGTGCTGTTGTTTTCATCATAGCGTTCGATCACGCCTTCGGTGGTTATGACTGCAATACCGCCCCACCAGGCTGATGCATATGCTTTATCCAAATTGCCGGGGTCTACCGTGATATGTATGATGTCGGCGATCCGGTCGAGCAGCGGAAACTGCCAACGGGTGTACCGTGTCCACTGACCTTGATCAAAAAAAGAGTATCCGTTCTGGTTCCAGCTGTTGGATCCACCATAAGTTACAAAACCAGGCGCAACCCATAGCCGTCCGCCTGCATGGGCAAGTCCGAAGGCATTGGCGTTATCGGGACCAGCCAGGATAATCTGTTCGTAATCGTGCGGACCATTTTGCCGTACCAGTCCCCTGCGGTTGTCGGCAACCCATAGGGTGTTGTTGTCATCGTACAGGGCATCATTTGGGGCAGCGGAACCATAATAATAGTGGCGGACCTCTCCTGTATGTTGCATGTGCGCATCAAGAATAACGATCCGGTCGCCTTTGATCACCAACAGGAAGCCGTTGTCTGAGCGAAGGGCATTCACCGTGATGTTGTCACCTTCATCAGGCAGTTGAACATATTGCCATTGACCGCCATCAAACAGATACAAGCGGTCTGTCTCCGGAGTTGAACTCACTGCAATGAGTTTGGTGCCGTGCGAGGCGACAAGCCGGATCACCTCACCGGCGTCATCGGGAAGGATTGTTTTGTGCCAGTGGCGAAAATCGGCCAGGTTGGGGGCATCGAGGCGGGCATGCAGCAAGCCTGCATTGGTGGCTGCATACAACATCGTGTCGGTCTTTTCAAGGTCATACACATGAACCATACTGCCATACGGTCCGATATGCCAGGTGTCGCTGATCAGCATTCCTTCCAGGTCCAGCTCAACAATCCCAAAGTCGCATGCGATCAGGGCTTTGTCTCCCTTTGTCATGATATGGTTGATCCTTTTGCTGCCCAGGATTGATGCCTGCAAGATATCAGGGATGTTAAAGACGTTGTCGTGTATCATCATATCCAGGTTGCCGTCCTCGTATCCGATGACCAGGGCATTGTGCGGTGCTGACCAGGCAATGGCGGAGATCCCGAAACCGGTGAGTCCGTCAACCTTGCTGACACGCTCCATGCTGCTGTCCTTTTTGTTGTAGACCACCAGTCCGTATGGCGTCGCTCCCACTACACGATCAGGGGTTTCGGCAAGACTGATGATCCTGTTGTTGGGAAGGTGGTGACGCCACTGTCCGATGGCCAGATCGCCGGTTGTCCCCATTGT
This sequence comes from Bacteroidales bacterium, assembly GCA_003559735.1. Classification (GTDB taxonomy): domain Bacteria; phylum Bacteroidota; class Bacteroidia; order Bacteroidales; family UBA7960; genus PUPG01. The sequence continues at coordinate 2,452 of PWKN01000138.1, read as the reverse complement.
CTTTACCGGTGCGAACAAAAAGAGACAAAAGATGCTCAGCATAAGGCAGCGGTGGAGGGTATTCATCTTTGGTTGGCTGTTTATGATACAGGTATTGCTTGTTGGGATCAGAACACTTCCCTTCTGAAATAGTCTCTTGGTGTCTCCCTTTGTTGCACCTTTGAGCAGTCGGTCTCTATTGACGGGGGATGCAATGGGGGTTCAAAATCTCCCTTGCTGATGTCGAGCGAATCGTCTTCATAGATCTTCTGCATGAATTTCGCCCATATCGGGAGGGCGGTATTTGCTCCCTGTCCGAGTGTTATGCTCCTGAACCGTATGCCACGGTCTTCGCCCCCTACCCAGACACCCGTTGCAAGGTCGGGCGTTATGCCCATGAACCAGCCGTCGGTATTGTTCTGGGTGGTCCCTGTCTTTCCGGCAATCGGATGGGTGAATTCATATGCAAACCTCAGGCGAATGCCGGTACCTTCTGATACAACGCCTTTCATGAGCTCAAGCATAAGCCAGGCCGTTTCTTCGCTCATCGCCTCTTCCCTGTGTGGCATAAAGGCATCGATCAGGTTCCCGCTCTGGTCTTCAATTCTTGTGACAAAAGTAGGTTCAATGTATACCCCTTTGTTGGCATAGGTCGCGTTGGCACCTACGATCTCATACACCGAAAGGTCGGGTGTGCCCAGTGCAATGGCAGGGTAGGGGTCTATATGTGTTGTTACTCCCATTCTTCTGACCAGCCGGATCAGGGCTTCTGGTGAGTAGCGTTTCATCAGGAAAGCAGAAACATAATTGATGGAGTTGGCCAGTGCCCATTGCAGGGTGACCATTTCACCGATACGGGTGTCGCTTACATTTTGTGGGGTCCACAGGGTCCCATCCCACAGTTCAAATGAGACAGGGGTGTTGGGTACCTTGGTACACGGACCGAACTCCCCTTCCTGCATTGCCAGGGTATACAGGAAGGGCTTAAAGACAGAGCCCACCTGCCTCCGGCTGCCTGTGACATGATCAAATTTGAAGTAACGAAAATCGTTGCCGCCCACATACGCCTTTACGTGTCCGGTTTGTGGCTCGACAGCCATGAGGCCGGAATGCAGAAAATGTTTATAGTACCAAATGGAGTCGAGTGGTGACAGGATGGTGTCGATATCTCCCTCCCAAGAAAACACACGCATTGGTACAGGCTCGTTGAAATTGGTCATGATGGAATCCTCGGTCAGACCTTGCTGGCGCATACTCCTGTACCTGTCGGTCCGCCGTATGGTCCTCAGGATGTTATCCTCGATCTGTTGCGGGGTAAGGCCGGTGTCGTAAGGGGCATTGGTATATCCGCGCCAGTGCGCATAAAATGTTGGTTGCAGGTATCCTCCAAGATGTTCCCTTACGGCTTCTTCTGCATATCGTTGCATGCGTGAGTCGATGGTGGTATAGATCTTCAGTCCGTCGCGGTAAATATCGTAATACGTCCCGTCGGGCTTTATGTTTTCCCGGCTCCACTGTCTGAGCTCGTTGCGCAGGTGCTCGCGAAAATAGGTTGCTATGCCGGTATGTTGGTCCTGCACCTGGAAATTGTCCATGTTGATGGGTATTTGCCTTATGGAGTCGAGCTCTTCAACAGTGATGAACTGGTAGCGTGCCATTTGGTTGAGCACCACCTGGCGCCGGCTTAATGCTCTGTTGGGGTTCCTTACCGGGTGAAACCACGAAGGCGCTTTGAGCATACCCACCAGCAGGGCAGCTTCCTCGACCTTCAGATCATCGGGCGTTGTGTTAAAATAGGTCTTTGCGGCCAGCTTGATGCCAAAGGCATGGCTGCCAAAGTCGACCGTATTGAGGTACATGGCAATGATCTCGTCTTTGGTATACCTGCGTTCAAGCCTTGCGGCCGTTACCCATTCCTTGAATTTTATGATAACAATTTGTGCAAACGAAATGTTATCCTGCCGGGGGAACAGGTTTTTTGCCAATTGCTGGCTCAGCGTACTGCCTCCGCCTGCACTGCGTTGTCCGCCAATGATGTTTCTTATCAGCACCCTGAACACACTGCGTATATCGACCCCTGAATGGTAACGAAAACGGATGTCCTCAGCCGACAGCAGGGCATTTATCATATGAGGGGAGAGTTCATCGTACTGAATGTTTGTGCGGTTGTGGATGTAGAATGTTCCCAAAAGTTCTCCGTCGGCCGAATAGATCTCGCTGGCCAGGTTGCTTCTCGGGTTTTCCAGTTCTTCAAACGAGGGCATAAAGCCCCACAGGCCAACCGATATGGTAAAAAACAGCAATACGATCAGCACCAGGGGCGATGCAATGACCAGCCAGAAAAGCCTGGCATATTTCCGTTTCTTCAATTCATTTGCGTTCATAGCTGGCGATAATCATTTTGTAAAAAACGTTTCCACCGGGTGTTTATTATTTCTTTTCTATCCGGATACCCACATCCGACAATCCGTGT
>PWKN01000005.1 GCA_003559735.1 Bacteroidales bacterium | reverse complement strand
CGCCTGCCGGAAAACATAGTCCGCCGAGGCCGGAATCAACCGGAAACCAACGTTCGCCTGCCGGAAAACATAGTCCGCCGAGGCCGGAATCAACCGGAAACCAACGTTTGCCTGCCGGAAAACATAGTCCGCCGAGACCGGAATCAACATACATTGTCTTATGAAAATACTGATACGGAACATACGATCACTATTACAAACACAACAGGAAGGGGTGGACAAGGTATGTGGTGCCGACATGTCGGTGCTTCCCGCCATTGACAATGCTTACCTGTTTATAGACGGTGGACTGGTAAAGGGGATGGGTAGGATGGAAGATTTTGCCGGGAGTGGCTTTACAAAATATGCCGGACACAGTGACGTGCACGAGATCGATGCAGCCGGAAAAATTGTGATGCCTGCCTTCTGTGATGCCCACACCCATATTGTATATGCCGGCAGTCGAGAGATTGAATACATCGACAAGATCCGTGGACTCAGTTATGAGGAGATTGCCAAACGTGGCGGGGGCATCCTTAATTCAGCCCGCAAGCTGCAGAACACGAGCGAAGCCGAACTGACGGAACAGGCCATCAGTCGCCTGGAGGAGATACAATCGCTGGGTACCGGTGCCGTTGAAATAAAAAGCGGGTACGGACTGACTACCGGCAGTGAGATGAAAATGCTCCGCACCATCAGAAAACTAAAAGAACTCAGTCCGCTTACCATCAAAGCCACCTTCCTGGGTGCCCACGCGGTACCTGATGAATACAAACACCGGCAGCAAGCATACGTTCAACTCATCATTGATGAGATGATCCCACGGGTGGCAGGCGAGGGTCTTGCCGACTACGTGGATGTGTTCTGCGACCGTGGCTTCTTTACGGCTGAAGAGACCGGGCGTATCCTGGAAGCTGCAGCAAAATACGGACTACAACCGAAGATACATGCCAATGAACTGGATTTCTCAGGTGGCATACAGACAGGCGTGAAACACAATGCCCTCTCTGTCGACCACCTTGAATTTACCGGCGAAGAGGAGATCAAAGCGCTGCTTGGCAGCCAAACCATGCCTACACTGCTGCCAGGCGCTGCATTCTTCCTTGAGATGGATTATCCGCCTGCAAGAAAGATGATCGACGGCGGACTGCCTGTGGCGCTTGCAAGTGATTATAATCCGGGTTCATCACCGTCAGGAAACATGCAGCTGATCCTGTCGCTGGCGTGCATTAAAATGAAAATGATGCCCGAAGAGGTGATCCACGCAGCCACCCTTAACGGGGCTTATGCCATGGGGGTAGAGAAAGAGCTCGGCAGCATCAGCACAGGCAAAAAAGCGAACCTGATCATCACCACGCCGGTGCCGTCTTATGCATTCCTTCCCTACGCATATGGAAGCAATAAAGTGGAAAAAATGATCATTAACGGGCGACCCTGCTGAAAGGAGGGGGAACAAGAAATTGCGGGCGACTGCGTTATCCTGTGTGCCCATCATCTCATAACCTGAAAAACCATTACTGTTGGAAAAAAAGACAACATATGTTGCCAAGACATTTGCCGGACTGGAACAGGTGCTGGCAAAAGAGCTGGGTACACTCGGTGCAACCGACGTAGTCCCATTGAGAAGGGGGGTGTCGTTCCGGGGCGACCAGCGCCTGCTCTATAAAGCAAACATCTGGTGCCGCTCAGCCCTGAGTGTCCTGCAACCGTTGTCTTCTTTTTCTTTTGACAGCAGGGAGTCGTTTTACCAGAAAATGCGCAACATCGAATGGACAACCCTGTTTCCGGCAGATAAGACCATGGCGGTGATCGCCACCGCACACGACAGCCACGTGTTTAACAACACCATGTTTCTTGCCCAGCTGACCAAAGATGCGGTGGCCGACAGTTTTATGGATGCCTTTGACTGCCGTCCGAATGTCGACACCGACAACACACAGGTGCGCATTGTGGTGAATGTGCAGAAAGACAGCTGTAAGGTTTCGCTCGACAGCAGCGGTGAAGCGCTGTTTAAAAGAGGCTACCGGAAGAGTGGCGGACAAGCACCCATAAATGAGGTGCTGGCTGCCGGACTGATCCTGATGGCGGAGTGGGACAGAAAAAGTCCGTTTTACGACCCGATGTGCGGAAGCGGAACATTCGCCATCGAAGCGGCAATGATGAGTGCACAGATGGCTCCGGGTGCAGGAAGAAGAACATTTGGCTTTGCACACTGGAACAGCTATAACGAGTCCTTATTCCTCGAAGAACAACAGTCCGCAAGGGAACAGCAGGTTCCCCTGCCGGCAAAAGTGCTGGCCTCCGACCTGACAGGGAAAATGCTGTCGATAACACGGCAGAATGCCATGAATGCCGGACTCCTTGGTAGCATACAGATACAGAAGAATGATTTTTTCGCTTTCCACCCCAGGGAGGAAAACGGACTGGTCATGCTGAATCCGCCATACGGACAACGTATGAAGCAACAGGATGTGCGGGCGCTCTATATCCATATTGGCGACACCCTGAAACAACGGTTTGCCGGCTTCCGGGCAGGCATCATCAGCGCCGACCTGGATGCCATGAAACACATAGGACTGCGTCCGAAAAGACGATATCCCGTTTTTAACGGACCACTTAAATGCAGTTTTCAAATCTATGAACTTTTTGAAGGAAAAAAACAGTAAACTATGAGAAAAAGAGTTTTGGTAGCCACTGGCGGGGGCGATTGTCCTGGCCTGAATGCGGTGATACGTGCAATCACGCTGCGGGCTTCGCAGGAAAGAGACTGGGAGGTGGTGGGCAGCATCAACGCCTTTGACGGGGTGCTGAATGAACCCAACGAGATCGTTATCCTGGATGAAAAAAAAGTTGCCGGCATACATATTCGTGGTGGTACCATTATTGGCACTACCAACAAGGGCGGACCCTTTGCCTGGCCCATAAAGAACCAGGATGGCAGCTGGGGTGCCGCCGACCGGTCGGACGAAATGCTGAGGCGGCTTCAGTATCTGGGTGTCGATGCCGTGATCAACATCGGGGGAGACGGGTCGCAGCAAATATCCCAGCAACTGTTTGAAAAGGGATGCAACATCATCGGCGTACCCAAAACCATAGACAACGACCTGTCGGCAACCGATTTTACCTTCGGATTCCAGACAGCCGTACAGGAAGCCACGACAGCCGTCGACAAGCTGGTAACCACCGCCGCAAGTCACAACCGTGTGTTCGTGATAGAGGTCATGGGCCGCTACGCCGGATGGATCGGACTTCACAGTGCTGTGGCCGGGGGAGCCCACGTGTGCCTCATCCCGGAAATACCCTACGACATCAATAAGGTTTTGGAAAGATTGTACTCACGGTTTCACCGTGGCCGCGGATATGCCATCATCGTCATCGCCGAGGGGGCAAAGCCAAAGGATGGTGAAATGAAATTCAAGGAAAGTGAAGAGGTGGGTTATAAAAACGTTAAACTGGGTGGTGTGGCATCCAAGCTGATCTCCGAGCTGAAGGGAGTCGGTCTCGAAACCGACATCCGTGAAACAGTGCTCGGACACCTCCAGCGCGGCGGGACACCCATCGCTTACGACCGTATACTGGCAGCCCAGTTTGGGGTTAAGGCCTTCGACATGGTGCTGAAAGAGGAATTCGGCAAAATGGTGGCATACCGGCACCCAAACATCGTGAGTGTCCCCTTTAAGGAAGCCATCAGCCACTATAACTTCGTCAATCCCGACTCTTACCTGGTAAAAACTGCCAGGGGAATTGGGATATGCATGGGCGACTGATCAATCCAGCTAAGCAAACAATACACCCACGTGGGAAAACGCCAGACATTATTTGCGGACATCCTCCTGCCTCTCCCCGTGAAAGGCTGTTTTACCTACAGGATACCCCTGGATCTGAATGAGCAGATCACCACAGGCCAACGTGTGGTCGTCCCTTTTGGCCGGAACAAGGTGTATGCCGGACTGGTAAAGCGGATCCACGAGTCTCCGCCAAAGGACTTCCAGGCAAGGTATGTCCAGTCGGTGCTCGACACGCTCCCTGTGGTTACCGGCAAACAGTTCGCCTTCTGGGAGTGGATGTCTGCCTACTACCTGTGTACCGAAGGCGAAGTTATGGGCGCGGCACTGCCCCCGGCAATGAAGCTTGCCGGTGAGACACGCATCGCGCTTAACCCGTCAGCATCCAGTCGGCCGGCTACACCCAACGAAATGGAGCAATTGCTGCTTGATGCCTTGAAAACAAAAAAGCAGATGACCCTGTCAGAAGCAGCAACATCGGTCTCCATCCCCAAGGTGCTGCCCCTGGTAAAAAACATGATTGAAAAAGGATGGGTGGTGCTGAAGGAAGACCTTGAAAACCCCTGGAGGCCAAAGGTGGTGAGACATATCAGGCTGGCAGAACCTTTCCGTGATGAAAAGAAGCTCAGGGATGTGTTCGACCAGTGTGAAAAACAGGCGCCGCGACAGCTTGAAGTTCTGATGAAGTATATCCAGCTGGCTGAACCTTTGGGCAAACAACCGAAAGAGGTAAGCCAGCAGGAAGTGACCAGTGCCGTAAAAGGAGGCCTTCCCGCCCTGCAGTCGCTGGTAAAAAAAGGGGTGTTTGAAACCTGGGAAAAAGAAAAAAGCTATTTTGACCATTCGCACGCATCAGGCAAGGATGTTGTCCTCAACGAACACCAGCAAAAAGCCTTACAGTCGATCAAAGAGGGGTTTAAAAAACACAACGTGGTGCTGCTGCACGGTGTCACCTCGAGCGGAAAAACAGAGCTGTATATCAAGCTGATCCGCGAAACCATTGCGGCCGGGAAGCAGGTGCTGTACCTGCTTCCCGAAATTGCGCTGACAACGCAGATCATCAACCGCCTGCAGCAACAGTTTGGCAACAGGGCCGGCATCTATCACTCACGATTTAATCCGGTGGAGCGTACGGAAGTGTGGAACAACCTGGTACAGGGGGGCATCCTGTCGGGCAATGAAAAGATCCGTTACGACCTTGTGCTGGGTCCCCGGTCAGCACTGTTCCTCCCCTTTCAGTCGCTCGGACTGATCATTGTTGATGAAGAGCATGAAACCGGCTTCAAGCAGCACGATCCGGCACCCCGGTATCATGCACGCGATGCAGCCATATACCTTGCCTCACTGTTTGGTGCCAAAACATTGCTTGGCTCTGCGACCCCTTCACTGGAAACTTATTACAACACCAGGCATGGCAAGTACGGTTATGCAAGGATCGACGCCAGGCACGGCGGATCAACAATGCCCCAGATACTGGTTTCTGACTTGCGCAAAGAGACACGCAGCAAGGCCATGAAGTCACACTTCAGTCCGCTGCTGTTTGAAAGCATAAAAAAAGCCCTGGAGGAAAAGGAACAGGTGATCCTCTTTCAAAACCGCCGCGGATTCAGTCCGCGACTCGAATGCGACATATGCAGCTGGCTGCCCGAATGCCACCAGTGCGACGTTACCCTGGTTTACCATAAACAAAACAACAAGCTCAGGTGTCACTATTGCGGATACAACATCCCTCCCCCCGCTGAATGTCCGTCATGTACCTCTTCAGCATTAAAGATGAAAGGGTTTGGAACAGAAAAAATTGAAGAAGAGCTGCCCCTCTTTTTTCCCGGCGCCACCATTGCACGAATGGATACAGACACTACCCGGTCAAAGAACGCCTACCGTCATTTGATCGACGACTTCGAGAAAAGGCGTACGGACATACTGGTGGGGACCCAGATGATCAGCAAGGGACTCGATTTCAGTAATGTGGGGGTGGTGGGCATACTCAACGCCGACAACATGCTCAACTTTCCCGACTTTCGTGCACACGAAAGGGCTTTTCAGCTGATGGCACAGGTCAGCGGACGTGCCGGACGAAGCAGGAAACAGGGCAGGGTGATCATCCAGTCATACCATCCCAGGCATCCCATCATACAATATGTGATCAGCAACGACTATGAGGAAATGTACAGACAACAGATCGGAGAAAGACGCCAGTTTCATTATCCGCCTTATACCCGGCTTGTAAAGGTGACCGCCATGCACAGCGATACAGACCTGCTGAACGATGCAGCTTCAGTGCTAACCGGACAGATCAGGAAAGCCTTTCCCGGAAAAGTGCTTGGTCCCGAATACCCGGTCATTGCACGGATCCGAAACCAGTACATCAAAAACACACTCATCAAGTTTGACCGCAGTCTGCGCCTGGCAAAGGAAAAACAGCTGCTCCTCGATATTGCCAGGGATTTTCAGAAAGAAAGGCAGTGGAAACCCATCCGCATCATTTTTAACACGGACCCCCTTTAGCCTGTACTGTTCAGACTTGTCATCCATGTGGGCCGGATGGCAGGAGATAAAAGCCGCCGGAGCAGGGTGCTTATTCTTCATCGATGATCACAAACACATCCTCCCCCTCCTTTTTCATCAGGTATCGCTCCCGTGCGTAACGCTCAAGGGCAACGGGCTCACTTTTTAGCTGGTCGATAAGCAGACTGTCGCGGCGGATCTCTTCCCTGTAAAAATCACGTTCCCGGCGGAGCTGATTCAGTTGCCGTTGCATGCGCCACTGCTGTATGAGGTTGTGGTTGTCAAAAAACAACAACCAGACCAGCATGGCCAGCAAGACCAAAAAATACTTGTTCCTGAACAGGGGTGGAATCTCTAACCGCATCACTCACGGGTTTACACAAAGATAGTGAATTATCCGTACAAACCCTTCACTTTTGGCTTCCCGGCAACGAAATCTTTCAGGTAAAAGGGCTCAAAGTAGGCCATGTCGACGAAGTTCCCGGCACGAAATTTTTCATCTGCCTCCTGCATCATCCCCTTTGCCGACGGAAAGATGTGTTGGAGAAAGAGGGCGTTCGGACTGTCGATGACTGCCTGGCACTTTCCGGCACCATCGCCAAAAAAAAGGATGCGGTGTTTCTGCAGCAAACTGGCGAAGGTATGGCTGTCGACAACCTGTGCACGGGTCTCCTGCACCCGGGAGCGGTCTTTCCTGAAAAGGGCATAATACACTTCCATGCGACGGGCGTCGATCATCGGACACAACAGTGTGTCATCGCCGGCAGCTGTTTTCTTGTTTCCGGTCGATGCCTGTGCGGGTTGCTGAAGCCGGTAAAGTGTATCCTCCCCGCCGCCGGTGGGTTTCTTGTTCCCGGTTGATGCCCGTGCGGGTTGCTGAAGCCGGCAAAGCGTTTCTCCCCCGCCGGTGGGTTTCTTGTTTCCGGTGCTTTCGGTGACGCCGTTCAGCGCCATCGCGGCAAGTGCCCTCAGGGTGTCGACGGCAATAAGGGGAATGTCGCGTGCATATGCGAATCCTTTAGCCGCCGATACACCGATACGCAGTCCGGTGTATGATCCCGGACCGCTGCTCACGGCTACTGCTGAAATGTCGGCAGACTGAACTGCGGCACTGGTCATAACCTCTTCAATAAACACCGTAAGCAACGATGAATGTGAATAGTCCGTGCTGTGGTCTTCGCGCAACGCAACCATACGGTCCCCATCCGAGAGTCCGACGGAACACGTCCGCGTAGATGTTTCTATGAGCAGCAACAAAGGCATACCTGTTATCCTGTTAATGTATCATGCAGTCCCCCTAAAAGCGCGGCTTTTCCTTTTTGAGGATGCATGGATATATGTATAAGGCAGTCCCCCAAAAAGCGCGGCTTTTCCCTTTTGAGGATGCATGGATATATGTATAAGGCAGTCCCCGAAAAAGCGCGGCTTTTCCCTTTT
>PWKN01000285.1 GCA_003559735.1 Bacteroidales bacterium | reverse complement strand
TTGGCTGATGCAAACTCCATTCTGTTGCATATTTTTTCTTCATTGTCATTTTCCAGGTTTCTTTTTATTGCTTCCGTGAAAGCCGTCGGATCGTCAGCAATGTCTGCAACATCTTTAAAATCGGGAAGTTCAGCAAAAGAGGTCATGATCACAGGCAATCCTGCAGACAGATACTCATTGACCTTCAGAGGATAGATCGCCACGGTAAAATCGTTGCGTACGTAAGGGATGATGCCAACATCCATGCTCCCCATTATTGAAGGTACTTTATCGGCACTTACCGGAGGGGAGAAACAGACATTGCCATATTTACCCAATCTGCCGGGCACTTTTTGGTCAACGATCCGGCCAACGAAGTGGAAGCTGACTTCCGGCAGACGTTGGATAACCTGTTCCATCAGGTCGACATGAAAACGATCGTCGATGCTGCCTGCATACCCTGCCTTTGGAACTGCATTTTGTCCGGCTTTCCTTTTGTACCGTGCAAAATCATCATAATGGACACCATTTTTTACCACTGTTGTTTTTGCCACTGGTGCCCCTTTGATCTTTTCAAGATGATCAGAAGTAAAAACCGCTGCATCGACCGTTGGCAACAGTTGCTCTTCGGCAGTCCCTCCGAATATCCTGAGCCAATGTGCAGCACGTATTTCATCAAAACAATAGTACACATGCCGAATGTCAGGAAAAAACCTTTTGATCCCAAGTCCCATGAACGGATTTAGTGCGCTGATCATCACATCGGGAATGACCCCGGCTTTTTTCAGTTTTTTTGCAAGCGGTTTGAGCACCAAATACTGGTTGATCCGGTTGATGAATGAAAACAGGCGATAAGACCCTGTCCAGAAAGAGGGAAAAATTGGTTTTGGCGTATATATCAGCACCTCTCCTTTGCCTTTGAGGGATGTTTTTCTGATCCTTGACCGAAGGCCCAGCATTCGCTTCCAGGGGATGTTTTTATTGCGGCCGGTTATCCCATTGAGGAGGTCTTTCCATGTATATTGATAATCAACAAACCATACCGTGTTGCGTGCCGATAGTTCTTTCGACAGTTCAACGGTTGACTTCAGGTAGCTTCCTTCCCAGGAAGTGACAGACACAACGACAATGTTGGGCATGGACAGATATTTAAAAGTTTAATTTGATCATTTTCTTTACCCATTTGCGCAAAAAACTCCTTTTGCGGGGTACCTCTGCCAGGAATTGATCCAGGTTGTCGGGCTCCGTTTCACAGACCACCAATCTGTGTGGAATGCCGGCGAACCGGCTTACCAGGCTTGAAAGCATTTTCTTGTCCTGATAATCCCATGTTTGCCTTGCGTTTACCACCAAAACACCCATAGTGGGTTCAATACGCAGGAATTCTGCCAGGCTTTGCGTTTCAAAACCGGGCAGCTGAATGACCACTGCCTTGTTTTGTGATGACACAAAACCGACCGCTTTTTTTATGTCGCTTACATTGTTGTTATAGGCATATATTACCAATCCGTTGTCATCAGTGTCATATTGCTGATCCGGCTCGTACAGGCTTTTGTCTTCACACAGGCAATAGACGGCATTGTATATGCTTTGCAAGGCCTTTGCGATAGTCAGTGTGACATCAACGATGGCGCTTTGCGTTTGTGTGCTGTAGACAATGATCTTTGGGGGGACATCTGTCCGGATATCCCGGAGCGTAAAAATCAGCTTGTTACGCAACAGGTTGAAGAGCTGCTGATTTAATTGCTCTCTGTCAACGCCCCGGACCTTCGCCCGTGTGGCGAGTGCACCGATGGGTTCAAGTCCGGTGAATGACTCAGCCTGCGCGGGTGTGCGTATGGAGCGGTCCAGTACCTCTAAGCCAACAATCAGACCGGCTACAAATACCAGTGAAGCCAGGAATGCAGCTGCTACAAGCATGCGTGTGCGGGTGCTTTGAGGATTCAGTGGAAAAAATGGCATGTCGAGCAACTCCAGGGTTCCAAACAACTCAAAGTCGCTTTGCCTTATCCTTGCCTGGTTCAGTCCATGCAAAATGCTCAGGTATTCACGTTCAGCAATGTCAATTTCCCTTTCCATCTTGCTCAGGTTAAACCCAATGGGGGCAAACTGATCAAACAGCTGGTCATAATGATCGCGCTGGGCGATCAACACATCCAGCCGTGCCGTGGACTTATCCAGCTCAAGGATATTGGCAAGCCACTGGCTGATAAGGTTTTGTCGTGGGATGCTTTCCCTGGTATAGGTCAGTGAACCAAACTCCTCTGTCAGTGCATACATCTCCTGCTCCAGTTGTGCAGCTTTGTCTCGCAGTACTGCCAGTTCCGGCCGGTCTTCCGGTCTGTCCATTATCAGTGCAGATGCGATCCGGGTATTGACGGCTGCAAGCTCATCGCGTTTCCTGAGCAGTTCACGGCTATTGACATACAACCTTTCCCTTTGGTCGAAGCTTTGTTCCAGCTTTCTGATCGCTTCTGCTGAAGCATCTGCATTGGCCTGCTCAAGGTAAATATCCCTTTCAAGCTCCTCTTTTGATGCGGCCAGGTATTTGGTCTGCTCGCTGTAATTGATCACCTGGTTTTCCTGTGAATATTCTTTAAGCCTTTCCTCTGCCTCGTTTAGCTGATCACGGGCCCGTTGCAGCTCCGACCGGAAGTACTCTATGATGCCGCTGGCTTCATAGTTCCTGAGCGCTCTGTTTTTTTCCACAAAGGTCTCTGCCAGGATGTTGAGGGTCAGGTAGCAGACACCAGGATCGCTGCTGCGGTAAAGGACTTCCAGCATATCGCTGTTCCGTTTTCGTCTGACAGTCAGGTTGCCATTGATGGCATCCACATTGTAAAAACCGGGTCTGACGTTGATCATTTCAATGACCACATTGGTTTCGCTCTGCCGGTATTTGTTACGTATCCGCTCCAGGGTGACATCGTACTGCCTGCCTTCGGTCAGTTCATCAACAAGGGCTTCAGGAATTGATTCCCTGTGCAGTTTTGCATGGTTGGCTGCAGATAGCTTAAAGGGATTGGGCTCCTTCATCAACAGGTGGGTGGCAAGGAGCCGCATAGCCACTTCTTCGAGTGTTTCGCGCGATTGCATGACGGTCATCAGGTTATCGAATGCCGTGTTTACCGCAAAATAGTCCGTACGTCCCTCGCCCTGTTGCGTCAGGGTGCCCCCTGACACCAGTCCGGTGTAGAATACCATACCCGACTGGTACTCCCTTGGTTTTTGCTTCTGCATGTAAAAAACAATCGCTGCCACAACGGCCGGGAACAGAAACACCCAGTGGATCTTTCTCAGTATGGCTTTGATGATCGTGATCGGGTTGAAATGCATGCTTATTCTTGTTTCATAATTTCAGAGACGTGTACACCCAGCAGTGCGGCAAACGAGGTGATTTTGCCAAAAAAGGCCTGCCTGGCATCCTGGTAATATACTTCCGACTGCGACAGTGCATTTTTTACCTGTGACAGTTCACTGATGGGGATGATGCCCTCGGAAAACTCCTGTTCTGCCACCAGGTAGTACATACGCATGGCTTCCATCCCTTCAGCCCTGGTTTTCATGTTCTCGAAAGCACCGATGATCGTGTAGTACTCTTCAATGACTTCCCTGACGATATCGAGCCGTTCCTCACCTTTCCTGTGGCGGGCAGCATTCTTTTCTGCTTCATGCAGGTTGATCCTTGTTCGCCTGGAAGTGAATTCAAACAAAGGGATATTGAGTTGCAATCCCGCACGGTAACCGGTAGCAATATTGGTGGTTGTAAGGTCGCCGGGTATTCCTGTCCCGGCAGTGATGATCCGTTGGTCGCCGGTTGAATAATTGGCGAACCCAAAAATATTATTCTGCCACATCCGTTTTGCCAGTTCGACCTGGTATCCGGATTTCAGGATCAGGGCATTATGATATTCCAGCGCAGGCGAATGTTCCAGGGCCAGGTCGATCAGTCTGTCGAGGGGAAGCATTCGCTCACTGAGATCCCCCTCATGGTCAATATTGCCGAAAGCCGCATCCTGGCCGGTCACTGACAAACAGGGACAAAGAAAAAACAGTCCCAGTACCAATAAGAAGAGTGTCCGTTTTGCCATAAAAAAACTGTATTGTATGGTATAAAGATATGGATTTTTTTCGCAAGAGGATGGCTACAGGTGTTCGGAAGTAATTTTATTTGCACTGATGCGGGGCGAGGAGGCTACGGAGAAATGATCCGGCACGTATCCGCAAGAAATGACCAGCACCACCACTTCATTATCGGGAATGTGCAGCAACTTCCTGATGCTTATGTCTTGTTGCCGGGCCACGCTCCAGTTTAGTGAGCAAGCACCGATCTTATGAAAGTGGAGGGCATTCAGCAATGTCATGCAGAACATCCCACTGTTCAGATGGTTTTCATGTCGTTCATGGATGTCTTTGGTCATTGAAACAGAAGATGTGATCACGAGCAAAGTGTTGGCCAGGTGGCCAAAGCCCCGGTTGCCGTTTTGTATGCCAAGTATGGCCTGTTTCTTCCGGGCAGATTTAACAATGTGAACGCGACTTGGCTGACGGTTACAGAAGGATGGGGAACGTTGCGCCAGATCGATGCATTCGTACAATACCGGCAGCGGGATGTCTTTGCCTGCATAGTGGCGTACAGAATACCTGGAGCGGCAGAATTTATCGAATGGTTGGTCTGCATTCGCAAAAAAGTCTTTGCTGGAAAGCCGCAGTTGTTTTTCCCCTTTTAAATCCGGGAACATCTCCAGCACCCGGCTTAGTGCTGTACTTACTTCGCTGTCGGGCGTATATTCAATCGCTTTATGAAACAACTGATATTCATGGAGAACGGATACAGCCTGCACAAAAGATATATTGTCCCGGGGGTACCCTTTCTTATCATAGCTGAATACCATGTTACACAGGGAGAGGACAACCGCTTTGCCAAAACCCGGACGTGGTTCGGGCATGGTGAGTCCCTTTTCAATGATGTGATATGCCACCGTAAGGTCACGGAAAAGCTTATCTTCCGTGTTTGCATTGTACACCTTGTCGCGCACCCGCCGCCTGATATCATACATATAGGTCCGTGTCGCCGAATAGAGATAATAGCAATACATAAGCCATGCGGGGACGGCTTTTTTGATCTTTTCCCTGAGTTGTCCCATCGTATACTTTTTTTATTTGTTGTTGCCTGAATCGTTGCGAAACAGGCCAATCTTTGACTGAACGGATCGCACCGGACGGATTACCAGCTCCTTTTCATAGTCGTTCATACCCCACATCCACACTGAGAGCGCGAACACACCTGCATATCCCAAACCAGACACGATCAGCAGCAGCACGTTATTCAGATCTACCGTCAAAAATAGTACAATTCCGCTGATAAAGGGGAGGATCAATGCCGGCAATATACCGGAAATCTGTTTCCAGAAGTAAAGCATGTTTAGTCCCACCCTGTAGTGGTAGTACCAGTTCATGATCATTATATTGCCGATTATCAGGGCAATGGCAGTTCCAAGTGCTGCTCCTGTCCCGCCGAAGGCCTTCACCAGCGGAATGGTGATCCCGATATTGCCAATAGCGATGAACAGGTAGACCCATGAGCGGAATTTATGCATGTTTTTTGCCCGCTGGATTTCGATACCCAGGTTTTGGATCAGGGGGATTGTCACCGGGATGACCAGTATCAGGACGATGATATAGGATTCTGCATAACCAGGACCGGCCCAGATATGGATAAATGACCGGCCAAAAAAGATCAGTCCGGAAAAGATCAGGGAAAGGACGATGAACTGCAGGCGCCCGACCCGTGTGAACAGGCTGGTCAGCGCCCTGTTGTCGTTTTGTGCGGACACCATTTGATTTACCCTTGGGATAAAAACATTGGATATGGCTGTAGAGACCGACAGGTAATAAGTATTCAGTTGTGCTGCCAGGCTGTAGGTTGCCACGGCGATCGTACCATGGAAACGGCCCAGGATGAACCTGTCTACGTTCCAGTTGATCTGGTTTACAACGAGGTTCATGAAAATAAATGAGGAGAACACCGCCATTTCACGCATAAGGGAAATATCGAAATCACGAAACACAAAACGCATGTTCAGCTTTCTGAAGCAGAACACCACATGGCTGACCTCGACAGAAAGATTCAACAGGGTGATCATCACAACCATTCCTACCGAACCGTATCCCATGACCAGCACAGGCAAAACCAGAAAAGGGTTGGCAATGACACGGATCACCTGGAGCGACTTTTGAAACACAAACCGCTCGTTTGCCGTTATATGTGAATTGAACACCAATCCGGGAAAAGTAAAGGCGATATTGACCACCATAATTGCCATCAGTATTTTTGCCCTTGACAGTTCCCTGGCGCTGAGTTCGGCACCAAAAATCGTTTCGGTAAATGCAATCAGCACCATGCCTGCGATTATTGCAACCAATCCTATGACGGAGAAAAGGATCAGGAACATTCCGTTAAGCCTTGCGATCTCACTGGTGGCTTTTGCTGTTTTGTATTTTGAGAAATAGCGGATATAGGCATGGCCGAATCCAAAGTTCAACAGTCCCAGATAGCTCACCACTGAAGCGACAAGGTTATACAGTCCGTACTCACTTTGTCCGAGCAGTCGCAGCATAAATGGCGTATAGGCGATCGATATCACAGTACCCAGTCCGAGGTAGACATAAGAAAGGGCTGCTCCTGCTTTTAGTTGATTTATTTTCATTTTATGGTCTGTCAGCTGGCAAACGATTCATGGCGGCAGGCACGGTTGCTATGTGGGGTTGACGCCAAAAGCGTTCTTCAGATAGTTCAGCGCTTTGTTCCTTTCGGCTGCCAGGATATCCGGAACATGAGAAAAATCGATGGTAAAGAGTCCGCCTGAATCTTTCAGGTGATCCCATTTCCTGTTTCCGAATCTGAACGTCGACAGCAGTGTGTCGATTCTTGAGCTCATGGTGGGACTTTTACCTTTACGGGTGAACACAACGAAGGGTTTTTCCATCAGTATGGAGAATACTGCACCATGGAATGAGTCGGTACATACGATGTCTGAGTCATGCACATGCTGAACAAAACCTGCCGGGTCTTCCGAATACCTGTCTTTGCTGGCAATGCTGGCCAGGCAAACAATCTCAAGCTGCTTATCTGCTGCGATCTGTTCGATGCGCTTTTTATCTGCCTTGTCCAGTTCACCAAGAAAATAGGTCAGCAAGTATGGTTTTTGCGGGGGCTCTTTTTTGTCGTCAATGAGCTGAAGCCATTTTTCCCTGGAGAGCATCAGGGTAGGATCGACGAGTACGACGGCATCTCTGCCCGTCAGTTTTTTTATGAGTCCGGCACCGGCATGTTCCCGTACCGACAGATGTGTCATTTCGGTGATCCATTGCTTGTAATCGGCCACATAAGGGGCAGGTATTTCTGTAATGCCAAAGCTTGGGGCATACGCCACCCTTTTTTCGGGCGGAGCAAACTGCAGAAAATCAAATGGTGATCCGTTCCTGAAAGAAGGATTCCAAACCTGGTCACTGCCCACCACAAAAAAGTCATACCCGTCGGCCAGGTCACCGGGTATATGATCAGGAGCTACCACGAAAGGGGTTTCGCGGATATGTTTTTGTGTAAAAAGCCTGAAACTGCTTTCTTTTTGTGATTGAAGCTGCTTCAGGGTTTTTCGGTTAAGCCTGTTGCTGATTTTTGACCTTATTTTCTTCATCACCGCACCGGGTGTCATCCTGAACACCCTGATAATCCGCTGTCTGAAAGATAGCGGAGGCATCCTGCTTACCCGGCAGGGGGTATTGACAATGGTCTCCACCCCGAGACCCAGTGATTGCAGAACCTCTTGCGTGGCATAGTTCTGCAGACGGTTGCCATAGTTCACATAATCACAAATTGTAACAATACCTGCTTTTTTCATGTCCTGTTCATTCAGATGAGTTCTACTGGTTTATTCTGATCTGGTGATTATCCGGACGCAGTTGCCAGGCAGGCGGGTCTGCCTGTGCTCCGTCAGACATCCTCTTTCTGCATCAGCGCGGGGATGGTTTTCAGGATTATTTTCATGTCGAACCAAAAAGAATAATTTCGTGCATATTGGTTGTCGAGCTGTTTTCTTTCCTGGTCTGACATGTCTTTTTTACCCCTTTTGTTTACCTGCCACAATCCGGTAATGCCTGCCGGACCAAGGAAACGCTCACCCCACTCGTCGGATGTCAGCAATTCAGCCTCATAAAGGGGAAGTGGACGGTTACCCACCACCGACATGTCGCCTTTTAACACGTTAAAAAGCTGTGGCAGTTCGTCGATGCTTGTCTTACGGATAAAACGCCCCACACGTGTCACCCGCGGGTCGTTGAGTATCTTTACAAAAGCGGCTTTGTTTCTGAGTTCTTTCTCTTTAAGGTACCGCCGTTCACAAACGATTTCCCCCTCAATATGCAGGGGTGTGGAACAATACCCCTCCTGTTTTTCACATTCGGGACATCCTTTGCCGGATGTTTTGGCCTCAGCCTCAGCCATAGCCGCTGCGTATTGGTTCTGGCTTGCCAGGCTCTTGAGCTGAAGGTCGGCACCGGTGTACATGCTCCTGAACTTATAGAAGCTGAAGATGCGGTATCCTGTGCCTACCCGTTTTGCAGCATAGAATACTTTTCCCTTCGACTCAAGGCGGATCAGGATGGCGATCAGCAGAAAAAACGGACTCAGCAGCAATAGTCCGAATCCTGATGAAACAATATCGAAAGCACGTTTTATGGCTGGCATGCGGTATGCGGGCGGGATCCCTGCCGGCATTGCATCCTTGTTTGTCCTGCCCGCAGGATACATGGCAATATACCCCAGGCGGGTATGTAACTCAACCGGATCAACCGGTTTGACATACAGGTCTTCTATGCCAGCCTTCATTGCCTTCAGGCGACGGGCATCATCTTGTTTTTGGTCAACAAGGATGAAAGCCTGCTTTGGCTTCTTGTTTTCTGCTGTCATCATCCGGTAAAAATCAAGTCCGTTCAGACCGGGAAGGTTCACCTCGCATATAATTGCATCGAAAGGGTGGCCCTTTGCCATCCATTCGGAAGCAAGAATGCTGTTTTCCTTATGTTCAACATGGAACAGTCCGCTGTGATTCAGACTGTTTATGAACTGTTGATCGCCGCCAACGTAAAGCAATGTCTTGATCTCTTCTTGTGATGCCATTTGTTCAGGGTTTTGATTGTTGTCACAGACTGGTGCCGGAAATGCCTGTCCCGCTTTTCTTTTTTGTGCCTGACGGATAAAATGTAACCAGTCGTTGTATCCGGTGATTGTATTACGGTCATTTGGCCCTGGCGAGCAGGTTCTCTATCCTTACACTCAGTTCTTCCGGGTTGAATGGCTTCACCAGGTAGTCATTGGCTCCAAGGCGCAGAAACCTGACCCGTTCCGTGCTGCTTTCGGAGGCCGAAAGCATAATGACCGGAATGTCCCTGAAATACCCGCTGGAACGGATATTTTCGATGAAAGCACCTCCATCCATGTTGGGCATATTGATGTCCAATATGATCAGGTCAGGAATATTGCCCTCCTGCAAATACGCCAATGCCTCCACTCCGTCGCCTTTTATGGTCACGTCGTAATCGGCCCTGAAATAATTCTCCAACAACATCCGTATGGTGCGTTCGTCATCCACAACAAGTAGTTTCTTTTTCATGTCTTTTGGTTGAATGGGTTATCCTGATTATTTGGTCTGATCGTTGTTGCTGTTGTTTGCTGTATGCATGGGGCATACAGCCATTGCTGTTTGTCCTCACCGGCTTTCCTGCCTCCTGAATTCAGTCAGCTATTGTTTGTTGTCAGTGGTTTTCTCCAGGTCATCAACGATTTGCTCAAAGCAAAGCGTCAGCTGTTTTTCAAATACCCCGTACAGATTGTTCAGCCTGGCTATATCGCCCCGGGTGTCGGCTATTTCTTCCATTTCGATGATCATGTCTGCCAGCTCCTCCATCTTCAGCAGCTTCAGTGATGATTTCATGCTGTGCGCTTCCTTTTTTACCTTTTCATAATCCACCTCCTCCAGTCCTGTTTTGATCGTTTGCAGGCATAGACGGCCATCTTCGACAAATACCCGGAGCACCTGTTTGACAAAATCTTTGTTGCCCCTGCTCATTTGATCAACCAATCCCGTATCGTATAGTTTTTTTTCCATGTGTATTTGTTGCTGTTTTTGTGTGCTTTATTCACGCTGTCTGAGGGTTCATTGATCCGGAATGACAAGCAGTGTAACCCCTTGCATGCTCATGTTTTTTTTCTGATGTGCGGATTCATATGCTTTGATATGCTTGCAACAAAATCATTTTCCTGCAGTGGCTTGGGGAGGTAGTCATCCATCCCGGCTTCCAGGCATCTTTGTTGTTCACCTTTTTGCGTGCGCGCCGTGATTGCAATGATGGGCCGCCTTTGCAGGTTCAGTGCACGTTCAATCTTTCTGATCTCCTTTGTTGCTTCATATCCATCTTTCTCTGGCATGTGGATGTCCATGAGCACCATGTCGGGAGTATGTTCCTCAAAAAGGGCTACTGCCTGTTTTCCATCCCATGCTTCAATGATTTGGCAATCAGGCAGCAGGTGTTTCAGCTGGTCTTTAGCGATCATCATATTGAGCCGGTTGTCTTCTGCAACCAGCACCTTGCATGGGTTTTGGGTGCTTAGGTATTGATTCAGTTTCTTTTCAAGAATTTTAATGTTCACCGGTTTGGGAATGAAGTCATCCATGCCGGCATCAATGCTTTTTTCCTTTTCAGACTTCAGTGCACCAGCAGTCAGTGCGATGATGGGGGTATGTCTTCCTGTTTTCTCCTCCTGTTTTCTGATCTCTGCTGTCACCTCATATCCGTCTTTGAGTGGCATCTGTATATCCATAAGGATCAGTCCGGGCTGATGCTCCTGATACAGTTCCAGGGCCTGCTGGCCATTGGATGCTTCCAGGACAGTCGCTCCGGGCCACAACTGCATCACGAATTCTTTGATCAGCATCATGTTTACCTTGTTGTCTTCTGCCACCAGGATGTTGTCTTTTATATCGCCGGCACCTTCACCTGTTTCTTCTTCCATCTCCCCCTGGTCTTCCGGCAAAATATTCAGCGGCATTTCTGTGTTGCCGATGTCATTGATCTTTGCAAACAATGCCTCCATTTTCACAGGTTTGATGATGCGGTGTTCTATTTGCAGTTCGCGGCATTGTTTTTGAATGCTGACATCATCGGAGGAGCTGTGCAGCAGGATGATGGGTTGCTTTTCGGGGGTCAGGCTGAATTTTGTACGGATCACACGGGCAATCTCCAGGCCATTCATGAAGGGCATGTTGTAGTCCATGATGATCACGTCATATTGTTTGTTGCTTTCAATGAGTTCCAGTGCTTCAATGCCATTGCCGGCCATTTCCGACTGTACGTCAATGTATTTCAGCATTTTATCAAGGATGGTTCTGTTGTTCTTGTTGTCATCAACGATCAATGCCGTCCTTATTCTTTTGTTTGGTCTTTCCTGCGTTCGGGCGGATGTGGATGTTTCGGCTTCAAGGGTAAAGAAGAAGCGGCTGCCTGCACCTTCATTGCTTTCCAGTTCGATGCTGCTGCCCATCTTTTCCAGCAAACGATTGGAAATGATCAGTCCGAGTCCGGTACCACCATATTTGCGGGTGGTAGAAGTATCGGCCTGCATAAAAGCCTTGAAGAGTTTTTTCCTGTTTTCTTCTGATATGCCGATCCCTGTATCGCGCACTTCAATGTGGTATTTTGTTTTGTTGCTTTTGCCTTTTGGTTTGGATGCGGTTACCTTTAGTTCCACCTCCCCCTTTTCTGTAAATTTAATCGCGTTGTTTAACAGGTTAACCAGGACCTGTTCGATGCGTGTGGGATCAATGCATGCAATGCGCGGGATGTCCGGATCTATGTTCAGCAACAGCTCGATCTTTTTTGAATTGGCAAAATAGCTGACCACATCGACGGTTTTTTCGACCAGGTGCACGATATCGGTTTGCACTATGTCGAGTTCAAGCTTGTCGGCTTCTATTTTGGAAAAGTCCAGTATATCGTTGGTAAGGTTCATGAGCACCTGGGCCGACACATTCACATTTTCCATATACTGGTGCTGTGTTGGGTTCAGTTTGGTTTTCATCAGCAATTCGGTAAACCCGATGATCCCATTGAGTGGTGTGCGGATTTCGTGCGACATGTTGGCGAGAAACTCACTTTTGGCCTGGTTTGCTTTGTCGGCTTCTTCCTTTGCCTTTTGCAGGTCGCGGTTTGTTTTGTTCAGTTCCTCGTCAACCCACTTGCGACGCAATGCACCGGCCATAAGGTCGCCCATCACCCTTAGCAGCGAAACCTCATGGTCAAGCCAGATCCTTTGTTCATTTACAGCATCAAAACCGGCAAATCCCTCCAGTTCACCCGATACAATAAGTGGAACCACGACGACCGACCGGATGTTTTGTGCCTGCAAGACTTCCCTTTCTGCTTTCCAGGTGTCGGGCAATTTGTCTACTTCGGGGATAAATATCGTCCGGCCTGCTTCCAGCTCTTTCATCCAGGCAGGGAATACACTGGTAGGCAGTCCGGTGAGGTTCTCTTTTTCCGGACTGATGCCCGGGGCACACCATTCATGGGTGTTGCTCATCGTTTGCCTGTCTGCGTTGATCAGGAATATATAAGACCTGTCAACATTCAGGAATGACCCCGCTTTGCCCAGCCCGGTCTCCACTTCATTGTCGATGTCTTTCGACCTGGCAGATATGAACCTGTCTGAGAGCATCACCAGCAGGTGTTCGAAGTCTGTCTTTCTGATGATCTGCTCTTCATTGTCTTTTTTATGGGTAACATCAATGGCAACACCGGCATGGTACATGATATTGCCAGATTTGTCCTTGATGGGGTAGGAGCGTGACCATATCCACCTTATGCTGTTTCCGGGCTGTATGATGCGGAACTCGAGGTCAAAGATTCCGCCGGACATGTATCGGTTAAAAGCTGTAATGACGTTTTCTTTATCTTCTTCGTGTATGGTCTCAATAAAGGAATTGGGGTTATCCAGCAAACTGTCTGCAGATCGTCCCCAAACCCTTTCGTATGACGGACTTACATAGAGCATACGCTTGTTGTCGGCCGAGCGCAGCCAAAATACCTCCGTCAGGCTTTCAGCAATGGTTCTGAGGCGTTCTGTTTCAGCTGCCAGCTTCCGGTATTTATTCTCTGAATCCATAGATTGGGTTGTTTCGTCGGGTGATCAGGGTGACCTTCAACAGGGTACAGTGGTTAACACGCTGTATGCGTGCAAATATACATGTTTTTTTTCATGCGAAATTACACACAGACGCATGAAAACAAAATCATGTGAACGCTCATGCGGTTCCTCCTGCATGCCAGTTTATTGGCGGAATGTTTGTGGTGAGTCGGGATGTTTCAGTGCAGCCAGGTATTTATCAATATAATACTGTTTCTGCCTCGAGCGGTATTGCATCACAAAGCGGGGATGCTCAAGGGGGATCAGGCGATTGAAAAAATGGTGCACAGAGTTGAGGTGTTTCAGGAAATGGTGGTTTTTTCCTGAGCCCATGCAAAATGCCACGTCGGTTATGATTCCCATGGAAATGTGTGCTTTGATCGATTCAACCATAAATGCTGTAACTGCTGTTTGCAGCTCTTTACTGTCGTAATAGTTGAAGTTGACTTCCCTACCCTTTGAGGATTTTTTGACATATCCAAGCGGACTGGGGGAGTTGATATAGAAGTCATTGTAAAAAGCCTCCACACCCCCATAGGCGTCAATGACATCATAAACAAAAACCGATGAAGGTTCGTGGGTATGAATTCCGTTGATCTGCAACCGGCATTTTTCGGTGAGCCGCTTGGTATCGGTAAAGGGAATGCCAGTTACGCCTGCCCCGAAACGGCCCGGGTTGATACCCAGTATCAGGCGTCGCATGCGGTGGTCGTCATAATATTTCTTGTAAAACGCTGATGAGATGGCCAGTGCATCTGGATTTTCCTTAAACGGATTCATGCTACGTATTCCGTCCGGAAGCGGAATGTCCAGACTCAGGCTTTCGTTGAATGCGATGACTTTGTCGGCAAATGTGGACTGATTGGGTTTTCTCATACAGCTGGATACAGGGTTAACTTGAATTAAACGCGTGGATAATACAGGTTCAGGCCTTGTTTTATCAAATGTAAAACTAAAAAAAATAAGTCGTTTGCTGTTGGGTGGTGTTAAAAATATGCGC
This sequence comes from Bacteroidales bacterium, assembly GCA_003559735.1. GTDB lineage: Bacteria > Bacteroidota > Bacteroidia > Bacteroidales > UBA7960 > PUPG01. Next base: position 11,800 of record PWKN01000285.1, on the reverse strand, counting down.
AGGGTTCATTTTTTTGTGTACTTTTGCAGGGTCAAACAATTCTGTGAAGGGTGGTTTGAATTATAAAGAACGGGGATAGAGAACAGGCTCTGTGACCCCCTGGCAACCATCGGCTTCTCGCCTGATAAGGTGCCAAGACCTGCCGGAAAACGGAGTGATAATTCAAAGTGTATGATGATGAAAAAATCCATTGTTTTGTTTTCCTTTGTTCCTGTTGGAGCGGATTTATATGTATTGGTAATGCCATGGTGCATGCGTGGGCCGGTTGCTGACCGGGTGTTTGATATGGGTTAGCATGGCCGGCCATTGTTTCTGTGGCAGTAGTATAAAAACCAATACATAAATTGATGATGCAAAAGACAATAAAGGAAATCAATCAGAAAATAAAGAAAAAGCAGGCAGTAATTGTAACGGCTGCTGAATTCAAGAAGCTATCCCTAAAACACCGGCCTGAGCAGCTGTGTAAAAAGGTTGATGTGGTGACCACGGCCACCTTTGGTCCCATGTGTTCGTCGGGGGCATTTTTGAACTTCGGACATTCTTCACCCCCCATGCGGTATGAAAGGATATCGCTTAACGGGGTCAATGCTTATGGCGGGATAGCGGCGGCAGACGCGTATATCGGTGCAACTGAAGAAAGCAGTGGCAACCAGGAATATGGCGGGGCCCATGTAATTGAAGACCTGATCGCCGGTAAGGAGATTATAATGAAGGCGCATGCAAAAGGGACCGATTGTTATCCCCGGCGGGAAACAGAGGCACGCATCTCTCTGGGTTCCATCAATGAAGCATTGATGTTTAATCCGAGAAATGCCTATCAGAACTATGCCGCTGCGACCAACAGCACGGAAAAGACCCTGTATACCTATATGGGCACCCTGCTGCCGGCATTTGGGAATGTGACATACTCCACTTCCGGCGAATTGAGTCCGTTGTTAAACGACCCTGACCTGAAATACATAGGCATTGGGACCAGGATATTCCTGGGAGGGGCCTCAGGTTATGTTGTGTGGAATGGCACACAGCATTTTACAGGCAGGGAGAAAAACCGCCACAACATACCGTTGGGACCTGCGGCCACCATTGCGGTAACCGGCAGTCTGAAGGATATGAACACACGGTATATCAGGGCGGCCTGCTATGAGAAGTACGGCACCAGTCTCTTTGTAGGCATTGGAGTTCCTGTTGCTGTGAAAGATGCCGCTACAGCCCGTGCCCTGTCGGTAAGGAACCGCGACATTGAGACCCTTGTATTTGACTATGGGATGGCTGGCAGGCCATCGCTTGGACAGTTTAACTATGAACAGCTGATGTCGGGAGAGATTGAACTCAATGGCAGGAGGATCCCCACAGCATCCCTGTCGAGCGTAAAAATGGCTTTGGAAATATGTGATGAGTTGCGAAACAGGATATTGTCGGGGAGCTTCCTCCTTACAGATGCAGTTGCTTCCTTGCCGGGAAACAACAAGATCCATCAACTGAAATAGACGGGAGGAGGGTCTGGTTAACTTGTCAGAAATATAAAAACGCAAAACACATACAAATGAAAAGCATATACTACCTCAGGTTTCATCCTGAGATCACCAAAGAACCCATTATCTGCAACCTTATCAAGGAAGTTGCCGTTGAAGTGAACATATTGCGTGCAGGGATCGATGCCCGCAAAGGCGGCTTTATGGTTATTGAACTGGGCGGGGAAGAGGCTTCCATTAAAAACAGCATAGGGTTTTTGACAAAAAGGCGGGTTGGCATTGATGAAATATCGTCGCGCATACATTATGACGCTGATCAATGCGTGCATTGCGGAGCATGCACTGCGGTTTGTTTTTCAGGGGCCCTCGGCATGGATAATGAGAGCCAGCTGGTATTCGCACCTGAAAAATGCATAGCATGCAGTCTGTGTCTGAAAGCTTGTCCGCTAAGACTGTTTTCATTCAGTTTTTAATCCATCTCTATCACAGCAAAACAGTGAATTGTTGCAAGAATGTACCAGCAAAGAAAATACCGCGACAAAAAAAATGATGAACGGTTCACTTATTTCCGGGTGCAGGAAAAGGAGACCGATTTATGGATAGGCATTACGCCCCGTTTTTATCAAAGCTGGCTGCCTGGTCATGTTGCCCGTTATATCATAAGGAGCAGAAGAGAAATTGAGACTTATATGCTGACAGACCCTGCATTTTTCACCAGGCATGTTCCGCTGGATGATGTGCCGGGTGACAAGGCAATCATTCATCAGATGGCTGAGGCAGGGAAGAAAGCAGGGGTTGGTCCGATGGCAGCAGTGGCTGGTGCCATATCGGGGTCTGTGGCGAAAGACATTACCGGGATGTTCCCTTCGGCAGAGCTGGTGATCGAAAACGGGGGTGACATAGCTGCAGTGTTTGCATCTTCACTTGTTGTTCGTTTGGAGACAGACAACCACGGGTTATTGGGGGAGACGGGAATATTATTGCATGGTGGACTCTCACCCTGTGGCATTTGTTCGTCGTCGGGAAAATTCGGTCACTCATTCAGTTACGGTAAGGCAGACCTGGTGAGCGTCGTATGCAAGGTGCCGGCCCTTGCTGATGCATGGGCAACATCCCTGTGCAACATCATCCGGTCGGACACTGACCTGAAAAAGGTTGATCAGATCATCTCTGTCCATACAGATATCATCGCCTGTATTGCCCTGGCAAATGACAATATGCTGGTTTATGGCGACATAGAGCTGCTGCAGCTTTAAACGGTCTTTTATCTCCTTTTCTGGATAATTATTTTTTCCAGCTCCACCACAGCAAACACGATCAGTCCGCCAGCCAATGAATACCACCAATAGTGCCCTTCTATGGGTGCGGTATCAAAGAAGGTGTTCATAAATGGGACATATACAAAAAACAGCTGCAGCAGGACAAGTGCTCCTGCGGCAAAAAATACGTATTTGTTACCAAAGAAGTCCCTGCTGAGTGCCGGGGTTTTGATTTGCCGGCAGTTGAACAGATAGAAAAGCTGTCCGGCTACCAGGGTGTTTACTGCGACAGTCCGCGCAATGCCGGTGTCGGCGCCCATGGTTTGCTCAAAGTAGTTGAACACCCCCAGGGTCAGTCCGCCGATCACGAAAGAAACGAACGCGATCCGCCAGATAAAGAGGCCCCCGAGGATTGGCTCGTCGGGCTTGCGAGGCGGACGTTCCATCACTTTCTCTTCCATTGGTTCGAAGGCGATGGCCAGGGCCAGGGTGACGGCGGTAACCATATTAACCCACAGGATCTGGAGGGGAGTGATTGGCATGGCCATTCCTATGAGTATTGCTGCCATAAGCACCAGTGATTCGGCCCCGTTGGTGGGGAGGATAAACAGCAGTGCTTTGCGTATGTTGTCGTAAACTGTTCGTCCCTCTTCAATGGCATTAGCGATTGAGGCAAAGTTGTCATCGGCAAGCACCATCTCTGAAGCATCCTTCGACACTTCGGTGCCCTTGATGCCCATTGCAATGCCAATATTGGCTTTTTTCAGTGCCGGAGCATCGTTGACCCCATCGCCTGTCATAGCACACAGTTTGTTGTTTGCCTGCAAGGCCTTTACCAGCCGGAGCTTGTGTTCGGGCGTGGTGCGGGCGTATACATCGTATTCATCGACCACCTCTCTGAGCTGATCATCGCCCATCTCTTCCAGTTCTTTCCCCGACAATGCCTTTTCCCCATCCCCAATGCCAATATCCTTGCCAATGGCTTTTGCGGTAATCACGTGGTCACCAGTGATCATTTTTACCTGGACACCAGCTTCCTTACACTCTTTGATCGCATCAACGGCCTCATCTCTCGGGGGATCAATGATACCCACCAGTCCGAGGAATATCTTGTTGTGTTCACAATCATCCTTGTCGATCTCGGTACGGTTTTTATCTGCCTCATTGAACGCCACCCCAATCAGGCGGTTCCCATTTGCAGCCGCTGCTTCCATCTTTTCTTCCCAGAAATCCCTGTCGATGTCCTGCGCCCCCTTCTCCGACAGTTGCCTGGTACACATATCGATTACCTGTTCGGGTGCACCTGTCACAAATACCATTTGTTTGTCATCCACTTTATTCAGAGTGGCCATGTATTTATGGTCAGACTCAAAAGGGATGGAGTCGACACGTTCGGGCTTAAAGTCCTTCAGTCCGCCTTTATGGCTCATCGTCAGCATAGCCCCCTCGGTTGGCGTACCGGTGAGCTTCCATTCACCACTGCTGTCTTTTGATATATCAGCGTTGTTGCAGGCTTTTGCAGCCTGCAACAACTGCCAGAGCACTTTTTCGTCTTCGGGGTCGACGGACGTACCGTCAGATGAAAATTTTCCCTGCGGTGCGTATCCGGTGCCTTCTATCTGGTATTCTTTATCAGTTGTGATCACCGTTTTTGCTGTCATTTCATTTCGGGTCAGGGTGCCGGTCTTATCGGAACATATCACATTGACCGAGCCCAGGGTTTCGACCGATGGCAGCCGGCGGATGATGGCGTTGCGTGCGGCCATCCGTTGCACACCTATGGCCAGTGTGATGGTCATAATGGCAGGAAGTCCCTCGGGAATGGCTGCCACAATCAAGCCGATAACGATCATAAAAAGCTCAACCAGTTCGTATTCGTCTGACCTGAAAAAATAACCAAACGCAAAAAACAAGATGACGATACCCAGGATAACCAGTGACAGATATTTTCCAAACTGTTCGATTTTTTGCAGCAGTGGCGTGGTGATCTCTTCCACCTCCGACATCATCTTGTTGATCTTGCCTATTTCCGTTTCTGTACCTGTGGCAGTGACAACTCCAGTCGCTTTTCCATAGGTTACCACCGTGCCGGAAAAAGCCATTGATGTCTGGTCCCCAATAATGGACCGTTCTTCAACGGGATCAACGGTTTTGTTGACACTCGTTGACTCCCCGGTAAGCGGAGATTCCTCAACCCGCAGGTCTTTCGATCTAACCAGGCGGATATCGGCCGGGATTTTGTCGCCTGACTTCAGCATTACGATGTCGCCGGGTACCAGCTCTTCAGCATCGATTTTCTGTTTTTTCCCATCGCGGGTAACTACAGCTTCGAGTGACAACATCTCACGGATGCTTTCAAGTGCCTTTTCTGCCTTGCCTTCCTGCAGAAAACCAATGAGCGCATTCACCAGGACGACTGCCAGGATGACCCAAGTGTCTATCCAATGGTCCATCAGTGCAGTGATCACGGCAGCAGCGATGAGGACAAAGATCAATACGTTGTTGAACTGGGCAAGCAACCGTTGCCACCAGGTGCGACCCGGACCTTTTGGGATCTCATTCCGGCCATGCTTCTCCAGCCGGCTGGCCGCTTCTTGTTCACTTAATCCCTTCTCTGTATCTGCATCAAATGCAGCCACCACCTTATCGGCGGGCATGGCATACCAGTGTTTGGTTTCTTTGTCGTTATGTTGTGTCATGCGTTTTGTTATTTATTTATGGTTATTCTGATAACAGATCTTTAGCCAGGTTTTTTCATAAAAGCATAAAGGGCAACTATTGCCATGGCAATGGCGGCAATTACGGCTGTATGTGCAATGGCCATATGGCTGGCATGCCGGTTGATCACGATACCTGCGAACGCCCACATAACTGCCAGTCCGACAAAAGGGTTTCGCAGTCCGCAGACGACCAGTGCAGTGATTATGAAGCCGGCAATGATCATCACCATGGCCCATGACTGGTCGCTGATGCCCCACCCGGTCCAGTTGAAGTGGACCAGTAAGGCTGTGATATTGGCTATGGCAGCAATGCATATCCAGCCAAGGTAAATGCCAAATGCCGCCTTGATCAGTCCGGAAGGCTGGTCGCGCAGTTGCAGGTTGATATAGACCAAAACAGCCAGCAAGCCCAGCATGACCAAAACCGAAAGAGATAATTTTTCGTAGTGCCAGACTATGATCCAGAGCGCATTAAGCAGGCAGCTCAGGGCAAATGCCCACCCGATGGATGAGATCAATGCTTTATGTTGTGTCCGGAATTGCAGCACAACAAATATTCCAAGCATCAGGTAAATGACGCCCCAGATGGAAAATGTCACGCCTGCCGGCACAAACAGGTTGGGATATTGCGCCGATAAGGCACCGGTGGTTTTGTTGTTGATCGGCAGTGCATTGGCGAGGTAGTTCATCACCACCATTACGAAAAAAAAGAAAAGGTTAATGATCTTCATGGCCTGAATTGGTTTTTAGCTATGAATAATTCAGTCAAAACAAAAGTGCATCCACTGTAACAAAATCAAAGCCTTGTTCCTGGATCATTTCAATGAGTAGTGGCAGGGCTTCGATGGTGTTTTTTCTGTTGCCGCCGCCGCTGTGCATCAGGATAATGGCACCCGGGTGTATGCGTTCCCTGACCCTGTCAACAATGGTACACGGCGTGTTATACGCACTGTTCCAGTCGAAGGTGTCAAGAGACCATCGTACTACCCTCCACCCTTCATTTCTCAGTCTGTACAGTGTGGTATCGGGCATCGCACCGTAAGGAGGTCTGAGTATGCGTGTGGCTTGGCCAGTGAGCAACTCCAGCAGACTGTCAGTCGGCAGCAGTTCCTTTCCAATGACGCAGCGAATGCTCAGCTCATTAAAACCGGTATGGCTCCAGGAGTGATTTGCTGCCAGGTGTCCCTCCTCATGAATGCGTTTTACGATGGCAGGGTGATAGGACATCTGTTCTCCGATAAGGAAAAAAGTAGCCTTGACCTCGTAGTCGTTCAATATATCAAGGATGGCTGGTGTATTTCGTCTGTCAGGGCCGTCATCGAAGGTAAGGGCAACCGCGGATCTGGCGATGAATTCTTCTTCACCGGGGTCGGGCGCAGGAGAGGATGCAGCAACAGGACCTCCTGCAGCACAATGATACGCGATGCAGGCCATCATTATCCATCCCCTGGTTATTTTGGTTAAAACCATCAATACAATCATTTCTCCATCGGCAAATTAAAGGTCATGACAGCACAACATACAATATTCATGTTATTACAAATATACGCGATTTTTTTTTAGGCTTTCCGGGTAAGCTGGTTGGCAAAAAATACATACTTTTATACACTCATTTAAAAATCCAATGATTAAGCTATGAAAAGACGTGGACTATTGGCAGCAGTGTTGATGAGTATGGGTATTGTTCTGGTGGGACAGCCATCCCGTATTGTTGGTTATTGGCTTACCGAAGAGGGGCAGTCGCAGATTGAGATCAGCCGTGGCGATGACGGCCAGTTTTACGGAAGGATCGTCTGGCTGGAAGAGCCGCTTGATGATGACGGATTACCCAAGCGCGACGATGAAAATCCTGATAGATCATTGCGCAGCAGGCCGCTGGCCGGATTGGAAATTCTTGAAGGGTTTTCCTACGACCAGGAAAAAGGCGAATGGAGTGGCGGCACCATTTATGATCCTGAAAACGGAAGGACTTACAGTGCGTATATGCGGCTGGATGGCACCAACACTTTGCGTATGAGGGGATATGTGATGGGTATGCGGTTTCTCGGCCGCTCCACCTATTGGGAGCGGGAGAGAAACAAGCGCGAATGACATAACGGTAACGGGTGATGCAGTGGCAGGTTGGCATCATAAGCTGTTACAATAGCCGTTATTCTGGCTGTACCCTGCAATATTTTGGCCAATCATTTACCTGGCAGGTGGTTGCAGTGCATCCAGTGTTTTGAGCGATTTACGGATCGCATCTTCGTCGGCCGGGGCATCTTTTAGCTTTCCAGCCATGTAGTCGGCATAGGCACCCATATCAAAATAGCCATGACCACACAGGTTGAAGAGGATATTTTTAGGAGTACCTTCTTCCCGGCATTGAATGGCCTCATCGATCACCGTTGCGATGGCATGGGTGGCTTCAGGTGCCGGTATGATCCCTTCTGAACGGATAAAATCCATTCCGGCAGAGAAACAACGTTCCTGGTTTTGCGCCACAGCTTCTATCAGCTGGTCTTTCAGCAGCTGGCTTACAATCACGCCTGCTCCATGATAACGCAATCCACCGGCATGTATCGCACTGGGCATAAAATCATGACCCAGTGTAAACATGGGCAGCAGGGGGGTCATACCTGCAGTATCGCCAAAGTCGTATTTAAATGATCCGCGGGTGAGTTTCGGACAAGAGGTTGGTTCAACGGCGATACACCTGATGTTTTGATTTTTGGTGAAGTTCAGGTGCAGAAAGGGGAAAGCAATTCCGGCAAAGTTGCTGCCACCCCCAAACGGGGCTACCACAATATCGGGCATATGTCCGGCTTTCTCCATTTGCAGCAATGATTCCTGGCCTATAATGGTCTGGTGCAGGAGCACATGGTTCAGCACACTGCCAAGTGCATAGTGTGTTTTGGGGTCGGCAGCGGCTTTTTCAATGGCTTCTGAAATGGCAATCCCCAGACTTCCGCTCGAACCAGGATCTTTCTTCAGCATCTTTCTGCCAAACTCGGTGCGGTCGGATGGAGACGGATAAACCTGGGCGCCAAAAGTGTTCATCATCACCTTGCGGTAAGGTTTTTGGTCGTAGCTGACACGTACCATATATACCTCACAATCCAGTCCGAATAACTGGCACCCAAATGCCAAAGCGGTACCCCATTGTCCGGCACCAGTCTCGGTAGCTATCCCTTTTACCCCGCTCACTTTGTTGTAAAATGCCTGGGCGACAGCCGTATTCGGTTTATGTGAGCCGGCAGGACTTACCCCTTCATATTTATAGAAGATCCGTGCGGGGGTATCAATTAGTTTTTCAAGGTTCCGGGCCCGGAATAGCGGGGTGGGGCGCCATTGGGCATATATCTTTCTTACCTCTTCGGGGATCTCTATATAACGTTCGGTCGAAACCTCCTGCAATATCAGGTCACGGGGAAACAACGGTTCCAGGAGGTCGGGGGTAATCGGCTCGCGTGTGCCTGGATGCAGCGGCGGCATGGGCTTATTGGGCATGTCGGCCACTATGTTATAGAAAAAACGGGGCATTTCACTTTCAGACAAATGATACTTGTATTCCATAATTGTTCAGTTAAAGTAAATTATTTTTGTTTGGGTTTTGAAAAATAATCCGGGCCGGCCATTGCATAGAATACCGGTTGGAAGTAGGAGCAGCGCTCCCGGCAGGGTAATATTCTTGTCAGGCGGCAGGGAGGCCCTGCCACCATATCTGGCAATTACTGGTTTGATATGGTAATCCGTTTTCCATTCTGAATAAAAGAAGGCAAAGGTAATATTTTTTTTTAAACGAATGTTTTTTCGATTGTGCTGTTGTTTGTCAGAATTGAGCATAATGATTAATTCCAGACAACAGATCATAACAAGCAAAATTTTCTTATATTGCATCCTTGTATTATGGGATGTTGGGCTGGAACAGATACTGAATGGTGGCAGGGATTTCCTTTGAAGTCAGCAGAAGAAGGCGGTAGTGCACAATAAAAATCAAAACCAGGGAAGTATGAAAAAAAAGCAGATTTTAATCATATCGGTCATGGCTTTGACCATTGCCTGCTCACGTCCGGCGTCTGTCGGAAACAGGCAGGGCGAACTACAAGCTGAACCGGAACACAAAGACACTATTGCAATGAATAATAAACTGGAACATCAATTGTTTGTCACTTATTCTGACATACTTGATGACAGGGATCAATGGCTCCATTTTTATAACCAGCGTAATGTGGTGACCCGTTTTCGGGAAGTTCATCTGCACGAAGGGGTCAGGACTGATGCCTTCTTTGAAAAGGGGGATGTGCTTGTTATGACGCTTTTCGAAAAGCAGCCACTTCGCCTGTTCATTGACAGGGTGTCGGTGAATATTCACGGAACAGTGACAATCAGGGCAGTCCTTAAAGAAGGGGAACACTTCCTGATCTTGTCGACGACTGATCGGCGAAGTTCAGGACATTTACTGAAGGCCTCTGAGGACAAGTTTTACCAGGTGGTCAGTGATCCGAAAGCTGACCGTCATTACCTCATCGAAATGCGTGCATCTGACCGGGATATACTGGAAGGTGGCGGACCGTTATTGCCGCCTGATTAAACTGGAGGGTTCCGCCAGGCAATTTTAAACAGCATACCCATAGGTGTCAGCAATTGGTTTAATAATCAGTCAGGGTTGCCCATGTTTGACAACCCCTTTTTTAACCGTTTGATCTCTTTTTGCTTTTCCAGCAACTGCCTGTTCAGTTCAGCGGTCTTCATCCGCATATTGAGCACTTCTTTCCTGAATAACGTTTTTTCCCTTTCCAGCAGGATGTTTGTCCCCAGAAGTTCAAAAAACCTGCTCACCATTGCATCATCATTTGCCAATCTGATAAAATCAATGATTGCCGGGTCAGTATGCTCATCTTTACACACCAATGCCAGACCTTCGCTGAACTGGAATTCAAACACAAGGTATTTTTCTTTGACCTCCTTCAGAAATTTCCATACCCCAAAGCCCTCTTTTCTGACCGTTGTATCATGCATCAAAATTACCCCACCCTGTTTGACTTTGGGAAACCAGTTTGTAAAGTCGTTTTTTACGGCTTCGTAGGTATGCGTGCCATCAATATGCAGGAGATCAATACTTCCATCGCAGAAGCGATGCAAGGCATCATCAAAACGCATGGGCATCAATTCTGAAAATGCTGAAAACTCCTTTTCATTGATCTCTTTAACCCTTTGATATACTTCAGTCCCGTATTGTCCCACGTGTCTGTCGCCCTGCCATGTGTCTGCGGCAAAGCATTTGGCTGACAGTTGCAGGTCTTTCACTGCCTGGCAGAAAGCGAAGTATGAATTTCCGCTGTATGTACCCAGTTCAACAAAAGTTTCAGGTTTCATTGTCTCTGTCAGGAACAACGCAAAAGGGATATGCGGAATCCACCCATGCGGATTATCAAGGTAAACAGGCTTTCGCAAGAAGTAATTATGTGGGGTTGACACCATTTCTTCAAGCAGTTGCTGGAACGCTTGCTATATAGGGTTTGCCAGGTCGAAGTCGGCCTGAAACACTATCTCCCCGGAATAAAGCAGGCGGTATGACATGTTTGTGAGGTCTTCGTCAAGTACGACATGCCATTCACGACCATAGTCTTCATCCAGCATTTTCCTTGAGTAGTCGTCTTTTGGAAAATACTGGGCGATGGCAGTACCTTTGCCATCACTGTAGCCGCCGTACATGGTCAGGTCGTGGGGGGTGCCATCGGGATAGCGGTGGTCGTGCCGGAAGCGCAGTCTGCCATTCTCGTTGATGAACATCCAGGTGCGCGATGTGTCTTCCGACAGATGGAAGGGGATGTGCACGTGATCGTCTTCACAAACAGTGACGTGCATTACAAAGTCGAATTGCTCCCAGCTTTCCCTGCCTTCCTGCATGTAGGTTTGCGCACCTCTGAACGACTGTCCGCACAGACTGGCCAGGTTGTCTAAAAACCCTTGCTCTTCGGGCGATAATACGGCTATATCCGTGGGTTCTTCAGCTTCATCAGCGGTTTCGCGCGGTGCCTGCCCGCAAGCGGCAATGGCTAATGCAAGTAACAGGATCAGGTAATGTTGTTTCTTCATTTGGATGGATTTTTGTGATTATTGATTGAATTAAAAACGGTTGTTATCCTTTTTGTTTTATATGCTTTTATTGATGATTCGCTTTCATTTATTAAAACATCATGTTAAACCCCGATTTGCTTTTGCTGAACTTTTCCAGTTCCAGTTCATAAAACTTGATCTGCTGCCGGCACACGAAATCCCTGAATACGTCAATGTCTTCATTTTCTTCGGCCAGGTTCAGGCAGTCAATGTATTCAGCCCTGTCTTCACTGAAGATCTTTACAAG
>PWKN01000266.1 GCA_003559735.1 Bacteroidales bacterium | reverse complement strand
GTTCCTGCTGAACAGACTATACCCTGATTCAGAACCCAATGACCAGGCAACGATTATTTACAACTACCTGGCTGACGGAATGGCCATGGTCAATGAGGACACCTACGAATATGACGGGACTGCGTGGGCCCTGCTTGAAACAAGGGAAGACATACCCTATGTCGGGTATGAACTAACCCCTGACGACTACCGGAACTGGGGGGGGAGTGTCGGACAGTTTGGGAATTTCAGTGAAGACAACCCACCCGGCAATTACCTTCCTGTTTTTCTGAAAAACACATTTCCCTATGCCCCAGTCAACGCCGAACAGGTGCTCAAATACAGGTATTATGACGGCACCCGGACAATAGATGTTATCGATAAGTTTGTCTATGACGGCAAAACCTGGGAGGCCGTCCCATATACGGAAGAAAGAACAGAGCAGTACATTTTCGGAGAAGTTGGATGGGCGTTTGATCCTACGGTGATCTTTACCATGGATAGAGATGACTACATGTTCCTTGTGGAAGTTGACCCGATCGGACAACAGGAGTTCGCATTCGATGACTTCGCTTATTATTATGGTGCCAGTGCTTTTTATTCGAATTTTGACATCCGTATCATTGGCCGCCGTCTCGATAAGCTTCAGAGCGGCGAGTATGCCGATCCGGAGCTCGGACAGATCTCTGAAACAGAGGGCAGCGAGGCGGTGATGACCGAGATGCTCAGGCGGATCAAAGAAGAGGGGATTATCCAGTTGCTTCAACATAAATATCCCGATATGACACCGCAAATCGGGGGCATCGACGTACACTTTTTCGTACGCTTTCAAACCTTTGCCGATAACTGGGTCAGACGCTATCCGGAAGCCGAATACATTTGCACCGCTGCAGGCGACCCACCCCAGTTTGAACTTGTGAACTTTATCGAAAACATCGAATAATAGGGATTAACATCAATCGTTTGCAATGAAAACCACTGTACTTAAAGGGAAACATGAAGAGATGGGGGCCAAAATGGTTCCGTTTGCCGGTTTTTATATGCCGGTCCAGTTTGAAGGGGTCAATGCCGAGCATGAGACTGTAAGAAATGCGCTTGGTGTTTTTGATGTGTCGCATATGGGCGAGATATGGGTTGAAGGTCCACAAGCACTCGACCTGGTACAATGGGTCAGTTCAAATGATGCCTCCGTGTTGACGGATGGAAAAGTTCAATACAGCTGCTTCCCAAATGATCAGGGTGGGATAGTGGATGATTTCCTCGTATATCGCTTCAACGCCGAAAAATATCTTTTGGTGGTCAATGCGTCCAATACATTGAAAGACTGGGAATGGCTGAACAGGCAAAACAAAAAGATCGGGGCCCGCCTCATCAATTCGTCTGACGACATTGCCCAGTTGGCTATCCAGGGTCCATTGGCCATGAAAGCCATGCAAAAGCTTACCAGCACCGACATCGTGAACATGCCGTTTTTTACCTTTAACGTCATCCGGTTTGCCGGCGTAAATGACGTGATCCTGTCCACCACCGGGTATACCGGAAGCGAAGGATGTGAAATTTATTGCCGCAGGGAAGACGGACTGAAGATCTATGATGCGGTGCTGGAAGCCGGGAAAGACTTTGGGATCAAGCCCATTGGCCTGGCTGCAAGAGATACATTGCGACTGGAAGCAGGTTTCTGTTTGTATGGCAACGACATCGACGAAACCACCTCCCCCATTGAAGCTGGTCTTGGCTGGGCCACAAAGTTTACCGATCATAAAGATTTTGTCAACAAGCACTACCTGCTGAAACAGAAAACAGAAGGGGTATCGCGCCGGCTGGCCGGATTCGGGCTCTCCGGCAGGGCCATCCCACGAAAAGGTTACCCCATACTGGACCAGCAGGGCGAAACCATTGGCCGCGTCACATCAGGGACCATGTCGCCCACTTTTAAAAAGCCCATTGGCATGGGTTATATCAAAACCCCCTTAAACAAAGCAGGCACGGAGGTTTTGATAGAGATACGCGGAAAAGCCATGGATGCCACCGTTGTGAAACTGCCATTTTATAAAAAAGGCTGACACCGTGACAATCACTGCATGATTCGATAACTGACATAACATGTTATATTGTATTTAATCCAACAAACAAACAGATAATGTACAGTGAGAACGGTGAATACCGGGTTAGCGTTTGTTTCTCGCCCCTGTCATGGCACCTGTTTGAACAGGACGGCGCTTTGGTGATCGTTACCGACATTTTCAGGGCAAGCACAGCGATGTGTGCCGCTTTTCACAACAAAGTGAAGGCCATCATCCCGGTTGAACGTATTGAAGAAAGCCAAAAATGGAAGTCGAAAGGGTACGTGTCGGCCGGCGAACGTGACGGGAAGACACTTGCCTGTGCCGATTTTGGCAACTCCCCCTTTAATTTTTCAGAACCGGGACTACAGGGAAAGATCATTGCCATGAATACCACCAACGGTACAAAAGCCATCCGCCTGGCTGCAAAAAGCAACAGCCAGGTGGTCATCGGAGCATTCACCAATCTTACTGCCGTATGTACTTTCGCCGTCCACCAAAGAAAAGAGATCATTATACTCTGTGCTGGCTGGAAAGACCGTTTCAGCCTTGAGGACACCCTTTTTGCCGGGGCGGCGACAGAAAAGATCATCACCCTGGGTAACGGGCAGTTTCATACCATGTGCGACTCAGCCATTGCATCGGCCGACCTGTGGCAATCAGCAAAGAATGACCCCCTTACCTATATAGAAAAAGCCGCACACAGGCACCGGCTGAAGCGCCTCGGACTTGATGACATACTTGAATACAGCCTCACCATCGACAGCCACCAGGTAGTCCCCATACTGAAAGACAACCGCCTGATCGACATTAAAAGCCTGTAAGGTTTTTGACCCTGGCTTCCTGATCGATTTATCCATATTTTTACACCCAACCTGATTCGGGCTGCAATCAGGATTGCTTATTAAAAAGGGAGCCAATGAACCAGCTATGGGCAAAAAAAATCATTGCACCACTGTTTGTCTGTGCGTGTTTTATGATGTTGTTCCACAACGGATATTCCTTTGGTTTTTTTGCCCACAGGAAGATCAACCGGATGGCGGTATTTACATTGCCACCGGAGATGATCGGATTGTTCAAAAACAATATTGAGTTCCTGTCTGAACGGTCCATAGACCCCGACCGACGGGCACATGCTGTACCGGGTGAGGCGGAACGTCATTATATTGATATCGATCACTATGGCGTGCACCCATTTTGCGTGATGCCTGTCAGATGGAATGAAGCTGCAGAACGTTTTTCGGAAGATACACTCCGCAGGTACGGGATTTTGCCATGGCATATCGATAAGATGGTTTACCGGCTCACCCGGGCATTTGCCGATGGCGAAACGGAGCGCATCCTCCTTTTGTCAGCCCACCTTGGCCACTATGTTGCAGACGCCTGTACCCCCTTGCATACAACGAGGCATTATAACGGACGCACCCCGGCACAAAGGGGTATTCATGCCTTTTGGGAGAGCCGGTTGCCGGAACTCTTCGCCAGCAATTACCATTTCTTCACCGGCAGGGCAGAATACATTCCCGATCCGCTGGAAAAAGCATGGGAGCTTATAAAAATCAGCCATTATAAAACAGACACCATCTTCCATGTGTTTGACAGTCTGTCGGCGGCATTCCCCGAAGACCAAATGTATGCCTATGAAATGCGCGGCCAGTCAACAACAAGGGTTTATTCACAACCATTTTCCAGTGCATTCCATTATGGATTAAATGGTATGGTGGAAAGACAAATGCAACGGGCTGTCAAGACAACCGGCGATTTTTGGTTTACTGCCTGGGTGAACGCCGGTCAGCCCGACCTGCAAAACTTTGAACAACAGACAGTCAGCGACCGTTTCCTGCACTTCCTCAGGAAACAGTCAAACAGCTGGGGCAGGGTGAAAGCGCCTGCCGGACGGCCAAATCCCACCGGAGAATCCTTCCAGTAAATATCGTGTCTGTCCGCAAAGTCCAAACACCTGAACCAACCTGTTCGGGTTCAAGGCTTGCGTAGTTTTGAAAACCAAGGAGTTTACTCTTGTAAAAATCTGTTTTTGAAACAAGTATTACGCAGAAACCGGACATTAGAGGCGGACACCAAATTATTTCCTGTACTTTGCAGTTAATAACAAGACTGTTAAAAAAAATGTTTAATTTAGTGGCTGGTAGAAAAGCAAGGCTTGGTTTTCTTATTCAAGGCTTGCGCAGAAAACAAACGCCTCTGTTTTTTATGTTACGCTATGGGATATATAAAATTTGACAAGACACAGTTGATCAACCTGGAGTATTCCTTAAACAAGGAAATGGTGCGATCAAACCGTTCCGGTGCCTTTTCCTGTACGACAATACTGGGCTGCAACACCCGCAAATATCATGGCTTGCTCATATGTCAGCCACCGGCACTTGACGGCGACTACCACGTTTTGTTATCAAAAGTTGACGAAACAGTAGTTCAGCGTGATGCCGCATTCAACCTTGGCATCAACAAATACCCCGGCAGTTTTCACCCCAAAGGGCACAAATATGTGCGTGACTTTTCTGCCGACATAATTCCGGTTATAACCTACAGGGTAGGTGGCGTGGTGATCACCAGGGAGACCCTGTTCGTGACCGACAAAGACATGGTTATGATCCGGTACACCCTCGTGGAGGCGCATTCGCCAACCATTTTGCGGTTGCAGCCATTTTTGTCCTTTCGCAATATTCACAGGCTCAGCAAACGGAACATTGACCTGAACACAAAATACACCCCGGTTGCCAATGGCATCAGCGTCAGGATGTACGAAGGATACCCCAATCTATACCTGCAGCTGTCAGCCGGCAACGCCGACTATGTCCATGAACCCGACTGGTATAATGACATAGAATACATAGCTGAAGAACAGAGGGGCTATGAGGCGCATGAAGACCTGTATATACCCGGATTTTTTGAAGTGGCCATAGAGAAAGGCAAAAGCATAATCCTCTCTGCTGCTACCGAAGAAACACAACCAGGTATGCTGCCTGAACAATTCGAAGAGGAGATAAAAAAGCGGATACCCAGGAATAGCTTCCAGAGCAGCATTATGAATGCCGCCGAACAATTCTTCATTGTCCGCAACAACCAGGTTTCCCTAATTGCCGGTTTTCCCTGGATAGATTACTCGGGCAGGTTTACATTCATTTCACTGCCCGGACTGTCGGGATCACTTAACAACCATGATGTATGCCGCAGGATCGTTGATCATATGATCAGTCGCATGAAGGGACCTTTTTTCCCTGAATCTGTGGTCATGCAAAAAGAACAATACAACGCCGCCGATACCTCCTTATGGTTCTTTCATGCAATACAACACATTTTTGCGAACGGCAACAAGGCCGAAACCTGGCACACCTACGGTGGAG
The DNA here is from genome assembly GCA_003559735.1 of Bacteroidales bacterium. Taxonomy (GTDB): domain Bacteria; phylum Bacteroidota; class Bacteroidia; order Bacteroidales; family UBA7960; genus PUPG01. The sequence continues at coordinate 20,841 of PWKN01000266.1, read as the reverse complement.
TGATCAAAATGATCCTGGAAGGATATAAAAAAGGGTATTCATCAGATATTGGCATGCATGATAACGGGTTGGTCCACATAGACCGCAGCGCACCAGCGCTTACCTGGATGAATGCCACGACAAACAGACACACCCACACACCCAGGTTTGGATACGTTGTGGAGATCAATGCCTTGTGGTACAATGCGATGCGCTATGCCATTGAATTGGCGGAAGCATCCGGAGACCAGGATTTTGTTGCTGAGTGGAACAGTCTTTGTGACAAAGCAGCTGACTCGTTTAATGAACTTTTCTGGGATGACAAACAAGGTGTTTTGGCTGATTTTGTATATGACAACCAACGGGATTTACGGATAAGGCCAAACCAGGTCATTGCTGCCGGACTGGAATATTCGCCATTAACAGCCATGCAGATCAAACAAATTCTTGACAACTGTGTTCAGGAATTACTGACATCCCGTGGACTGCGCACATTATCGCCGCGTGACCCCCAGTACAAAGGACGTTACAGGGGAGATGCCCTGTCACGCGATGCTGCCTACCACCAGGGCACAGTATGGGTATGGCCGCTTGGTTTTTTTGCCAGGGCATGGCAAAAAGTGTATGGCAAAGACAACATGGAGTTTATCCATAGCATTTTTGAAGGATTTGAAGAGACATTGACCGAAGCGGGGATCGGAACAGTTTCAGAAATTTTCGAAGGTGATCCGCCACATGAAGCGCGTGGCACCATTTCGTTTGCACCCAGTCTGGCGGAACTGCTCCGCATTGGCAACATGATCAGTTAACCTGCATGACTGATCATGCCGGGAAAATGACGGTGGCAGCATAACGAGGGTTTATTGAACGCACAATATAATGAACGCAAGCAAAAAGCATTGATTATGAAAGTATTAATGTTTGGATGGGAGTTTCCCCCACATATTTCCGGAGGACTTGGTACCGCCTGCTACGGATTAACAAAAGCGCTCATGCAGGCAGGTGTTGACATATTGTTTGTAGTGCCCAAAGCTTTTGGTGACGAAGATCCGGGAGCCATCCGACTTATCAATGCTTCCGATGTTGCGGTTGACGTAAGGGATGAGGTGTACCGTTCGCACGAGGACAAGATCTCTTACATGGAAATTGATTCAACCCTCCTGCCCTATGCTACCGAAGACGAATACTACCGAATGACAGAACAGCTGGAAAGTGGCCTGGGCATTGACCAGCTAAACCTCCACACCCAAAAGTTCAACTTTACCGGCGGGTACGGGAAGAACCTTATGGAAGAAGTGCGCCGGTATGCGGTCGTTGCGTCCAATATCGCCCGCGACAATGAATTTGATGTCATTCATGCACACGACTGGCTTACCTACCTGGCAGGTTTGGAGGCAAGGAAGATCAGTGGCAAACCACTGGTTGTGCACATGCACGCCACAGAATTTGATCGTTCAGGCAATAATATTAACCAATCAGTATATGAAATAGAAAGAACCGGAATGGAGATGGCCGACCGGGTGATCGCAGTCAGTCATTTTACCAGGAACCTGGTCATTCACCGTTATGGCATATCTCCAGAGAAAGTGATCACCGTACACAATGGAGTAGACCCTCCAAAAGAGCTTTCATACCTCGGTATCAAAAAAAACCTGGAAGAAAAGATCGTTACCTTCCTCGGACGGATCACCTATCAGAAGGGTCCGGAGTATTTCATTGAAGCGGCATATAAAGTGCTTCAGAAGGATCCCAATGTACGGTTTGTCATGGCCGGGAGTGGTGACATGCTGCCAGGTATGATAAGACGTGTTGCGCGCCTGGGTATGGGAACACGGTTTCATTTTACCGGGTTCCTCAAAGGGGATGACGTAGACCGTATGTTTGGCCTCAGCGATGTATATGTGATGCCCTCTGTATCAGAACCCTTCGGCATATCGCCCCTGGAAGCCATGCGGTCAAATGTGCCCGTCATCATCTCCAAACAGTCGGGCGTTTCAGAAGTGCTCAGTCACGCACTGAAAGTAGACTTCTGGGATGTCGATGCCATGGCTGATGCAATATACGGGGTACTTCATTACCCGTCGATGAATACCATGTTCAGAAATCACGGAAAAAATGAAGTGGAAAATATTAAATGGGAACAGGCAGGGAACAAGGTAAAAACGATTTACAGACAGATGGTACATAAATAGCAAGTAATCCTGAATGCATTTTGCCTGTCTGTACCGGGCGGTGAATTGCCTGTACCAAGACTGCCAACCAAAAACAGCATAAATATGAAGTCAATATGTTTCTATTTCCAGGTACACCAACCATACAGGTTATCCTCCTACCGCTTTTTTGACATTGGCAGTCACGATCATTATTTTGATGATTACGCCAACCGTTACATCATGCAGCAGGTGGCAGAAAAATGCTATCTCCCTGCCAATGAGGTGATCATGTCGTTGATAAAAAAATATGGCCAAGACTTTAAAGTGGCTTACAGCATATCCGGACTGGCACTTGAGCAATTCGAACAATATGCCCCTGCTGTTTTAAAGAGCTTCCAGGAATTGGCTGCATCCGGTTCCGTTGAATTCCTGGCTGAAACCTGGGCACATTCCCTTGCATCATTGAAAAGCAAAAACGAGTTTGCCGAACAGGTATCCATACATGTTAAAAAAACAGAAGCGCTGTTTGGTCAAAAACCGGTAACTTTTCGCAATACGGAACTGGTTTATTCAGACGACATTGGCAATATGGTGTACGACCTGGGTTTTGGAACCATGCTTACAGAAGGTGCCAGGCATATTCTGGGATGGAAGAGTCCGAACCTCTTGTATTGCAGTGCTTCAAACCCAAAGCTGAAGCTGTTGTTAAAAAACTTCCGTTTGTCTGACGATATTGCTTTCCGTTTTTCGGAGAGACGTTGGAATGAATGGCCCCTGACGGCAGAAAAATTTATATCGTGGCTGGAAAAAATGGATGAGAAGGATGAGACGATCAACCTGTTTATGGATTACGAGACCTTTGGTGAACACCAATGGGCAGAGACGGGTATTTTTGATTTCCTGAAAGCCTTTCCCTCCCTGGCCATAGAAAAGCATGGTATGCGCTTTAAAACACCGGCCGGGGTATCGAAAGAGCTTCAGCCGGCAGCACAATTGCACGTACCCTACCCTGTTTCATGGGCGGATGAGGAGCGTGACTTAACGGCATGGCTTGGCAATGAGCTTCAGGATGAGGCATTTAACACCCTTTATGGCATTGAAGGAAAAATCAGGGAGCTGGATGACGGCAGACTTACACGTAACTGGCGATATCTCCAGGCGAGCGACCATTTCTACTATATGTGCACAAAATGGTTCTCCGATGGTGATGTACATAAATACTTCAACCCCTACAGCTCGCCCTACGATGCCTTTATCAACTATATGAATGTATTGTCAGATCTTGTAAACCGGGTAGAAAAGCAAACGAATGAAATAAACGGGGCGTAAAGCATTGCGCCGGCACACCCCGGAAAATGTAGTAGAAACTAAAGTTAACAATGAACAATGAATCAACAGTTAATGCCTGATTATCTCTTTGAAGTCAGCTGGGAAGTATGCAATAAGGTAAACGGACTGTATCCGCTTATCAGTTCAAAGGCTCCCCTGATGTATGAACAACTCAAAGACAACTATATTACGATCGGACCCGATGTTTGGAAAGAAACACACGAAAACCCTGAATTCATAGAAGACCCTCAGCTCTTTAGATCCTGGCGGGAGCAAGCAGCCAGGGAGAACATCCACGTTCGCATTGGAAGATGGCGTACAGCCGGTGATCCCATCGCTTTTCTGATTGACTTTACCCCCTTGTTTGGCAAGAAGGATAAGATCTTTGGCGATTTCTGGCTGCAATTTGGTTTGAACTCCCTTAGCGGCAAGTGGGACTATACCGAACCTGCAATGTTTGGATATGCAGCCGGACAGGTTATTGAGCGTTTTTACCAGTACCATCTTGGCGTCAACGACAAACTCGTTGCACACTTTCATAACTGGATGACAGGGACCGGGGTTTTGTATCTCAAGGAAAATGTACCCCAGTGTGGAACAGTATTTACTGTTCACAATCCCATTTTGGCTGCATCAATGGAAGAAACCGGGGAATCACTGACCGGCCTGGATGAACATTTCAATATTAAGTCAAAAGTACAGTCGCTTGATATAGTATCGAAACACAGCCTTGAACAGGTTTCAGCAGAAAATGCCGATGCCTTCGTTGCCGTCTCCACTGAAACCGGCAATACCTGTGAGATGCTTCATGGCAGAAAGCCGGATTTGATCACTCCCGGTCCCGATACAGACAAACAGCAGTCAGGTGATGCACATGGTGGCAGCGTTTTGATATGGGAGGACCACCATTTGGGCAAGTACCGTGAAGCGTATGATTTTGTGCTGCAAAAAGCAGCCGGTCGTTATGATCTTTACAAGGGCAAAAAGCAGCCGGAGAAGAAAGCTGTTCCCATGCCCCCACCCGAGAGTATGCGTCCGCGATGGGAAAAAGTAACCATCCAGATCAATGTTCCTGAATCCCTGAACATGCTGCCGGAGCTGGCCAGGAATATATGGTGGACATGGAATTATGAGGCACGCGATCTGTTTGCCAGCATCGACGCTGGACTGTGGGTTCAATGCGGGAAAAATCCTGTTGTGCTGATGGAGCACCTTACAATGGAACATTATGATCGCTTGCAGCAAGACGGGACATTTATGAAGCAATATGCTGATGTTAGTAATAAATTCACTGCCTACATGCAGGAAGGAGAAAAAAAGGCGTCGCAGAAGATTGCCTATTTTTCGATGGAATATGGCCTGGATGAAAACATCAGGATCTATTCCGGCGGACTCGGTGTGCTTGCCGGGGACTTTCTCAAACAGGCCAGCGATGACAATATCGATATGATTGGCGTCGGACTGTTGTACCGTTATGGGTATTTCACACAAAACCTGACCACCGGCGGAGAACAGTCAGATTCCTACCACCCGCACGATTTTGCCAGGATGTTTGCGGTACCGGCCCGCGACGAGAATGGCAAACAAATCAGGGTCTCTATAGCTTTTCCCGGACGTACATTGCATGTCAGGGTATGGCGGATCGATGTCGGCAGGGTTCCATTGTTCCTGCTTGACACAGATGTGCATGAAAACCAGTCATTTGACCGTTTTATTACACACCAGCTCTATGGGGGGGACTGGGAAAACCGGTTCAAACAAGAGTTCTTACTGGGAATCGGAGGGATACGCATCCTTGATGCACTGGGATTGCAACCAGACATCTATCATTGCAATGAGGGCCATGCGGCGTTTACCGGTTTGGAGCGATTGCGCAAATTTGTCCAGAATGAACAACTTGGTTTTTATGAAGCACTTGAGGTGGTCCGCGCCAGCAGCCTGTTTACAACACACACACCGGTACCGGCAGGTCATGACTATTTCAGCGAAGATCTGTTGCGGACATATATGCCGCATTATGCAGACAGGCTTGGAATAAGCTGGGAAACATTCATGGGCCTCGGAAAAATGAACCCTCAGGACCCGCACGAAGATTATTCCATGAGCGTGCTTGCTGCAAAACTTGCACAGAACGTAAATGGGGTTAGCCTGATCCACGGAAAAGTATCAAGAGAGATGTTCAACGACCTCTATCCGGGCTATTTTCCGGAAGAGATACACATTGGACACGTAACCAACGGTGTACATTACAGCAGCTGGACGGACAAGGAATGGCAGCAGCTATACCTGAAGACATTTGGTAAGGATTTTCTGAAAGATGTATCGCAACAAAGTGTGTGGGAAAAAATTCATGATGTACCTGACAAGACGATCTGGACATTGCGTAACAAGCGCCGGAAACAGCTTATTGAATATATTGAACATCGTTTGCTCAACAACCTGCACCGCCGGCAGGAAACACCACGCAAAATATACCAGCTGATTGAGGCTGTAGACGAAAACACCCTGACCATTGGTTTTGCAAGGCGATTTGCTACCTATAAAAGGGCCCACCTTCTGTTTAATGACCTTGAACGTCTGAAACGCATTGTGAACAAACCCGGCATGCCTGTTCAGTTTATTTATGCAGGGAAAGCGCATCCGGCCGACAAAGCCGGACAGGAACTGATCAGGTTTATCCTCGAGGTAAGCAGGAAAAAAGATTTCCTTGGCAAGGTGTTGTTCCTGGAAGATTACGATATGGAACTGGGCAGGGAGTTGGTCAAAGGTGTTGACATCTGGCTGAATACCCCAACCAGGCCGCTGGAGGCATCGGGAACCAGCGGCCAGAAAGCTGTCCTGAATGGTGTATTGAACTTTAGTGTCCTGGACGGATGGTGGGCGGAAGGGTACAAAGAAGATGCGGGATGGCAGCTCAAGGAGGAGAAAACGTTCGAAAATCAGGATTTTCAAAATGAACTGGATGCCGAAACCATCTACAATATCCTTGAATCGGAAATTGCACCCATGTTTTACGATCGCAATGACCAGGGGGTCCCGAAAGAATGGATACGCCGGATAAAAAACTGTATCGCCGGAATTGCACCACATTATACAAACAAACGGATGATGGATGACTATTTTTCATTCTATTATGACCAATTGTTTGAGACATCAGCAAAATTCCATGCCAGCAATTACAAAGCGGCCAGGGACATGGTTGAATGGAAAAGCAAAGTGTTGAGGGCGTGGGATAATGTATCGGTAATAGAAAAGAAGCTGATGGGCAATTCAGGCAAAAAGCTGTTGCTGGGCGACGTATTTGCAGCAGAGCTGGTTCTTGACATTGATGACCTGCAGACGTCTGATTTTGGCGTAGAAGTTGTCTTTGTGCAAAAGGCGCCGGAAGACAACAGTGATATTGTATCTGTTTTTGAAATGGAGCGTGTCAAATCTGAAAACAAACGGGTGGTTTTCAGGTCTGAGATCCCCGCCCAGCGAACGGGTGCATTCAATTATGCCTTTCGCATGTATCCTGTTCACCCTGACCTGGCGCACCGGCAGGACTTTAATCTGACGAAATGGCTGTAAACCTGACTTAATGGACAGACTCAAATTTGGACTCACTGAGAAAATAAACCCTATGTACAACCAAAATATAGCAAAATGAAGATTCTTGAAGGGAAAACAGCACTGGTAACGGGTGGATCCCGTGGTATAGGAAAAGCCATTGCACGCGAATTTGCACAAGTAGGAGCCAACGTGGCGTTCTCTGACCTGGTATATGATGAAGCGGCAAAAGCACTTGAAAAAGAACTGAATGACATGGGGGTCAGGGCAAAGGCATATACATCTGATGCGGGTGATTTCCAGCAGGGTGAACAATTGGTAAACGAAGTGGTTGCCGACTTTGGCACGATCGACATACTGGTCAACAATGCCGGGATCACACGCGACACCTTATTGATGCGAATGACCGAGGAGATGTGGGACGATGTGATCCGTATAAACCTTAAGTCGGCATTTAACCTGACGAAGGCTGTGCAGAAACACATGCTGAAGCAACGCAGTGGAAGCATCATTAACATGAGCTCCATTGTCGGATTGGGCGGAAATGCCGGTCAGGCTAACTATGCAGCATCGAAGGCAGGAATGATCGCATTTACAAAGTCTGTTGCCCAGGAGATCGGTGCAAGGAATGTCCGGGTCAATGCAATTGCCCCAGGTTTCATCGAAACAGAAATGACTGCTGGTTTACCAGAGGATGTAAAAAAAGAATGGGCAGACCGCATACCGCTTAAACGAGCCGGTCAACCGGAAGATGTAGCCAATATGGCAATTTTCCTGGCATCTGACATGGCATCGTATATAACCGGACAGGTATTCACTGTTTGTGGCGGAATGAACAAATAGGCGGGTAAGGCGGACTGCCAAATCATTTGTACTATGCATTGCCGTCAACTGAGTGTGATACAGTTCAGGAACCTGGAAGAGATCAGGGTGGAGCTGTCGTCCAAGTTCAATTGTTTTGCCGGTCATAATGGTGCCGGCAAAACAAACCTGCTGGATGCCATTTACTATCTGTCGTTTTGTAAAAGTTTTACCAATCCTGTTGACATCCAAAACATTCAGTTTGGAAAAGATTTTTTTGTCATTCAGGGACACTACCAGATCAATGGAGCTGAAGACACCCTGCACTGTGGCGTAAAACGCGGTCAGCGGAAAGTATTCCAGAAAAACAAGAAGGAGTATGAACGTTTGTCAGATCATATCGGACAATACCCGCTGGTGGTATTATCTCCGTCAGACTCCCGGTTGATATCAGGAGGCAGCGAGGAGCGCCGCAAGTTTATAGATGGCGTCATTTCACAATACAACAAGGAATACCTGCACCAGTTAATTGCCTACAACAAATCCCTTCAGCAGCGGAATGCCCTGTTAAAACGCTTCGCAGAAAAGGGTTTTTTCAATAAAGAATTGTTGGCTACATGGGACGAACAATTAATCGATAAAGGGACATACATATATGAGGAGCGCAGCCGCTTCTTTGAATCCTTTCTCCCCGTTTTCAGGGAGTACTACGCGTTGTTGTCGGGCGAGAAAGAAAACACCGGCATTGATTATGAGACGACCCTGCGTGGCAGTGATTTTCGCATCCTGCTGGAAGAGGCCCTGGAGAAGGATCGTACACTTCAATACAGCACCATGGGCATCCATAAGGACGAACTGTTGTTCCTGATCCATAATGAGCCGATAAAAAAATATGGCAGTCAGGGCCAACAGAAATCTTTTATCATTGCACTGAAACTTGCCCAGTTTGCCTTCACCAAAAAAATCAAAGGGGCCAACCCGATACTGCTTTTTGATGATATTTTTGACAAACTGGACAACCAGCGGGTTGAACACCTGATGCAGCTTGTAAGCAAAGAGGATTTCGGACAGGTATTTATAACGGATACGCATCCTGGCAGACTGGAGGAGCTTTTTGTTTCAATTGGTTCGGAATGCCTGATATATACTATGGAGAATGGCACTGTTACCGGCAGCAAGGTGTTGAACACCACCTCCGCCTGAAGACATAAAACACTGAAATGATGGGTAAATCCAACGAAAAACCACTGGGTGAGATCATCAGGCAAGTGCTGAAACATCACCGGCTTGAAGACAAGATCACCGAAACAAGGATCATGTCGTCATGGGAACATGTGATGGGGACACACATAGCAAAATATACCGACCGCATCACAATAAAAAAGGGGGTATTAACGGTATGGCTCCGCTCGTCAGTATTACGAAATGAGCTGGGTTTTGAAAAGACCAGGATCATACGGATGGTCAATGAAGAACTCGGGGATCCCATTGTTCAGGAATTGACACTCAGGTAGGATTTTCCGGTTTTGTGTGACAGCGGTTTGTCCGCCTCAAGGTCGCAGCTGTTAACCAACAAAAACAGTTTTCCTTTTTTGATCCTTTTAACCAGGCAAACCAGTTTTTCAGGGGTCTGGTCCCATTTGTTGTCACGCCCCCCTTTCACTTTCCACAGATTACCCAGCAAGTCCTTCACAATAAATACCTGTTCGGCCTTCCGGTCACGGGAAACATATACTCCCCGGCTGATCACCTCAAAAGGATAATGCGCCCCTTCCCGGTAAAAAGGGTGTTCCGGTTCAAGAAAGATGCGTCCCGTACAGTTAATTTTATCTATGCGGCACCGGACTGTTTGTCCGGATACAAACCCATACCTGACATAATATTTTTTTGGCATTAGTATTTTGTACTGGCCGGGACCTTTCATCAGATACCATTCATCACCAGGGGAAAGTGCAATGGTTTTCATGATCGTGAAGCGATATGATTTGCCCTCCTCCAGTATGGCACCTGGAATATGTATCTCACGCGACCGCATACAAGGTTCAAATATCGGTTGAACGGATGATCCTGCCCCCCAGTTTCCTTACAGACCCCTTCATCTCTTCAAAACCTTCAGGGTCTATTGGTCTGGTGGCATCTTCAATGATCAGTGTGTCGAAGCCCTCCTGCAAAGCATCCAGGGCCGAGAATGAAACACAAAAATCAGCAGCCAGTCCGGCAATGAAAACCTGTTGAACCCCTTTGCCTTTCAAATAATCTGCCAGTCCGGTCGACTTCTTATGTCCGTTGTCAAAAAAAGCACTATAGCTGTCAATTTCCCTGTCCATCCCTTTTCTGAATATTGCTTCCACGGCGTTCACGGAGAGCTCCGTGACAAAGTCAGCCCCTTTGGTCCCCCTCACACAGTGATCGGGCCAGAGTATCTGGTCCAGGCCACCCAGTGTAACATGGTCCATGGGCTTTTTGTTGTCCCACGCCGAGGCAAAGCTTCCGTGATCGGGAGGATGCCAATCCTGCGACGCCACAACCAGCGGAAATTTTGTTTGCAGTTGATTGATCACCGGCACTATTTTATCTCCATCGATCACACCCAGCGCACCATCGGGCATAAAGTCATACTGTATATCAACTATTAGCAATGCTTTCATAAGTTAAATTAGCAGATTTTCCTGGTCACACGTACCTGTCATTTGTAATATGCACCCCCCCTCAGCAGCAAGGCCTCTTCATTTTTTCCTGCACAGCCATCAACTTATCTGATACGCCGACGGCATATGTGTGTTGTGTATTGAGCTCTTTGAGCAATCCAGGGAGCTGTTTCATTCTGTTTTCTGTCATTTCCTGCACGTTCATAATATTGACAGGTGCCCTGCATCTATTCCCATCTTTCATGTGCACGGTGAATAATTGTTCAGACTGACAGTCTGCAAGGAGGATCCTGTTGTTGTTTTCGATAACAGTCATCTGGTCTGCAGCTGTTTCCTCTGCAAGGATGATACAATCCCCATAAAACTGTCCGTCGCTTCCGGTATAACGCAGCACTTGCTTTTGCCCGGGCAAAGTTGCTTTTTGGATGGAGTCTGACCATTTCAACCTGGCCTCTCCTTCCAGTGAACAAAGCTTATATACCCCATCGAGGGCACCGTCGGGTATCCCGGTCACCATGCTGGTCCCTACTCCAAAAACGTCTACCGGTGCATTTTGTTCAAGCAGGTCTTTTATCACATACTCGTCCAATTGGTTGGATGCAACAATCTTTACATAATCAAGCCCTTCATTGTCCAGCATGCTCCTGGTTCTTTTTGACAAGTCTGCCAGGTCCCCGCTATCGAGGCGCACAGCGGCCAGTTTTTTCCCTTTACGTTCAAGTTCTCTTGCAACAATGATTGCATTGGGCAAGCCTGACTTCAGGGTATCGAACGTATCAACCAACAATACGCAATTATCGGGAAAAACAGCAGCATAAGCCCTGAAAGCCTCCAGTTCATTTTTATAGCTTAAGATAAAAGAGTGGGCCATGGTACCAGCTGATGGAATCTTGTTCTTACGGGCTGCATACATATTGGAGGTACTATTGAATCCGCCGATAAAGGCCGCCCTGCTCGCCTGGTTTCCCCCGCTCCCCTGGGCCCTTCGCAGGCCAAAATCAGACAGCACTTTATCGCCTGCCACCCAGCGTATCCGTTGTGCCTTGGTGGCGATCAACGACTGAAAGTTGAGCACATTAAGCAACAATGTCTCAACAAGCTGCGTCTCGAGGAGTCCCCCTTCTACCCGCAACACAGGCTCAACAGGAAAAACGATCTCCCCCTCATTCATGCCCAGAATGTTTCCCTTAAAACGAAAACTGCTAAGGTATTCAAGAAAACCGGAGTGAAAGCCCGATTTATGGAGATAGTCAATATCGTACTCATCAAATTGCCACTGTTCAATGATCTCCAGCAAGTTCTCCAATCCGGCAAACACCACATATCCTCCCCCGAAGGGTATTTTCCTGAAGAAATAATCGAACGAAGCGTTCAGCCGGTGCCGGTTATGCAAAAAATATGCCTGCCCCATGGTAAGCTGGTACTTATCGGTGAAGAGCGGAGAGAATCTGTCTTTGAGGTATCCGTTATCTGTCATTGCTCAGTCAGCCAATGGGGTTATATGTCTGTTGAACCATTCCGCAATCATTATTTTGAAGCCAGTTCAGGCTGCAGATACAAACCAAAGCCGGTGGATGATCATTGATAAAAAGGTGATCCCTGCGTCATGCTTTGACAACAAACACCTGTGAAGTTTCGTATTTCACAATTCTTACAGCATCGCCTTTATCTATGAATCCCGTCAGCGCGGTAGCATCATAAATATCGTCATCGATCTCTACTTTTCCACTGGGCCGCAGCATGGTGAATGCCACTCCGGTTTTCCCCACGAGTGTTTTCATGGTGGCATCGGCCGAAGTATACCCTGAACTGGTCTCCTGTACAGTGCTGAGGGCAAGCTCACCAAAACGGCTGGTAGAAAACAGTTTTTGTCCGAGGTAAAACGAGGTTGTCAGGGAAACAAAGAATGCGATGATGACAATCAGGAATGAGACCAGGACTTCAGATAAAGGCACCCCGGTAAAGTCAAATCCCTCATTCCCAACCATAGCCAGTGCAAGTCCCGAGATAACGAATATGGCGCCAAGAACCCCAGTTACCCCAAAACCTGGTATGGCGAACAGCTCAACGGCGATGAGTATGATCCCAAGCACAAACAGGGCAATTTCATAATGAGATGCCAGTCCCTCGATATAGAGCGGAGCAAAATAGAGCAAAGCAGCCGAGATTGCTGCCAGTATGGGGAACCCGATACCGGGGGTTTGCAGCTCAAAATATATACCACCCAGGATCAGCATGATCAGTATGGCGCTTACAAAGGGGCTGATCAGGAACTGTATGATGCGGTCGGTAAGGGTGAGCTGTTGTTCAATGATATCGTATTGCTGAAAACCAGCAATATCCATAAGTTCCTCAATGTTATCGGCCATTCCTTCAGCAAAACCCCACCGCATGGCTTCTGAAGCGGTAAAGGTCAGCACCTTTCCGGCTTCAATGACGCCTTCAATCTCTATGGACGGATCGACCATAGCCTGTGCAATATCCGGATCGCGGTCCTTTGCTTCTGCGGTTGAGCGCATAATAGACCGCATATAGGATTGAAACTTGTCGGGTACCACCTCCCCGGTTTGATCAACCACTGTGGCAGCACCGATATTGCCACCCGGACGCATATAGATGCGGTCGGCGGCAATGGAGATCAGCGCACCGGCTGACGCGGCATTGTTGTCTATGAACACCATCACCGGGATACGACTTTGCATGATGCGTGTACGAATGGAGTCGGCATCATTAACCGTCCCACCGTAAGTATTCAGATGCAGCAGGATCACATCGGCATTCAGGCTGTCAGCTTCTTCGAATGCCCGTTGCGTGCGGTATCGTGAGGGTGGTGCAATATTTTCCTTTATATCGTACTTATAGACCAGAAAGGTCTTGCCGGGTGATGTTTCAATAAGCTGTGAGATCCTGTCGGCACGGTCTGCCCCGGCATTCACGTGCAATACAGGCATCAGCATCAGCATCAGTATCAAGCCTTTGATTCTCATTTTATGACATATTGTTATGGCACCACGAAGTTAACACAAAAATAATTAATGTATCCTATTAAAAAAGGGCAAGCCATGGTATCGCACCGCTACAACCGCCTACCCTTGCTACCTTCCGGTCCTGGGGGAATTCAGCGGGAGCTGGTCGTACCAGACCTACCCAGTGCAAAAGTAACAAAAATAGTGCAGGCGAACAATATTTGTCAAAAAAAACGAATATAAAACATATAAAAATGGTGAATTTATTATTTTTGTTGATCGTGTATGAGTATTCATTTAAAGTATGGTCACATTATGGAAGACAACAACGAAAAGAAAAAAGGGAGCATGTTCATGTCTGCCCTGAACTATGGATTACTGGCCGGTATCGGGATTATCATTGTCGGACTGATCATTTACCTGGGTGATCTTTTTGAACAGAACTGGGTATCCTGGATTGGTTATGCCATTCTGCTGGCGTGTATCATTTTGGGTACGCTCAATTTCCGCAATGAGGTTTCAGGCGGATTTATCACTTACGGCCGTGCGCTGGGTTATGGCACGCTGACGGCCTTCCTGGCATCGGTCATTTCAGGTGTTTTCACCTACGTGTTTTACAGTTTTATTGCACCCGATGCCCTTGAAAGGCTAAGGGAAATATCTGAAGTGCAAATGCTTGAAACCTTACCCAATGCCACCGATGAGCAGCTGAACTTTGCCAGGGCAATGGTGAACCCCCTTTTGATGACCATTGGCAGCATTTTCTCCGTTACGTTCATTGGTTTTATTTTCTCACTGGTGACGGCGGCATTTTTAAAAAAGAAAGATCCGCTCGACACAGAAATATAATGTGGCTGCCGGAAGAACTGTCCGCCACCCTTCTGAACAGGATCGTTCAGTCGATCTGACAGGCAAAAACAACTGTATGTCTCCTGCATGTGCTGTTCACGTGGCCATACCCTGCATGGATGAATATGAATGGCTTCCCCGGACGATGGATGCGTTACTGGCTGATGCTGATCCGCAGGTCCGCATATGGATCTGTGTGAATCAGCCCGACACCTGGTGGTCAGACGATGAAAAGCGTCAAATCTGTGAAAACAACCAACGTTCTCTTGCCTACCTGCAGTCGCTTCCCGGCGACAATATCCAACTGCTTGACCGAAGCAGTCCGGGCAGGGGGTGGACAGGCAGGAAGCATGGTGTGGGACAGGCCAGGAAGACGCTGATGGACAAGATCGATGCACATGCAGGTCCCAATGACCTTATTGTAAGCCTGGATGCAGACACGTTATTTGACCAGGGGTACCTTGCATCAGTGCGGTCATGTTTTAACCGGCACCCAAATGCCGTGGCCTTATCCAACCCATATTTTCACCGTCTTACAGGCGACGGACTGATAGACCGGGCAATGCTCCGGTATGAAATATACATGAGGTATTATACAACGAACATGTGGCGCATTGGATCGCCCTACTGCTTTACGGCTCTTGGATCGGCTTTTTCCCTGCCCGTAAGGATTTACAGGAAAACAGGCGGCATCACTGCAAAAAAAAGCGGAGAGGATTTCTATTTTCTCCAGAAATTAAGAAAAACCGGGTGGATATGTAACCACAACACCCACAAAGTATATCCCGCGGCACGTTTTTCCGACAGGGTATTCTTCGGAACCGGTCCGGCATTGATCAAAGGGAGCAAGGGCGACTGGAGCAGTTATCCAATTTATCCGCATGGTTTGTTTGACCAGGTAAAAAGGAGTTATGAACTATTCGGATAACTTTACAAAGAGGAGTTTGATACGCCGATGACCCGGTTTTTACGGCAGCAGTTCAGTGACAGAGATCCATTCATGGCGTTGCGCAAAAATTCTACTTCCCGGGAGGGATTTGTTACGGCATGCCATCAGAAGGTCGACGGACTGCGTGTTTTGCAGTTTCTGAAATCAAAACACAAGGAGGTTGACACATCCGACGAAGAGCACCTGGTGCAGTTTCTGTACTCCCTTTATGATGAACCATCATTGAACGGCAAGCCCCAGGGGTTTTCCTTGCCAGACCTTTCCAGCAGTGTCAGGGAACAATTGTCTGCGCTAAGCTTCAGCGATTCCCCTGTAAGGTTCCTCGACCAGATCCGTTATTTGTTGTCGGACATTGAAACAGCCTACCAAAAGGGAGATCTGCCATGAACCGGAACAACAATTTGTTACTAGTGATCACCGGGCCTACTGCTACCGGAAAAACCACCCTGGCAGTCGGGGTGGCAGCCCGGATAGATGGTGAGGTGATCAGTGCCGATTCACGACAGGTGTACCGTGGAATGGACCTGGGTACCGGAAAAGACCTCGACGATTATGTAGTTGACGGAAGGCAGATCCCTTATCATTTGATCGATATTGCTGACCCGGGTGATGAGTACAATGTCCACGCCTACCAGGCAGATTTTTTCAATACCTATGAGGATATCCTGAAACGGGAGAAACAGGCCATACTGTGCGGCGGAACAGGTTTGTACATTGAAGCGGTTCTTGAAAGATACCGGTTGGTAAAGGTTCCTGAAAATCCAGTTCTACGGAAACAACTCAGCACCATGCCGATGGAACAGATGAAGCATATGCTTGCAGGCATGAAACGTTTGCACAATATAACCGATACGACACACAGGGAGAGACTGGTAAGGGCTATTGAAATTGCACAATATGAGCTAGATCATCCCGGCCATCATCGCGATTATCCGAAGTTGAATCCAATCATCTTTGCCCCCTTGTTTGAGCGAACGGAACTTCGCAGACGCATTACAATCCGCCTTGAGGAGCGGTTAAATAAAGGGATGGCCGGCGAAGTTGAGGAGCTGCTTGCTTCCGGTCTGAAACCCGGGCAACTGGCATTCTACGGACTGGAATACCGTTTTGTTACCATGTATGTTTGTGGTGACCTGTCATACAATGAAATGTTTCAACGTCTGAATACCGCCATTCATCAGTTTGCCAAACGCCAGATGACCTGGTTCAGGCGCATGGAGAAAAAAGGGTTGGCCATTCATTGGATTGACGGACACCTGCCGCTGGAGGAGAAAGTCAATATGATAATCAGCAGGCTGTAATCCGGACTACCCTCAAAAAAATTATCTTTTTTTTACATACCCCCCCTTTTTTTTGTTGTTATAAATAAAATAATAACTATTTTTGCATCGACCCCTGTTATTATTAATTTATTTATTAACATTTATAACTTTTAATCATGAACAATCGCTTCAGGGCTGTAAGGGCAGCCATTGACCAGAATGAGGTTCCATATTCTGACATGCCATCGCGTGTATCGGAGTATTTCGGACAAGATGTTTTTTCGGCACAAGTTATGCGGGATTATTTGCCACGGGATGTATTCAGGCAGATCGCCGAAGGTGCCGGCAAGGTTGAACCTATTGACCGCAAGCTGGCTGACCTGATCGCTGCGGCGATGAAGGCCTGGGCAATATCAAAGGGTGCGACCCATTACACCCACTGGTTTTTACCACTCAATGGTGCCACAGCCGAGAAGCACGATGCATTTTTTACCCCTGTGGGTTCCGGACTGTCCATCGAGCAGTTTGACGGAACACAACTTGTACAGCAGGAGCCTGATGCCAGCTCGCTGCCCAGTGGCGGACTGCGTAACACATTTGAAGCGAGGGGCTATTCTGCCTGGGATCCCTCCTCCCCTTCTTTTATAATGGATGGCACATTGTGCATACCCACCATCTTTATTTCCTATACGGGTGATGCGTTGGATTTCAAAATGCCACTGCTGAAGTCATTAAGTGCCATAGATGAGATCTCCACGGAAGTGTGCCAGTTGTTTGACCGGAACATTACCAGGGTATATCCCACACTTGGGTGGGAGCAGGAATATTTCCTGATCGACAAGAACTTTTATTTTGCACGCCCGGACCTTACCCTTTGCGGGCGGACGTTGTGCGGACATACGCCTGCGCGCGGACAACAGTTGGAGGACCATTATTTTGGAGCAATACCACAGCGTGTTTCCGCCTTTATGAAAGCGTTTGAAGTAGCTGCATGGCGCCTGGGCATTCCGGTTAAAACCCGTCACAACGAAGTGGCGCCCAATCAGTTTGAGCTGGCCCCCGTATATGAAGAGGCCAACATATCCATTGATCATAATCAGCTTGCAATGGTATTGATGGAGAAGGTGGCCCACAAACACAATTTAAGGGTACTGTTTCATGAAAAGCCTTTTGCCGGGGTGAATGGTTCGGGGAAACACAAC
Organism: Bacteroidales bacterium; assembly: GCA_003559735.1. GTDB lineage: Bacteria > Bacteroidota > Bacteroidia > Bacteroidales > UBA7960 > PUPG01. The sequence goes on along the minus strand of PWKN01000266.1, from coordinate 3,154 downwards.
AACTGGTCACTGGCCACAAACACAGGCAAGAACCTGCTCAGTCCGGGCCACACCCCAAAAACGAACCTCCTTTTCCTTACCTTCTTCATCAATTTCATCAGGGCTGTGGGTGCCCATCCCGGACTGCTGCGTGCGGTGATTGCATCGGCGGGCAATGATCACAGATTGGGTGCCAACGAAGCCCCGCCGGCCATTATGTCTGTTTTTATCGGATCACAACTCACATCGGTATTGAAGGAGATAGAGACAAAGGTGAAAGAGCGCAAGATGACACCGGACGAAAAGACAGATCTTAAATTAAACATAGGCAAAATACCACGGATAATTTTTGACAATACCGACAGAAACAGGACCAGTCCGCTTGCATTCACAGGCAACAAATTTGAGTTTCGCGCCGTTGGTTCGTCTGCCAACTGCGGTGCAGCAATGATTGCGATGAACACCATCATTACACAGCAGCTGAGAAGTTTCAAACAACAGATTGACGCCCTTATGGCAAAGAATGTGGAAAAAGACGAAGCGATCTTCAGAATACTGCGCAAGTATATCAAAGAATCAAAGCACATTCTTTTTGAAGGAAACAACTACAGCAACGATTGGGTTGAAGAAGCTGAAAAAAGGGGATTATCCAATGTAAAAGAGACACCGGGTGCCCTTGAGGAATTTTTATCCGCTAATACGGTACGGTTGTTTACAGAAACCGGAATACTCTCAAAAAGGGAGCTGCACGCAAGGTATGAAATTCGCATGGAGTTGTATGCCAAGGTGCTGCAAATTGAATCGCGGGTATTGGGCGATCTTGCCGGCAACCATATACTTCCGGCATCCATACGATACCAGAATGTATTGCTCGATAACCTGAGGGGGTTGAAAGAGGTGCTCCCCGAATCGTCATACAGTGAAGTATTGGGACAGCAAGCCTATACCATTGGAAAAATTTCAGAACACATTACGGCAATAAAGGACAATGTAGCCACGATGATCAATGCCAGAAAGGAGGCCAACGCATTGGAAGATGCAGCAAAAAGGGCATATGCCTATTGTGACACAGTTAAACCACTGCTTGAAGTGGTACGATACCATATCGACAAGCTCGAGATATTGGTTGACGATACCCTTTGGCCACTGCCAAAATACAGGGAGATGTTGTTCATTAAATAGTGTCTGTCTGTAAAGTCAGGTGCCTGAATTGTAATGTCCGATTTCTGCGTGATGCCTGTTTGAATAATTTGTTTTATTATTGTACAATAAAGACATTGTCAAAATATAAGTAAAACAAAAGCTTCTTTATTATGGACAAAAAGGTTTATCTGATCAGTGGCGGCAGTTCGGGCATTGGCCTGACCATTGTAAATGACCTTGTTTCAGCCGGACATGGTGTGGTGTCGATCAGCCGCAGTGAAAGCAAAATTGCACGTGCATTGCGTGAGATGCCACACCTGGAGGGTAAAGCTGAGTTCATCACTTCCAATATATCTTCTGAGCCGGATCTGTCGGCTGTGTACAGACACATACTGGATAAGTATGGCGTGGTGCACGGACTGGTGAACAATGCGGGTATATTGACCAAAGGCACGATTGAAACAATCAGCACGGATGACTGGCGGTACACCCTGGACGTAAACCTGACGGGGCCTTACATCCTTACCAGGGCCATGCTGCCCTTGTTAAAAAAGGCTGATGGCGCTTCCATTGTGAACATCTCATCTGTAGCCGGATTAAAGCCGGGAACCAGCGTTGCCTATTCGGTCTCCAAAGCAGGTTTGGATATGCTTACCCGTTTTCTTGCCGGAGACCTTGGACCATACAACATACGGGTCAACTCCGTGAATCCCGGGTTGGTGAGGACCCCTATTCATCTTGACAACCGGGTGGTAGAAGACAGGGATGCTTATGAGGCAATGCTTGAAAAAGCCCGTCCGCGCTACCCGATAGGACGAATTGGCAATCCGGGCGATATCTCTGGCCTGGTCGTGTTTTTATTGTCAGATAAGGCTTCATGGATCACCGGGAGCATCATCACCGCCGACGGAGGCGTAATGGTGGAGAATGACCTTATACCCCCAAAATGACCTTGGCCGGACAGAACCTCACTGGTGCTGGCTGTCAGGCTTTATTGGCTTTGTGTAACCCACATTCCCTGGTTTCGGGTTGTTCCCACCACCACCGGCCTGCCCGTACATCTTCACCCGGCATTACCTGACGGGTGCAGGGCTGACAGCCCAGACTCCGGTACCCCTTGTCGTGAAGGGAATTGTAGGGAACGTTATGGGTTTTTATATAATCCCAAACCTGGTCCTCCGACCAATCCAGCAGCGGGTTGACTTTGATGATATGGTTTGATGCATCCCATTCGGCAAACTGCAAATCTTTCCGTGTAGGTGATTGTTCCCGCCGCAAGCCGGTAATCCAGAATTTACTCCCTTTCAATGCCCGCTTCAGAGGCTCAATCTTCCGCACATGACAGCATCGTTTCCTGTTCTCCACGCTGTGATAAAACAGGTTAATCCCACCGAGGGCGACCATTTCCTCCACCAGTTTTGTGTCGGGGAACAATACCTTGATATTGATCGCGTATCTCTGATTTGTTTTCTCTACCAGTTCGAGGGTTTCATAAAACAAACGTCCTGTGTCCAGCGTAAAAACAGGCGGGTCTTTCATAAGGGCGGCCATCATATGGGTGATCACCTGGTCTTCAGCACCCAGACTGGAAGAAAAAACCACTCTCCCCGGATTGTCCTCCAGCAGACTGCCAAGAATGGCTTCCGGTGACATAACACTGAATTTTTCGTGATATACGGTAATTGTTTTATCCATAATACTAAGATGATGGGTGACTATTCTTTGTGTTCCTGGGCAAGTTGGCTGAGGGTGAAAATATCTTTCGCTCTGACCCCTTTGCTGGTGTGCGCTACAGTGCAGCATTCGTTATCGTAATCGTGTTCAAAGAACAAAACATAGTTATCCCCAACCGCCCTGTTCAAAAAATCCTCTTTTTCTTTCATCGACAGTACCGGGTCGATGTCAAAGCTGGGAATATAGGCAAGTGGAATATTACCGACAGCAGCAATAAAATCGGCCATAAAGACCACTTTCCGGCCCTTATGGTCAAACAACGGCACGATCTGTCCAGATGTATGTCCGTTTTTGATCT
>PWKN01000051.1 GCA_003559735.1 Bacteroidales bacterium | reverse complement strand
TCTGCGTCTGTTACCCCTATGGAATTGTTTTGCGGGTTTAACTGGCCTCCATTGGCCATGATTTTAAGGTGTATCTCAAAAGTCATCCCTTCTCCGTCGGGTTCGTAAACAATCTGTTGTGGCTCATGATCCCTGTGGGCAACATAGCTGGGGGCTTTACCTTCAAGGATCAGGTAGTCAGACGAGATTTCCCTTACAGTATAATTCAGTTTTGATGTTAACCTTGCATCAAACGTGATGTTACCCTTTTCACTGGCTGTTAGTTTGATTGCCAGTACCTGGTCTGGATAGCTGACGAATGATTCTCTTTTGTAATACACCTCATCGATTATGAAGGAAACCGTGGATGTCGCTTTACGCAAGTCAAGGTTTCGATGGTAATCTGTCACAGCGTCGTCCGAAATCGGGAAGTCAAGGAACAGGTCTCCCATTGGCAGGTAACGGGCAGAGTAGGGGCCATGCATTCCCATCCAGAGCCTGTCAGCTTCGGCATAGTTCCCTTCAAAGACAGCCTGACGAACTTTGGCCAGAACTTCCGGGCCGTTTTCTCTGTTGCCTGGTCTAGGTCCGCCAGACCAGAGCGTATTGTCATTCAACATAAATTGCTCCATGGATATTCCGCCAAAAACCATGGCCCCTGTAAGCCCATTGCCCAGGGGAAGGGCCTCCTGCCATGAATAGGCGGGCTGGTCGTACCACAATATCAATGGTTGTTGCTCCTTTTGAGGCTGGCAGGAAACGGCGATAAGCAATTTTCCCAGCATCAGATGTAAAAAAAACTTCATCACAACCCTGCTTAAGTCTAAGCTAATGATTGAATATTTTCTCATTGTTTTTTTCTTTGAAGATTTCTTGGGGTAAAAATATCTATGATTGTTTTATTGTCATGCATAAACATACTCAAATAATGCTATTCTCCATTCAGTTTCTACAATAATAGGCCTGAAAAGTATAACATTGGTTGCATGAGAACCATTAAGGGTTATTTTAAAACATGAAATTTCATTGTTTTAAGCTTGAAAACTGCTTGTTCTCAAATGCTTTGAAATAAAAAAAAACGAAGCAAAATGAACCCCGGAACCCTTCCCCAAATGTATTTTTTACTTTTTCAAAGAATAATTAACAGACTATTTGCAACCTGATAAGGATTCTTTGATACAGAATATATACAGGTTGTAGTATTATTGGCCTATTTTTGACTGCAAACAAAAGATTTGACAGATAGTCTGTATTTCTTTAATTGAAAATGGGTCATGGCAAAAGGAAAACTGAGAAAGCTTGATCAACATAAAAAAAAATGCAACACATATGTTCCGGAAATTATTGTTGCGGTTTTATTTGGAGCCTTGGTTTTTCTAATTCTCCTGCTGATCATTCATTAACTTCGCCCGGGTCTCTCTTCAAACCTACTTGATACACATTGTCAAAATAAATACAATATCAAAATGAGATATATTGGGTTGTTTTTATTGATAGGTTCCATTTCATGTCAACAAACCAAGGAAGGGGTATTGCTGCAGGAAGTGAGATCAGCAGAGGAGATAAGAATAGATGACCTTGTGAAACAATATATGGGTTTACCTGCTATTACAGTCACTGATGCCTATTCTGAGAGAAGCGCAGGGGGGCGTCATGATTTCTTTATCTGAGGGTGATTACTGGTGGCCCGATCCGCATAACCCTGCTGGCCCCTATATCCGTCGCGATGGATTGAGCAACCCGGATAACTTTGTTGCCCATCGCCGTGCCATGGTGCGGATGAGCCGTATAGTGGGCGCGATGACAAGCAAATGGCTACTAAACGGAGATGAAAGATACGCCGCAGAAGCCATGAAGCACCTAAGGGCCTGGTTTGTTGACGAGGCAACAAAAATGAACCCGCACATGCTTTATGCGCAGGCAATCATGGGACGGTACACCGGGCGTGGTATTGGCATCATTGATGGCCTTCACCTGGTGGAAGCTGCCCGCTGTGCGCAGATCATTGCTAGAGCGCCGGGAATAAACAATAGTGATATCCGAACCATTAAAGAATGGTTTCGTGATTTGCTTACCTGGATTTCCACCCATGAGTATGGATTAGCCGAGATGGTTCATCCCAATAACCATGGAACCACATGGGCGGTGCAGGCTGCGGCCTATGCCTTGTTGGTTGGTGATGACGAGATGATTTCTTTTTGCAAAGAAAGATTCAAGGAGCATCTTCTTCCTGCACAAATGGCGCCCGATGGAAGCTTTCCCCTGGAACTTAAAAGGACCAAACCCTATGGCTATTCCCTTTTTAACCTGGATGCCATGGCCTTCCTTGCACAGATACTTACACTGGCTGGTGAAGAAGACATTTGGGCATTTACCCTGGAAGATGGAAGAGGACTGAAAAAGGGTCTCGAATTTCTGTTCCCCTATATCAAAGATAAATCGTTATGGCCTTTTGAGCAGGATGTGTTGTATTGGGATGATTGGCCGGTCAGGCATCCAGTCCTTGTGCTGGGTGGCATTGCTTATTCAAAGCAGGCATACATTGATTTGTGGAAACAGCTTGAACCCGACCCTGAGGTGAATGAAGTACAGCGGAACCTGGTGATGCGCTATCCGCTCTTATGGTTGGAGAACTGATTTTGTGCCCTGCTTATTATATATAGCCAGGGGAGGCCAGGAATGCCCTAACGACTCGAAGGCAAAAGTTCTGGTAGGCATAAATTACCGTTGTCGGACTTGTCCGGCCATATTAATAAACCTTTCTTCTTTTGGGATAGAGCTCTATGGCGTCGTCAATGATCCGGTGTGCGAACTGAACGCCATAATCATTTTCAAACGGCATATCCCTGAAGTACTTCCAGTCCTGCAGGGTTAATCTGTCGTCGGTTTTACTGTATTGAAGGGCATTGATAGCCTGCAGCATAACATATCCCACATCTGCTTTGCGCGCTTCCCGCATCAGGGCTTCATAAGCCTTATCGGAATCGCCGCACCATGCCAGTGCCTGGGCCGCCATGATGCGGTTGGCGACGAAGTCATCTTTTTGCACCATTTGCAGGAGCGCATCCCTTACAGTTGGGGTGTTGGCTGCGATCCGGAATAATCCATAGGCACCCCAGAAGCGCATAACCGGGTGCTCATGGGTGAGGATCTCCAGATAAACAGGTAGATACTCATCCCTTCCTTCTGCCGCCATTTTGGCGGCATCAAGAATGATTTCCAACGGGTACTCCTGGCTTTGGGCATAATCATAGATGGTTGGGTGCGCTAAACCTGACCCTGCCAGCTGATGGAACATGGGCTCGGGTATCAATCCAATGTCGCGGCTTTCGATCATCCAGGTGTCAAGGGCATCGGAAAGATGTCTGATGCGCCTACGCTGACTGCGATCTTCCGCTAAGTTTTGTATGTGCCAGGGATCGTTTTTTGTATCGAAGAGATAAACATTGTTCTTGGGTTGAAAGAACCGCGACTGCTCCTCATTGGTGAGTCCCTGCTCAAAGGCTTCCTCCCAGGCTCTCCAGCCGGCATGCATCCTGGGGCCGTACCTGGTATCGCGTCCTTCAGGCCGGTGAGGATTAAAATGCCTGATAAAATAATACCTCCCATCGGTAACAGCCCGTGAAAAATCATAGCGCTCAGACATTCTGTCGCGGTAAAAGAATACCAATTCCGGACCATCGCCAATCTCCGGCCCCAGAAAAGGGTTGCCCTGCATGACTTCAGGAATGTCAATCCCCGCGATGGAAAGCACGGTAGGGGCCAGGTCGGTAAAACTCACCATGCGGCTATCGGTGCCACCTGGTTTTACCTTCGAAAGGTGCCGCCATTTCTCTGGCAGGTAAACAATAAGGGGTACCTGCGTGCCCACATTATAGATATAGCGCTTCGACCGTGCCAACATGCCCCCATGGTCAGCATAAAAGAAAATGATGGTATTGTCGGCCAGGCCTTCTTCCTCCAGTTCCCGCAACAACTCACCCGACATCTGGTCCATCAGTGTGATCAGGTCGTGAAAACGGGTCCAGTCCTGCCGTATCTCCGGAAGATCCGGGTGATAGGGGGGGAGGGTCAGTTCCTCCAGGTGAATCCGGGGCTGCTCAGGGATAAGCCCTTCGCTTACATAATGGGCAATCCTGTCAGTGGCCAGCTGGCTTTCATGGGTCACCGTATTGTTAAACACGGCAAAAAAAGGCTGCCCTTCGGTCCTGTTTCTGTAGTGGGCTGTCCGGCTCGATTCATCCCATATGTCGGAAAGTATGTATTCAAAATTTGAGTTATAATCTGTTTTTACATTGTTGGTGGTGTAGTAGCCCGCTTCACGAAAAATCCTGGAATAGGCCGGTATGACATCAGGTAGCTGGGTGCGCGACCGCATCTGGTGGGTGCCAATGGTGGAGGAATGCATGCCTGTGAGGATCGCTGATCGGGCCACAGCACAAACAGGCGCATTGGCCCAGGCGTTTTTGTACCGTATTCCCCTTGCAGCCAATTCATCCAGGTTTGGGGTTTGGGCATATTCATAGCCGTAACTTCCCAGGTAAGGACTGATATCCTCGCAGGTGATCCACAGGATATTGGGTCGCTCCTGTGGTGTTTCTGCTGAATCTGTTCTTTCCTGGCATGAAGCCAAGGTCCCGGCAGCTATTCCGCTAAGAATTACTATCAGTTTGTTATTCATCTGTTAACAATCAGTTGTGCTTCGTAATGGTTAATCAAATAAAGAATAAAACACTATTCCGCTTTCAGACCATTTGAGCTTCTTAGTTTTCAGATCTTGTGGCATCATCCCAGTCATCTGTTCTGAATGATGATGCAGGTAAAAGGTTGGTGTTAAAAAGAGTACCATTAATCCAGTTGCGCCATGCATACCTTACGGCCACCGGCTCAGTAACTTTATCGCTTGTCACAAATACATACCTCCGGTCCACTATTGAGGCCCTGGCCGGATAGAAAACCTTATCATGTCCTGCAATTTCAAACCCTGTTAATTCTTCATATGTGTACAACCCTCTTTCGGCATTTTTAAATTTAAGGATGACCCCGCTGTCTTTTACTTCTAAAGATTCATAAACCGGAGCAGAATATGCTACATCTTTATAACCGTAAGTTTGATGCAGCGCATTGAACAAAAGCCTGTCGGCTACTTCTTTCTTTTTTGGCGGATGTATAGAGTATTTGGAACCTATGTCCATTGTAATGGCAATACCCGAATTGGGAATAAGATCCAGGCATTGCAGTTGCACTTCGCGAATAAATGCAGAGTTCTCAACAGTTTGATAAGCTTCACTATGTTCCCCGTAATAAAAAGGGGCAATTTGTACATAGTAAAACGGAAAATCCCCGATTCCCCATCGTGTACGCCAGTCTTGAACCATAGCCGGAAATATCGTTTTATAATAGTCGGGCTCCAAGCGGTTAGACTCGCCCTGATACCATAATACTCCTCTTATTGTAAAGGGAATCAATGGATTAATCATCGCATTATACAATGCCGTAGGGATGTGGTTTGTTCTTTGAGTCATATCCGTATCATCCAGGTTAATATCCTCAAAGGCGCTTAACACCTCCTTACTGATCCAGGCCTGGGCCCGACTTCCTCCCCATGATGTGTGTATGATACCCACCGGGCAATCCAGAATTTCCTGAAGTTGCTGGCCATAGAAATATGCAATAGCACTAAAGTCTGCAACATTATTGGGTGTTGCAGATTGCCAGGCCCTGTATCTCTCAACATCATCCAAAGGTGTCTTTGATGCCGACCTTTCAACAGTAAAAAGACGTAGATTAGGATTATAGGAATTGGCGATTGCCTTGTTTGCACCATAGGTAGGTTCTCCTAAGAAACCCCTTAGAGACTGTTCCATGTTAGACTGGCCGGAACACAACCAAACCTCTCCAAAAAGGACATTTTCCAATGATATTTCTGAAGACATGCTTCTAATTGAAATGACCTGTGGTTCTTTACTGTTGGTGGTTTTTATTTCGGCTCTCCAGTTGCCGTTGGTATCAGCCATGGTTTCGATAATTCCTGTTTGCCATGAAGTCTCAATAGATATTCTCTCATTTGCATTAGCCCAGCCCCACAGCACTGCGGTAGTATTGCGTTGCAAAACCATATCTGATGATAAAATGGCAGGAAGTTTAATCTCAGCAAGCAGTGGTTGTATGAACAAGAAATTCATTGCTGCCAATGCCAATGCCAATGCCAGAATCAGTTTCGATTTTTTCATTTCAGAAGCTATTTTACAGTGACTTAACCCTGTCAGGCTTTCAAAACCCGACAGGGTTTAATTGAACGATCTAAACTTTTGGTTCCCATCCTGATTCATACTCCCTGCCCCATAGTCTGTTGGCTTCAGGATCTGTGGTTTTTCCTGTATTGGGATCAATGATCAGGTCTTTTTTCAAACGACAGGAGAGATTTGCCAGGTGACACATGTGTGTGCTCTTCATCATTTCATCGATGGGAGAGTTGAGTTCTTCTTTGCCCCTGATGGCATTGAAAAAATTGATCACATGTTTTGTGTCCATGCTTCCACCTCCACCGAGGGCTGTCCCGTCATCGCCACTGTCTGCCATTTTGTTCTCGACAAGGTTCCCATCACGGTCAAACAGTTTGTATCCATTACGGTTTACAAACACAGTGCCTTCGCTGCCAAAAATGATGTTGCCTCTTCCACTGCCGTAAGTATTGTATCCATTACGGGACTTCCCATCCCACTCAATGACCTTGTTACCCGGATAGAAATAGGTCGCTTTCATGGTGTCATAAATGGTCCAGCCGTCATCAAGGAAATGTCTTTTATCTGCTTCAACCGCGACCCTTTCAGGGTGTTCCACCTGCAAGGCCCATCGTGCAATATCCAGCTCATGGATGGCATTATTGCCCATTTCTCCGGTTCCGTATGTCCAACCGTACCAATGCCAGTGATAGTCCCAGGTGTCATGCTTATACTCCTGGCGAGGTGCAGGCCCCTGCCACAGTTCCCAGTCCAGTCCGTCGGGTACTGGTGCCGGTGTGGCAACGGGGGTTTCGCCCCTGTTGTTGATGTAAAATGATGTTGCTTTATATGGAGTGCCTATGACGCCATTATGAATACGCTTTACAATATCTATACTTTCTTTCGCAGAACGCTGTTGGTTTCCCAATTGTATGACCTTTCCATACCTGGTATAGGCTGTTGCAAGAAGTTCTCCTTCAAGGGCGTTGTGACTGCCGGGTTTTTCAACATACACATGCTTGCCAGCCTGCACACCCATGATGGCACCGGGTGCATGCCAGTGATCAGGCGTTGCATTGAAGATGGCGTCCACGTCGGGATCATTTAACACTTTTTTAATGTTGTTCTCAAGTTTTACCTGGTAATCAATGTGATTGGCAAAACGTTGCGCTGCCCTGCCGCGCAGTCGCTCCATCACGTCGCACAAGTAAAGCAATTGCACATTGGCAGATTTCATGGCGATGGGCTCAGTAAATGCACCCAGGCGCCTGCCCAAACCGATAATGGCCACATTGATCCTGTCATTGGCACCCATGATGCGCGCATAGCTATTCACAGGCATTCCCATGCCGGCCAGGGTGATTCCTGCGGCCCCAATGGCCGATTTTTTGATAAACTCTCTTCTGGTATTCATAGCATTTTTATGGTTTAATGATGATTGTTTTTCTTTATCAGGAAATGTTTCATAAACAACCTAAGTTGAGCGTTTTTTTAGAAAAAAATAAAAGATAGCTTGTTTATTCCATTGATTATGTGTATTTTAGATGCGATAAACAAAATTAAAAACACATCACCAATTGGGTGTACAAGACTATCTTTTATGGGCACTAAGATAATAAAAATCGG
>PWKN01000089.1 GCA_003559735.1 Bacteroidales bacterium | reverse complement strand
TGGACAACCGCCCAGTCAGGAAGGTTCCCGGTGGGAAAAATTCCCGTTTGTGACACCCCTAATTGCGAAGTTACGCATTTTTTTCCAAAACACAAAATGGCCGCATGACCCCATATAGCTTCTGTAGCCCTTTTTGCGTCTTTAGCCCTTTCAAATCTTCGTTCCATCGCCCACTCTGCCTCTGACCCATAACCGGAAACTGTCAAATTAATTCAACCCTCATGGCACTCTGGCAGATTATGTTCCGTTTTATTTTACAGTGAAATCGCCTATGCTTTAATGAACGTGTTGTTGAACAAGTCAGAATAATAGTTTCAGAACATCATCTGAACATTGAAACCAAAGTAAAAAATAATTGGTATTTTTGAGATATGATACACTTAAACAAAGGTAATATTATTGAAAGTCAGGCTGAGGCCCTGGTCAACACTGTCAATACTGTTGGAGTGATGGGTAAAGGCATTGCCTTGCAGTTTAAGGAAAAGTTTCCATTGAACTATAAGCTATACAAAAAGGCTTGTGAACAACAGGAGGTGATGGTAGGAAAAATGTTTGTGACGGCAACCAACAGTATCTATAACCCCCAGTGGATCATCAACTTTCCTACCAAAAAAAATTGGATTCATAAGTCCAGTTATAGTTACATTGACCAAGGACTGGATGATCTGGTGAAAGTAATACATGATTTAAAAATCAATTCGGTTGCCATTCCACCGCTGGGCTCCGGTCAGGGTGGACTTGAATGGCCTCAAGTTAAAAGTATGATTTTGGAAAAACTCTCCCAAATACCTGCTGATATATATATCTACGAACCCGGATATTGGGCAAAATCATCAGCCAAACAAAATAATAAAGCAGGACTTACCAAACCCAGGGCACTTATTCTTGCGCTCATGATCCAATACCGAAGACTAGGATATGATATCAGCTTGCTTGAAATTCAAAAACTTGCCTATTTTCTTCAAGTCATGGGGCAGCATGATTTGAAGCTGAATTTCACAAAACTACATTATGGACCTTACGCACATAACCTTCAACATCTTTTACATTTGCTTGAATTAAACTATTTGATCGTTGAAAAACCAATCCTTGACAGTAAACCGTTTGATATTGTTTATTTCAGGAAAGACAAGAACCAGGAAATACAAGATTTTATTCGCAAGCATTGTACAGAAGAGGAAAAACGCAGACTAAATTTAGTTAATAAGATCATCACGGGATATGAATCACCTTTTGGTTTGGAGTTACTGGCTACAATTGAGTGGATAATTCAGGCCAGAAAAGACCAAAGAGATATTAGCAATGCTGTTATCCAATCAGATATTATGAAATGGAGCAAAAGAAAATCTGAAAGTTTCTCCACTGAGCAAGTATCAAAAGCATTTGAGCATCTGAAAAAAGTAAAAGCTGAATATAACGCATAGTATTGGGTTAAACCGCTCATTTTTTGCATCAAATTTACTGGAGCAGAGATGGCCATATTTGGAACGCAATTGTCCCACCTCGTGAATGCAAACCACAAAGGACACTACCACCCTATAAGCCTATGGAGTTCCAGACCAAATCATTGCCTCCGATTTCAGATCAAATAATCATCCCCTTGTGATCATATAAGCACCCCTTGTGAAAGACAACAGCATACCTGTGCTGCGACAGGAAGCATGAGGAAGCACGCCAACAAACCCGGCAACCAGCAAAAAAAAGCGACAAAAAGGCAGCCGGCAAATGTTTCGTCAGACACCGGTTACGGATTGCGTCCGGGTTCGGACTTTTTTAAAACGCGTCGCAAAGAGGGATCTATGGTTGCGGCAATGAATAAAAACACAACCAGCAAGCCCAGGTGGAGCGGGTACATATAGGCCGCTGGAAGATCGACGGTAAAACCACTGACGAAATATATTGCCAGGGCAGCAATGATCAGTAATGCTAAACGGAATAGCTCATATGGTATGCGGTAATGCTTTTGTCCAAACAGGTAGGACATCACCGCCAGGGAAAAATAACATACGAGTCTTGCCCAGGCCGACCCGTGGTATCCGAACAAAGGGATCAGCCAAATGTTCAGTCCGATAGTGATCACCGCACCGGCAACAGCAAACCAGGCACCATACAGCGTTTTGGAAGTCAACTTGTACCATATAGACAAGTTCCAGTAGATGCCCAGAAACATATTGGCCATCAACAAAACCGGCACCACAGGCAGTCCCTCATGAAAACCGGGTCCGATAAAATGTTTGACCACATCCATAAACAGCATGATGCCCAAAAAGATCAACAGACAGGCCAACACAAAATAATTCATGATGCTGGCAAACAGCTGACGGGCATCCCGTTGCGAAGCCTGAGAAAAAAAGAACGGTTCGGCGGCGAACCGGAAGGCTTGTATGAAGATGGTCATCAATATCGAAAGCTTAAATACAGCACCGTATATTCCTACCTGCTCAAGTGCAATGTTCTCTGGCAAGATATATTTGAGAAGGAGCTTGTCGAGTGCCTCGTTTATCCAGCCCGCCATCCCTGCAACCAATAGAGGTAAAGCATATACGAGCATGGCTTTCCAGAGCAACCTGTCAAAAACCCAAGACACATGGCGCATCACAGGAACAAGCATCAGCAGGCTCACCACGGTGGCTGCCAGGTTGGCAATAAACACATAACCGACCCCGATATCAGCGTCATACACCCGGTCGACCAGCATCACAAGCTGTCCGGATCCGTTTTTAATGATATACGGACAAAGCAACAGGAAAAACAAAACCAGCATGATGTTGACCACAATACCGGTGAGGCGGACAACCGCGAAACGCCATGGCCTGTTTTTGGCCCGCAGACGGGCATATGGAATGGCCGACAATGCATCGAGTCCAACAACGCACCCAAGCAGGACAATATACGCAACATTGTCTGGATACCGCATAAGCTCAGCCAAATCACGGCGAAAGACAATGAGAAGGAAAATAAACAGGAATGAGGTGATAAGAACGGACAATAGTGCAGTACTGTACACCTTGTCCTTTTTTTCTGGATTCAACTCAGAAAACCGGAACAGAGCGGTTTCCATCCCATAGGTAAGCACGATCAGCAAAAATGCCACATACACATACAATTCCGTGACCACACCATACTCGCCAGGTACAAAGACACGTGTATAGAGCGGTACCAGGAGAAAGTTGATCACCCGGCCAATGATGTTGCTCAAACCATAAATGGCCGTTTGTCCCGCCAGGCGCTTGAGTGGGTTCACAATCCTGCTGACCTTATATCTGGTTATTTATAGTCGCCCCTGGAGCGCATCTCAGTCTTCCATTCTTCGTAGGATTGACGAAAATATTCAGGTTCATTTACCCGCAACCAGGTACCATACTTCACATAGTCAGGGATGTCGCCCCCGTTGGTCTTTTTCCGTTCCTCCGGAATCCCCATCTGGTTTAAATACCGCTCATATGCGATCTTGCTGGGCCTATCTTCTTTTCTGTTCATGACGTATATACTTTGTACCAGCACTGTAGGTCATCCTGCCACCAGGACAATCACATCAGTATAGCCGGTGGTTTACGCAGAACCGTTCCGGAAAGCCGCCATTGGCGCACATATTCTCGGACCGGCAGAAATATCTGTCTTACAGTGTGTTCAAAAAACAGTCACACAGTATCTGCAAATAAATGCATTGTAGCCCCGACAGGAATCGAACCTGTATCTAAAGTTTAGGAAACTTCTATTCTATCCGTTGAACTACGGGGCCAAAAATACTACGATGCAAAGATAATGATTATTATTTCTTTTTAAAAAAACAGTGGGGTAAAATAAAGTTAATAAGGCCATTATATTAGACCAAATATCTTTTCCTCTGCACGGATAAGCCTCTCATTGAGGTTTAAAAAAGTATATGATCCGGGTTGTGCTTTCGCACCTTTTATCTGGTAAAGCACCAGCTCTTTAGGAGGCGCCTAACAGTTGATTTCATAGCACAACATATTTGACACTTTTTTGTATCAAGACAAAAAAGTAATGGAAAGAAAGCTATGATACAGCACTCCCATCATCACACATTTGCTCGGGGACAATAAAGGAGAATGCCCCGTCTTTGTTTTCGGCCAGCAGCAACATACCGTGCGACTCAATCCCCTTGATGTTGCGAGGGGCAAGGTTTGCAAGCAACAACACTTTTTTTCCGGTCAGCTCCTCCGGACTGAATTGTTCGGCAATGCCCGACACGACAGTCCGCCGGTCCAACCCTGAATCAACGGTCATTTTGATCAGCTTTTTTGTCTTTGGTACCCTTTCGGCCGATAAAATGGTCGCTACCCGGATGTCCATCCTGGAAAAATCGTCAAACGCAATTGTTTCTTTCAGTGGAGGTACCGCGTTGTTGTTGTTTGTACGGGAGCGCATCAGCTTGTCGACCTGGGCCTGTACCTGGCTGTCTTCAATCTTCTCAAACAGCAGCTCAGCGGCATTGATCTGGTGGCCAGCTTTCAGGTGTGCCGTATTTCCGCCATCCTCCCATCCGGCAGGCTGTATGTTGAGCATCATTTGAAGCTTCCTGGCGGTAAATGGCAGGAATGGTTCTGAAAGAATTGCCATCCCGGCACATATCTGCAGACAAACATTAAGGACGGTCGCTGCCCGTTGCGGGTCCTCCTTGATCACCTTCCAGGGCTCTTCACCGGTAAGATACCTGTTCCCCATACGTGCCAGGTTCATCAGCTGAACCAGCGCTTCCCTGAAATGATATTGCTCAATATTGTGGCCGATGATCTCAGGAAAAGCCCTCAGACTTTCCAGGGTCTGTTTGTCGGCAGCCCCCAGCAATCCGGACTCAGGCACCATGCCGTCAAAATACTTGTGGGTGAGCACCACCGTACGGTTTACAAAGTTGCCAAATATCGCTACCAGCTCGTTGTTGTTCCGGGCCTGGAAATCCTTCCATGTAAAATCATTGTCCTTTGTCTCAGGAGCAGCGGCACACAATACATAACGCAGCACATCCTGCTTGCCGGGAAACTCCTCGAGGTACTCGTGAAGCCATACCGCCCAGTTGCGCGATGTGCTTATCTTGTCGCCCTCCAGATTCAAAAACTCATTGGCAGGCACATTGTCGGGCAAAATATACGAACCAGCGGCATGCAGCATCACCGGGAATATGATGCAATGAAAAACGATGTTGTCCTTGCCGATGAAATGCACCAGCTTGCTGTCCGGATCCTTCCAGTACTTTTCCCAGTCTGTGCCCTTTTCCTGTGCCCACTCGCGTGTGGCAGAAATATACACGATTGGGGCATCAAACCATACATACAACACCTTGCCTTCCGTCCCCTCCAGGGGCAGCTTCACACCCCAGTCAAGATCACGGGTCACAGCCCGCGGTTTCAGTCCCTGATCGATCCACGACTTACATTGTCCGTAAACATTGGGCTTCCAGTCGTGTTTGTGCGACTGCAATATCCAGCGCTGCAACATCTCCTCGTACCTGTCTAACGGCAAATACCAGTGACGGGTGCTTCTCATCACCGGCTGGTTACCGCTGAGCATCGAACTGGGGTTGATCAGTTCGGTAGGACTAAGTGAGGTGCCACAACTTTCGCACTGGTCGCCATAAGCCTTGTCATAGCTGCAATGCGGACAAGTACCGGTGATATAGCGGTCGGCCAGAAACTGCCTGGCCGTCTCATCATAGTATTGTTCTGACTCTCTTTCTATGAAAACACCTTTTTCATAAAGCCTTTTGAACATTCCCGCCGCCGTTTCGTGATGTACCGGGGCCGACGTGCGGCTGTATACGTCAAAACTGATCCCGAACGCTGCAAACGACTCTTTGATGAGGGTGTGGTACTTGTCGACGATCTGCTGCGGACCAACACCTTCCTGGCGTGCCTTGATGGTGATGGGTACGCCGTGCTCATCGCTGCCGCATATGTATACCACATCAGCCCCTTTTTTGCGCAGATAACGCACGTATATGTCGGCCGGAATATATACCCCCGCCAGATGCCCTATGTGTATCGGGCCGTTGGCATAAGGCAATGCAGCAGTGACCGTGTGTCGTTTGAATGGTCGGTTGTTGTTCATGGTTCAATGATTGGCGTTTGTTGTTTTTTTTTGATGTCGCAGAGCACGCAGGACACAGCGAGGGTGAGCCTGAATCCAGGAGGCAAAGGTAGTAAAAAAATCGCCAAAACCGGACACCCAGGATACGTAAGGCAAGGTCCTGGCGGGTACAAGCAGCGCCGACGCAACATCAGGATACATCCAAAAGAGTGGTTTTTTGCCATACTAGCCTGTATGTTCGTTCGTTGACATGCAAGTATGGCATGTCTCCAAAGAAAATATTAACTTTGCATCAATAAACTGACGTTATGACATGGAAATACAATCCATCAAACAACGGTTTGGCATTATCGGCCATTCACCCAGACTCGACCGTGCCATTGACGTGGCACGACAGGTAGCCCCTACCGATATCACTGTGCTGATATCGGGCGAGAGCGGTACAGGCAAGGAGGCCTTTCCGAAGATCATCCACCACCTGAGTGCCCGGAAACATGGACCGTATATCGCCGTTAACTGCGGTGCCATTCCCGAGGGGACCATCGACTCTGAATTGTTTGGCCACGAAAAAGGGTCGTTCACCGGTGCACACGATGCGCGCAAAGGCTACTTCGAGGTGGTCAACGGCGGAACCATCTTTCTCGATGAGGTGGCCGAGCTGCCGTTACTTACACAGGTCAGACTGCTGAGGATCCTCGAAACGGGTGAGTTCATCAAAGTGGGGGCGTCCAAGGTGCTGAAAACAAACGTACGGGTAGTGGCCGCCACCAATGTAGACCTGCAGCAGGCGGTCGGACAGGGAAAGTTTCGCGAAGACCTCTACTACAGGCTGAACACTGTGCCCATCCACGTGCCGTCACTGCGCGAGCGCAAGGAGGACATCGTTATGCTGTTTAAAAAGTTTTCGTCCGACTTTGCGGAAAAATACCGGATGCCCCCCCTGCAACTTACACACGATGCCGAACAACTGCTCGTCAACCACCGCTGGTCAGGGAACGTACGGCAACTCAAGAACCTCGCCGAACAACTGTCGGTCATCGAAAAAGACCGCTATGTTACCGCCGACACCATCAATAATTACCTGCCCCGTGACCCGTACAATACGCTACCGGTATTGTTTAATGAAAGGGCTACAGCAGAATCCGGACTCAATGAACGGGAAATCCTCTACAAGTTGCTGTTCGAAATGAAACGCGACATCACCGACATGAAAAAGATCATCATGCAGCTGCTCGAAGACGGACAAATATCGAGGAGCTTCCAGGAAGAACATGCCCACCTCATTGAAAAAATTGCCAAAGACAATGCCGACCTTCCGCAAATTTATGATGATCGGCACCATGACCAAATGGCGCGCGACGACCACGAAGAAGACCTGGTGGAAAGCTATGAAGAAGCACCCCACGAATATATAGAAGAGAGCCTCTCCATACAGGAAAAAGAAAAAGACCTGATAGAAAAAGCATTGCAAAAATACAACGGCAGACGAAAAAAGGCGGCCAGGGAGCTGGGGATCTCCGAAAGAACACTCTATCGCAAGATCAAGGAATACGGAATATGAACCACCCCGCTGAAAACCAAAAAAACACAAAAAACGCCAACGGTCAACCGGCACAAACAAACTTTCAGTAATTTTGCAACTCCGGCGGCGGGCAATCAATTCGATGGCGGACAATCAATTCCGGCGGCGGACAACCAATTCCAGTGCCGGCTTTCCGGTGCGACAGGCAGACAACTGATAAAAACATAACATATGCGCAGAATAAACAAAACAAGACTTTT
>PWKN01000045.1 GCA_003559735.1 Bacteroidales bacterium | reverse complement strand
CTGTCACATGCTGCCAGTGCATACTATCCGTCGCCTTTTGACGAGGCAGCCATACTGACGGTTGACGGGGTGGGAGAATGGGCCACCACCACGATAGGCCATGGCAAAGGAAATACAATACGCATGATCAGGGAAATACATTTTCCTCATTCATTGGGGTTGTTGTATTCTGCATTCACCTATTACTGCGGATTTCGTGTAAACAGTGGGGAATACAAGCTCATGGGACTTGCACCCTACGGCAATCCTGATGCCTGTCAAACCAAAACATTCAGGGATTTAATCCTCAAAGAGCTGATCGATATAAGAGATGATGGTTCATTTGTGCTGAATATGCAGTATTTCAATTATGCGACGGGCTTACGGATGACCCAAAACAAACGATGGGAAAAACTCTTTGGCATTCCGGCAAGAAAACCTGAATCAACTATTGACCAGGGCTATTGTAACATGGCCCTGGCCATACAACAAGTAACCGAAATGGTGATGCTCAGACTTGCCGGTACAGCAAAAAACCTGACCAACTCCAAAAATCTGGTAATGGCTGGCGGTGTGGCACTGAACAGCGTTGCCAACGGTAAACTGGAAAAAAGCGGATTGTTTGACCGGATATGGATCCAGCCTGCTGCCGGAGATGCCGGGGGTGCCGTTGGTGCAGCAATGGCTTGCTGGCACATCTGCCTCAACAACAAGAAACAAAAGATGCCGGAAGGATCCGACGGGATGCAGGGTGCATTTCTCGGACCGGAGTTCGGTGAGAAAGAAATCAGGATCACCCTGTCAAAATACCACGCAAATTATGAATATATTGCATATGACGACCTGCTTTATGAGCGTGTTGCCAATATGCTGAATGATGGCCTTATCGTAGGATGGTTCCAGGGCAGGATGGAGTTTGGTCCCAGAGCCCTGGGCAACAGGAGCATTCTTGCCGATGCACGCAATAAAGAGATGCAAAAACGTTTGAACCTGCAGATCAAGTTCAGAGAAAGCTTCAGACCGTTTGCCCCTTCAGTGTTGTCTGAAAAAACCAAAGACTTTTTTGATACCGGCAATTGCTCTCCATATATGCTCATTGTATGTCCCGTTCAGGTATCCAGGCAGAAAAAACCACCCAAAAACTACCGTGATATGGCCCTGATGGAAAAACTATACCACCAACGGTCAGACATACCTGCAGTGACCCATATTGACTATACTGCAAGGATCCAGACCGTTCATAAGGAAACAAACCCAAGGTACCATCAGCTCATCACACAATTTGAACAGCTGACTTCCTTCCCGGTTATTGTCAATACCAGTTTCAATGTACGTGGTGAGCCTATCGTTTGCACGCCTGAAGACGCTTTTCACTGTTTTATGCGTACCGATATGGATGTGCTGGTACTGGGCAACTACCTGCTGGAAAAAGCAAAACAAAACGGCACCCCGGAATTGCCAAAATTCGGTTACCTCGAATCATTAGACTGATCAGGCATGCTTTACCGTTTAAGGATTTCGGGAAATGTCATCCTTTGATGACCGCCAGGGGAGACAATTCAACAAGGATGTCAACCAGGTCGCTTTGTAAATTCATGACCATGGAAATATCCTTATAGGCGCTTGTCGCTTCTTCAAGGTCACGCCTGCTCCTGATGGCATGCAATACGCCCTTTTCTTCAAGTTTTTTTATTTCCGCATCCAGGTCGAGACTCCGTATCGCCTGTTTACGTCCCATTGTCCTGCCGGCGCCGTGTGAACAGCTTTCAAAACTGTCTTTGTTGCCCTTCCCCTTCACTATATAACTATTGGCTCCCTGGCTCCCCGGGATAATCCCGATGGTGTCTTTGCCGGCCTTGGTGGCCCCCTTCCGGTGAACAACCACATCCATGTCAAAATGCCTTTCAAAGGCCGCATAATTATGTGCAATATTGATCATGGGAGCGGTCTTGAAGGTTTTGCCAAAAAATGACCTGAACACCTTTATTGTATTGTCCATCATAAGCTTACGGCTTGCCAGAGCAAAATCAACACAATAGTTCATTTCACGAATATATTGCCGTCCCTCCTTACTGTCAAACGGAAGGTAGGCCAGCTGGTGTGACCGGGGTACCGGACTGTCCCACTTCTCGTTCAGGTTTACTGCAAGGCGGTTATAATGGTCTGCCACTTGCTTTCCAATGTTCCGGCTGCCTGAGTGTATCATGATCCATACATGGCCATCAGACCCTTTTTGTATTTCGATAAAATGATTACCCCCGCCGAGCGTACCTAACTGGTGTGTTGCACTTTTGTATTCGCGTTGTACGACAGGCATCTGCACATCATCGTCTAAAGGTGGCATCCTGGCGGGATCCTGCCTTTCCTTATGGTGTTTATGACCCAGGGGAATTCGGGAGCGTATGGAAGACAGCATGGTGCGCAAATCCTTCTTTGGTATGTCTTCCAAAGATGTCTGCACCGCACACATCCCGCAACCGATGTCAACCCCTACAGCATTCGGCACGATCACCTCCCGGGTGGCCATCACACCACCAATGGGCATACCAAACCCCTTGTGGCAGTCTGGCATCAATGCAATATGCTTCACGGCATATGGAAAATTTGCAAGGTTCCTCGCCTGTTCCATGGCACCTGCCTCAGCATCATTGAGCCATAGCTTGATGGGTAGTTTCTCGGTGTTTATTTCTCTGACCATTTTCCCCTCCCTGGTTATGTTCACGGCAAAAAAACACAAATTTTTCTTCATTCCCAAATCTGATCCTTGTCCAGAACGGCCAACGCGCTCATATATGTCTGATTATTTGTTTATTGTCAACCGTATTCCCGTTGGCATCGATTTTTCAGAACCGGGATGCCGGCAGTTGCTTTACGCGATAAATCCGTACCTTTGCATCCAAAAATAATACAATACATCATGGCATTGAATTGTGGCATAGTAGGCATTGCCGGTTCAGGAAAAACCACGCTGTTCAACGCGCTGTCGCAGGGGCGCAACCCTGGCACACAGGTCCCGGGGCGAACCAATCTCGGCCAGATCGAAGTCCCCGATCCAAGGCTCGGTCAGATCGCGGCAATTGCACAGCCATCAAAGATAACCCCCACCACGGTTGAAATTGTTGACATTCCCGGACTCACCAAGGGGGGTGGCAAAATCAAGGGAGGAAACCAGTTTTTGGCCGATATCCGCCAATGCGATGCCATCATTCATGTGCTCCGTTGTTTCGACGACGATACAGTACCCCATATGGAGGGTTCGGTAAACCCAATGCGCGACAAGGAGATCGTCGACCTGGAACTGATCACCTCTGACCTGGAAACTGTATCAAAGAAGTGCGACCGGCTCAGGAAAGTTGCCAGTGTCGGTGATAAAGATGCCAAACGGGGTACGGAGGTGCTCTCAGAACTGATCGACCACTTTGAGAATGGGGAGCCGGCCCGGACATTCTCCGTTCAGCAGACAGATAAAAGATTTGTGGACGATTGTTTTCTGCTCACCACAAAGCCTGTGATTTATGTATGCAATGTGGATGATCATTCGGCAGCCAGTGGCAATCATTATGTTGAAGCTGTCCGCCCTTCCATTGAAGCAGAAGGATGTGAAATGCTGATCGTTGCCGCCCAGGCCGAATCAGAAATTGCGACACTTGACAGTGAAGAAGACCGGATGGCGTTTCTCAGGGACATGGGACTCGTTGAACCTGCTGTAAACAAACTCATACGGGCAGCGTACCGCACACTGAAGCTGAACACCTTCTTTACATTCGGTCCCAAAGAAGTCAGGGCATGGACGGTAAGGGAAGGTACCGCTGCACCACAGGCAGCCGGCGTTATACACAGCGATATGGAACGTGGATTTATCCGGGCTGAAGTTATGAAGTCGTCCGACTTTATCAGCCTGAAATCGGAACACGCCTGTAAACAGGCCGGGAAGCTGAATATTGAAGGAAAAAATTATATCGTCCAGGATGGCGACATCTTTCATGTCAGGTTTAATGTGTAACCAACAATTGTTTGGAAATACCCATACGTTTTACCCAAAAATCAATCATTATGCGCACACAAGTATTATTACTGGCATGTTTCCTCGTACTGCCGTGTTGTCGTTTGGCAGAAGATGCAGCGTTTAAAGCCCCAGGTGCCGGAAACCCCTTGGTCCCAGGCTATTTTGCCGATCCAACCCTCGTAAAATTCGGTGACACTTATTATTTATATGCCACAACAGATGGTGTAAGACTGGGATCGGGACATCCGCAGGTATGGATAAGCAAGGATTTTGTTCATTGGTACAACCAGGCCATGGACATTCCCTATACGGCCTTTACCAACATATGGGCCCCTGATATGGTGAAGGGACCTGATGGCAGGTATTATTATTCGCATGGGAACTGTGAGGCAGGATGCAACATCTATCTCTATGTTTCGGATAATCCTGTTGGTCCGTGGACCAATATTGCCGGCGACAACGTACCGGTGATCCCTTCAGCACTGATTGGCGACCTTCCCTCCCTGGATCAGCAATATTTCTTTGACGATGACGGGTCACTGTATGCTTACTTTGGTACCTGGATGCATCTTTTTGGTGGCCTGGGCTGGGTTCAGGTCGATCCAACCGACATGAAAACGATTCTTGACAAAGGTCAGATCCCCATGGATGAGCTGCCCGATATTTTTGAGGCACCATATATGTTCAAAAAAAATGACACATATATCATGATGTATTCTTCGGGCTCCTGTCACGATCACACATACAGGGTACAATACGCCTATTCCGGCAGTCCGACAGGCCCCTTCACCTATGGGGCAAACAACCCGGTCCTGGAAACCAGCGAAGACAGATCGGTTCACGGTCCGGGTCACCACTCAGTATTTACCCACAACGACACCCATTTCATTGTATACCACCGGCACGACAGTCCGTTCAGCACCGGGGGAATGTTCCGGCAGGTATGTATAGACACCCTGGTTTTCGAGAACGACAGCACCATCAGGAAGGTTGTCCCGACGCACAGGGGCGTTGGATACCTTGATGAACCAACTCAGCCTTTGCCCCGCAATCTTGCTTTTGGCGCACATGCATCTGCGTCTTCAAGATATCACCTGGTTACCTGCGATGCCGATCACATCTACCATCCTGCATATGCAACAGACAATAATT
This sequence comes from Bacteroidales bacterium, assembly GCA_003559735.1. Taxonomy (GTDB): domain Bacteria; phylum Bacteroidota; class Bacteroidia; order Bacteroidales; family UBA7960; genus PUPG01. The sequence continues at coordinate 2,711 of PWKN01000045.1, read as the reverse complement.
ACGGAACCATGTGGCGGTCGGGAACAAACCAGATGCCACAGCACCTCACCATCGACCTTGGGAGGGTGACCAGCATCAGGAGGGTTATGACCAATTTTGAGTACTCCACTTTTTACTACCAGTACCTGATCGAGGTATCGGCTGACAGTGCCGGGTGGAACGTATATGCCGACAGAAGAGACAACAGGTCGTGGGGCAGTCCGATGATCGATGACGGGGATGCAGAAGCCAGGTATATCAGGATAACCGTAACAGCTACTGAAAAGGCAGGAATGTTTGCAGCCATCTGGGATGTAAAAGTGTATGATGAATTGTTTGACGTTCCTGAAATAATTCCATATGTATCCGATAATGAACCAGCCGCAGAGAGTGCACAGAGCATGCTTGTTGAACTGACAGCCATAGGTCTTGAACCAGGTGAGATCATCGATGATATTCCCAATACAGGTAGTATGGGGGGGATGTTCCGAAAGACAGGAAATCCGACTGTAGGGGATGTGCATAATATCAGAGCGATCACTTTTCATGGTCAGGATCATCTCACACTCTCAGAGAAAACACCGCAAAGTCTTAGCTGGAACTCCCCTTTTACGGTATCGGCATGGGTAATGAATCCGGAAGTGGGGCCGGCCGAATGCATCGTTGCCTGGTCAAGGCGGTCAGGCAATCTTATGGGTGAGTACGCGGCACTTATGTACGGGACCCATCCCGGACATGGAGCAGTTGCACACTGGACAAGCTGGCTGGATATGGGTTATAATGAAGTTCCGGAAGCTGGCCGGTGGAACCATATTGCAGTGACTTTTGACGGGATGGTTGAAAAGATCTACGTTAACGGGAACTTAGACAATAAAAGCCAGAGGAACTTATTTGTACACGAGAACAACAACATCATGGTCGGTTTTTCGGGATCGGCAGATGAATACTTTACAGGTTCTATTGCCTCCCTGCGAATGTACGACAAATATTTTCCCGAAGACAAGATCCCTGACCTGATGTCTGCTGACGGGATCAATAATGATTAAACCAAACCGGCAAAAAAGTGAAGAGACCTGTGATCACAGGTATTGTGACCGCAGGTCTCTTTCATCTGACCGGTTTTCCCAATTAACCGTTTGTTTTATTCCACCTCAAGTACTACAACCGATTTGGCCGGTATGATTGTCCTTAGTTCGTTGTTCCTTATCCTGGCACTGATAAACTCCGCCGGTTTAACCACATCCGGCTGATCGAAGGTGTTGTGTGCATCCAGCACATCACCTGTTAGAATTCGTCCCGATACCCTTGATACATCCTGCCCCCTGAAGTCGATCAGAAGATCTGAGTCTTTCTCCGGATCGACATTTACTATTGATAAAAGGATGACGTCGTCTTTTTTCGATGCGGATGCACTGAGGGCCGGAACCTGGTTGCCATCATATTCATACTGACCAGATTCCAGGTGCAGCGGCAACAATGTTGCGTCATGATGACCTTTATACATTTCGAACACATGATAGGTGGGTGTCAGCAACATTTTTTCACCTTCTGTCAGTATCAGGGCCTGTAACACATTAACGGTCTGCGCTATGTTGGCCATACGGACCCTGTGGCTCATCTCGTTGAAATAGTTGAGTGTGATGCCGGCCACAAAAGCATCGCGAAGTGAGTTTTGCTGGTACAGGAAACCAGGATTGGTTCCGGGTTCCACATCATACCAGGTACCCCATTCATCCACCACCAGGGCCACACGTCCGGCCGGATCATAACGGTCCATGATCGTCATATGCCTTCTGATGACTTGCTCTATATGATAGCAGCGCCTGATGTAATCAAAATACTTGAATTCGGAAAAGCCGGTAGCCGGACCCTTATCGCCCCAGTCGGTTGTATAATGGTGAAGTGACAACCCCCACATCATCCAGTGGGGAATTCTCTGCATAAGCACTTCTGTCCAGTTATAATCACTCGCATTGGCGCCACCTGCAATCTTGCGCAAGCGTGTGTTTCCATAGTTTCTGGCATAAGTAGCATAGTTGCGATACAGGTCGGAATAGTGCTCCGGTGTCATGTGACCCCCGCAACCCCAGTTTTCATTACCGATACCCCAGTAAACAACACCCCAGGGCTCATCCCTGCCGTGTTTTCTTCTCAGGTCTGCCATCGGACTGACACCGTCAAAGTTTACATACTCAACCCATTGTGACAGTTCCTTGACCGTGCCGCTGCCTACATTACCCACAATGATGGGCTCTGTGTTCAGTTGCCCGCACAGATCCAGGAACTCATGCGTGCCGAAACTATTGTCTTCTGTTACCCCTCCCCAGTGTGTATTGATCATGGTGGGCCTTTCGCTGCGCGGACCAATACCGTCCATCCAGTGGTACTCATCAGCAAAACACCCCCCCGGCCATCGGAGGTTAGGGATGTTGGTTGCCCTCAGTGCCTCAACAATGTCGTTGCGGATACCACGCGTATTCGGGATATCGGAGTCCTCACCGACCCAATACCCATCATATATGCATCTTCCCAGGTGCTCTGAAAAGTGTCCGTAAATATGACGGCTGATCTGTTGCTGGCCAAGGTCTGCATTGATCACAATACGGTCCTGGCCGCTTGCAAAAGATGGAGGAAACAGGAACAGGGTGCACGTTGCCAAAAAGAAAGATACGATTGGTAAACAGGTTTGATTGTTTTTCATAGGCTAGCTGAATTAATAATTGATAATATTG
>PWKN01000205.1 GCA_003559735.1 Bacteroidales bacterium | reverse complement strand
CTGTCCCGACGAGTTGTTCATGTCGTTGTTGTAGGGAACTCCATCCACCACGATCAGTGCCTGGTTGTTCTGAGTGAGTGAGGTATGTCCACGCATCACGATGTTTACCGAGCCGCCTGTGTTGTGGGTGTTGCGCACGTGCAGTCCGGCGGAACGCCCCGCCAAAGCTGAGAGGAAGTTATCGGCAGGGATTTGCTGTAGTTCCTGGCCGCGGATCTCCTGTGTGGCATAACCGAGCGATTTTCGCTCGCGGGATATGCCCAGGGCAGTGATCACGAATTCATCCATCTGGTAGCCTGCTGCCACCATCATCACCAGCAGGCTGTCCCGGTTTCCCACGTAAACTTCCTTCGGCTGCATTCCCACATGGGTAAACAGGAGGACGTTCTGACCGGGAGAAAGATTGATTCTGAAGGATCCGTTTTGATCCGTGCTTGTGCCAGTGCTTGTTCCGCTTACCAGGACATTCACTCCTGCCAGATAACCGCCATCTTCTGCACGGATGACTTTCCCGCTGACGCTGCGTTCCTGCTCCCGGGCATGCAACAGGAAGTTGCAGAAAATGAGCAATAACATCAGAACGTAAGCGGTGAATTTCATTGAATGTTTAGTAGTGACCTTAACCGGTATATTTTTTGGTCCAAATTTAATCAAAAATCCAAACAGGCAAAATTCCTTTGTATAATAAACAACCTCAGCTGCTTCTCATCTGATCCCGTAGCAATCATATTTACTGTGAAAGCACTCCTGAAATAGCAGGGAAACAATTAACATCCCTGGAAATGTCACACCCGCTGATACTGATGGAAAATACATCTGGGTTGAAATGAGGGGATTGGAGATTCTGGAGATAACTGATTATCAAAACAAGCGTAACGCAGAAACCGGACATTAGAGACAGACTCTAAATAGACCTCTTAAAGGGATAAAAGCAACAACAAGTCAGAGAAAAATGGCACTCATGTCGTGGTAATCTTGTATATTGGGTGAGAAATTAGGATAATTCAACAGCCATGACGATCACATTGGAACCAATTGGTACTATTTATACGCCGTTTAAATCAAGGGAAGGAATGCCCATTCAGGCGAGTGGTGCCAAGGGGATCAAGGGAAAAATCATATTGAAAGAAGAATTCATTTCGGGGTTAACTGACCTGGATGGATTTTCCCATATCCTCCTGATTTATCACTTTCATCAATCATCAGGTTTTGATCTGATGACTACTCCCTTTCTTGACAGCAAGAAACGTGGAGTTTTTGCCACCAGGGCCCCCCGAAGACCAAATGCCATCGGCATATCCGTTGTCCGGTTGCTGAAAATTGAAAATAACATGCTTCATATAGCGGGTGTGGACATGCTTGATGAAACCCCACTACTGGATATTAAACCCTACATCCCTGCTTTTGATGTGCATCCCACTGAAAAGGATGGATGGACTACCAACAAGACGGATGATCTCGACCAGGCCAAATCTGATAAGAGGTTTGAATGAACAGGTAATAGGAACTGGAAGCTCCCGCCCCGGAACTGGAAGCTCCCGCAGGGACTTCCAGCTTCCGATTGGGGCTCCCGCAAAGACTTCCAGCTTCCGGTTGGACAGGTCAGGAAGCTTCCAGTTGCTTCGCAAGCTGGAAGTTCCTGGCGCAAGCTGGAAGTGCCAACCCACGGAAGCTTCCAGTTGCTTCGCAAGTTGGAAGTTGCAACCCACGGAAGCTTCCAGTTGCTTCGCAAGCTGGAAGTTCCTGGCGCAAGCTGGAAGTTCCTGGCGCAAGCTGAAAGTTGATTATGGTCAGTTCTGTTGTTGTTCATTTTGCTTATCCAAAAAGAAACGAAGAAGATAATATATGAACAGACCAGCAAGGAAACCCACTGCCATATTTGTAAGTACCGACACCACCATGGTAGCGATCATTGGGATAAGCTCCGTGTCGATTTTCGAGTTCCAGGCAGGTTTTGTGAGTTCGATGCCAACCAGGAACATCATTCCACCGACAATCGCCATGGGGAACAAGGTGAACAGTCCGACAATGGCAACCGGAAAAAACAAGCCAATGCAAATTTGCGTTGATCCTTCTATTATGTTGGCTCCACCGGTTCGGGCACCATAATAATGCTTGCTTGCCAAACCGCCTGCCCCATGGCATAAGGGCATACTGCTTAACAAAGGCAATACGGTATTCATTATGCCATGACTTATTGAAAGCTGTTTGCTGCTTACCTGTCTGCCGGGCCAGTAACTTCTAACCAATGAAGAAGTTGCAATGGTTGCATTGGTAATGGTAAGCGGTATTTGGGCAAAGCCCGCCAGGATCATAACCTGCCAGATCTCCTGCAATGTAAATGAGGCAAATTGTGGGATGTCGAATGAAGGTGCGCTGATTTGCTGAAAATCCCCTTTCACAAATACAATGATCATACCAAGCAATATAAGAAGTATGGCAGCCGGGGCATACCGGTTATTTCTGAACAGCAAAACTGTGAGTACAGATACAAAACCCAGCGCCCAGGCACCGGAGATCATCTCAATGGCCTTTATAGCCAGTATCAGTCCCAGGGCAGCCTGAATCCCGGTGACAACAGATATGGGTGTAATTCTTTCAATCCATCGTATTACCCCCACCGCAGAAAAGAGCAACCAGACAACACCCATTGCGAAACCTGAGGCATATACCATTGACGGACTCCACTCCTGGGCAATAGCTACCACGGCAATTACCTTCATCGGTTCAACAGGCAAGGGAAGTTTAAAAACCACACCGGATACAATGTTTGCTATACCAATCATAACCAGTAAGCCCGCTGGATCCAATCCGCAAACAACTATGTATCCAATGGCAAAGGGCAAAAGGGTGCCAAGGTTACCCATAGAGCCAGCCACCTCCCTGATGTTGAATTCAAAAGATTTGATTCGCATAGCTGTTTCTTTATTCCTTATATTATTCTTCCAGGTTAACCCTGATAATCTGGATAAACCCCTGGTTGCATAGTTGGCGGCTGCGTTCTTATGTCGCGGGGACTATGGGTCTGCAACCGGTATTGCGAGTGAAAACAAACCAAACCACAAAGGTAATTTTAATTACGCCCTTTTTATATGCGCTCATTTTCTGAGCGCAAGTCTCCGCAAAAAACCAAGGACATCTTTCCTGTCGGCACCTTTTACAGGCTTGACAGGAGTGCTTGTGCTGCTAAGCCGTTGCTAAATTCAGAACAAACACTATCTTTGCTCAATCCAGTCTGCAGTCAGCAACATTATAATTTATAAGTTATGAATAAACCTCCTAAGAAGAAAAAAGTACCCTATTACAGAAAACCGCAGGAACTTACAGTAGAAGCCTGGCAGGGGGCACTGAGAAAACAATTTGCTGTCGATCAAAAGTTCGAAGTCACCAATACCGGTGAACATCCGGTGTTTTCTGATTTCAAAGTATTTAACCCCGAGTCTGAAAAAACGTACAAAGTGTCCGTAAGGGATAACCTGAGCAGCTATAACTTTTGTAGCTGTCCGGATTTTAAAATCAACGGACTGGGTACTTGCAAGCATCTTGAATATGTAGTTGCTGAATTGAAACAGGACCCGAAAAACAATAGATATTTTGAAGAGTCCTATGAACCTGGATACTCATCATTAAGCATTCATTATGGCAAAGAAAGAAGGATCAGGCTGAGAATAACACGGCATGCTTCTTTCGGTGGTTTGGCGACTGGTGTTTTTGATGCGAATGGTTTTCTTTTAAAAGGCAAGACGGGACAGCTTGAGTCATTTATCAGGTCAGCAAAAGCCGTCGACCCTTCGTTCAGGGTATACCCGGATGTGGTGGATTTTATTGAGGAATATAAAAAAGCAGAAAAACGTAAAGCGCTGGTTAGAGATTTGTTCCGTGATGGGATCGACAGCCCGGTCTTCAATAAGCTTATCAAAACCACTCTTTATCCCTATCAAAGAGAGGGGGTGATCAGGGCTGTTGAAACCGGACGAATACTCCTGGCAGATGAGATGGGACTTGGGAAAACCGTGCAGGCTATTGCCGCAGTTGAATTTTTTGCACGCTATCTGAACGTAGCAAAGGCATTGATCATTTGTCCGACATCCCTGAAATACCAGTGGAAAAGGGAGATTGAAAAGTTCACTGATCATAGTGCCTGCATAGTGGAAGGGATGAAGCATAAGCGTCATGATCTCTACAGACAGACGTTTTTTATTAAGATTGTCAGCTACGGTGCGTGCCGAAACGACCTGGAAATGATAAATGATTGGTCGCCCGACCTGGTTATCATTGATGAAGCCCAGCGCATTAAAAACTGGAAGACAAAAACTGCCAAAGCTGTAAAGAGAATTGATTCGGAATATGCAATCGTGCTTACCGGCACCCCGCTCGAAAACAGGATTGACGAGCTGCATTCTATCGTAGAGTTTGTTGATAAATTTAAACTTGGTCCTTTGTTTAAATTTCTTGACAACCACCAGATACTCGATGAACATGGAAAGGTTGAAGGCTACAAAAACCTGCGAAGCATCCATACGACCTTGTCAGATATTCTGATCAGACGAACAAAGAGGGAAATTGCCGATCAGCTTCCGGGCCGGATCGACAAAAACTTTTTTGTTGAAATGACCCGGGAACAGATTATCCTGCACAACGATTACTACGAGCAGGTGTGTAAGCTTGTCAACAAATGGATCCAGTATGGCTTTCTTACAGAAGAAGAAAGTCAGCGACTGCTGATCAACCTCAACTGCATGCGTATGGTTTCTGACTCAACATACATTCTTGATAAAGAGACCAATTTCGGCAATAAGACTGCTGAGCTGAGAGAATTGTTGTCGGAGATCATTGAAAACCCTGACAACAAGATCGTTATTTTCAGTCAGTGGAAAAAGATGTTCGAGCTCATCATTGAAGAGCTGGCTGAACTTGGGCTTCCTTATGTTTATTTGAATGGCGACATACCAGCCAAGGAGCGTAACCAGATCATCACCAGATTTCAGAGGGAAAAAGACTTGCGGGTTTTTCTTTCAACAGATGCCGGCGGGGTGGGCGTCAATCTGCAATCGGCAAACATGCTGATAAATATTGATCTGCCCTGGAATCCGGCTGTTTTGGAACAGCGTATTGGCAGGATCTACCGACTTGGACAAAAAAAACACATAAACGTGTTCAACTTCATTTCAAAAGGATCTATAGAACACCGTATATTGTATCTGCTGGCATTCAAAAAATCTGTGTTCAGTGGTGCCATCGACGAGGATGGTAAAGACACAGTGATGCTTGAGGGATTTTTGAGCTCAGTTAAGTCCCTGACCGAGGTTGAAGTAGATGAACCAGTTGCTAAAGGCCATGACAGATCCGATTCGCTGAATTATCGCGCTGAACTGCAAATGACTGAAACGATCAAAGAAGCAGATGCACCGGAAGAGAAAAAAAATGAACAGGATGCACATGTTGATGAACCCTCAGAAGACAATAGCAAACAGGACGCAACAACTGTTGCAGACTATGGGAGGATAGACACTGGCAAGGGATTCCTGAGAACTATAAAGGACAAGGTAAAGCGGGTTTTTAGGAAATATTTTGGGTGGTAACTATTGTTGTATGTGTCTTTAGCATAAATATCTAATATTTAATTCATTATGTAAACAATGGTCTCATTTTTTGTTGCAATATTTTTGCTGATTGCCAGCTACTTTGTTTACGGTCGCTTTGTTGAACGGCTTTTTGGTGCCGACGGCCAGAAAGTGACCCCTGCCGTCCGGATGAATGATGGGGTAGATTATGTGCCCATGCCCACCTGGAAATTGTTCCTTATCCAGTTTTTAAACATTGCGGGTCTGGGACCAATATTTGGTGCCATTGCCGGGGCCTTATGGGGCCCTGCCGCTTTTTTCTGGATTGTACTCGGAACCATATTTGCCGGCGGTGTGCATGATTATTTCTCCGGAATGCTGTCAATGCGGCATAATGGATTAAGCATACCCGAGATCGTGGGCATATACATGGGGAGCGGCCCTAAACGGTTTTTGCTGGGGTTTACCGTGGTGTTGCTGCTTTTGGTCGGGGTGGTGTTTGTTGGCGGACCAGCTCGTCTGCTGCAGGGACTGATACCTGGTTCGGGACTGAGCCTGTGGCTGTATATCATTTTTGCCTACTACCTGATCGCCACCCTGCTGCCCATAGATAAATTGATTGGCAGACTATATCCTGTATTCGGTGCTTCGTTGTTGCTGATGGCTCTTGGCATTACAGGCGGTATCCTGTTCAAAGGGTATACCATTCCTGAAGTTACTTTTTCCAATCTGCATCCGAATGAACTTCCCATCTGGCCCTTGATGTTCATTACCATCGCCTGTGGGGCCATTTCGGGCTTCCACTCCACCCAGTCACCGATTATGGCCAGGTGCTGTAAAAACGAAAAGCTTGGGAAAAAAGTTTTTTACGGTGCAATGGTGGCCGAAGGCATTGTAGCGCTGATATGGGCCGCTGCAGCCATGGCCTTTTTTGGCACGACAGATGGACTGGCTTCATTTATGTCAGCGCACGGAGAACAGGCGGGGGTGGTCAACCATATTTCCATTTCCCTCCTCGGACCGGCAGGCAGCGTTCTGGCCATATTGGGGGTTGTGTTTTGTCCGGTTAGCTCTGGAGACACTGCCTTTCGCAGTGCCCGGCTGACCATAGCAGATTTTATAAACCTGAATCAGAAGTCATTAAAAAACAGGCTGATGATCGCCATTCCAATGTTTGTGGTTGGCTTTGTCCTCACCCAGATCGATTTCCAGGTAATCTGGCGCTATTTTGCCTGGTCCAATCAGACCATCGCCATGCTGGTGTTGTGGACAGCGGCCGTGTTTCTGAAAAAATTCAATAAGTTCCATTGGGTTGCCACTGTACCTGCAGTGTTTATGACGGCAGTAACCACCACCTACCTGATGGTGGCACCAGAGGGATTCAGCTTATCTGCAACGGTTTCATACCCGGTGGGCATCCTGCTGGCAGCCATGGCATTTTTGTTTTTTATATTAAATGGCAAAAAAGATTCCACGAACAGGATGCGCTGATTGAACAGAATACGTTCGTGATAATGATTTTAATAAACTTCAAATAAATAACATATGACCCAGGAAAGAAAAACGTTTCTGGCTTTCGACTTTGGAGCAGAAAGTGCCAGGGCTGTAGTCGGACAGTTACAGGATAAGGTGCTGCATCTTACAGAGGTCCATCGTTTCCCTACACAGATGATCGAGATGAATGGCCATTTTTACTGGAATATTTTTCGTTTTTACGAGGAGATGGTGAAGGGTGTCTTAATGTGTGTGCAGAAAAACCTGATCCCAGAATCGATTGGGATTGATACCTGGGGGGTTGATTTCGGTTTGCTTGCTGAAGATGATACATTTGTGCGAATACCCTATGCTTACCGCGATCCCCAGGTCGTTGAGGGAATGAACGATTTTCATGCACGGGTTATGCCTCCTGAAAAGATCTTCGGCCTGACGGGGATCTCCATGCAACCGTTTAACAGTCTGTACCACATGCATGCCATGAATAAGAACAATGACAGGGCCTTGTCTGATGGCAGGACAGTTCTGTTCATGCCCGATATGCTTAACTTTCTGCTATGTGGCAAGAAGAAGACAGAGTTTACCTTTGCTACCACTTCGCAACTATACAATCCGCACACGTCTGACTGGGATGAAGGGTTGCTTGCATCAGTGGGTCTGAACCGGTCCATGCTTTGCGATATCATCCCCCCGGGTGTGGTCATTGGGGAGCTGCACGACTGGATTTGCAAGCAAACGGGATTGGAGTATGCATCGGTTGTTTCCGTATGTTCGCATGATACCGGATCGGCTATTGTCGCTGTTCCTGTACAAAACGAACAGTGGGCTTATATCAGTTCTGGCACCTGGTCGTTGATGGGAGTAGAGGTTAAGGAACCGGTTGTTACGGAGCAATCATTCAAATACAACTTTTCGAATGAGGGTGGGGCAGAAGGCACCTTCCGGCTGTTAAAAAACATCATGGGGTTATGGCTGCTCCAACGATGCCAGTCCGCCTGGAAAAGGGAAGGCACTGATTATTCCTATCCGGAACTTATTGAATTGGCTTCCGGGGCACAACCGTTTCAAATATTGATCGATCCAGACCACCCAGGGTTTTTCAATCCGGAAGATATGCCCGGGGCGATCGATGAATACTGCGAGGAGAAAGGAATGCCCAAACCTTTGTCGCATGGGGCCTATGTGAGATGCATACTGGAAAGCCTGGCGCTCAAATATCGGATGGTCCTTGAGCAGATCATCGAAATAACCGGTAAGGACCCTGATGTCATCCATATTATCGGCGGGGGTGTCCGTAACAAAATGCTATGCCAGTTTACGGCCAATGCGACCGGAAAAAAAGTGATCACTGGTCCGGCAGAAGGAACGGCCGTCGGTAACCTGCTGATGCAGGCCAAAGCAGGTGGCTGCCTGCGATCACTGAAAGAGATCAGGGAGGTGGTGGTGAATACGTTTGACGTTGCACATTATTCGCCGGACGGACAGAGGGGGTGGGATAAGGCTTATGAACGGTTCAAAATGCTTTTTGCCTGATCAATATCAGCTTGATGTTATCAGCTGCCGTGTTTTCTCCAGTACTACCCGTTGACCGTCACCTGAGGATGAGTGTGTAATGTCAGGGCTTGCGGACTACTGGTTTTAGTGTTCCGAAATATCCGTAGAATGCTATGATCAGAAAACAGGTAAATGGAACTATATAGGCCAGCTTTACGCTGCCGGTAAGATCGGAAACCTGTCCCTGGATAGCGGTCAGGACGGCACCACCCAAAATGGCCATGATCAGTCCGGATGCACCGATCTTGGTATCCTCGCCCAGGCCTCCGACCGATATGCCGTAGATGGTGGGAAACATCAGCGACATACAGGCTGAAATGCAAACCAGGGCATACACGGCAAACAACCCCCCTGATGTAATGACGATCAGGGTGCATGCCATGGCCAGGAGGGCGGAGAAGGTCAACAGTTTGCGCGGACTGAAAAACTTCATGAGTCCGGTGAAGACAAACCTTAGTACCGTAAACAATACCAGGGCCATAATATAATAGGTAGATGACTGTTCCTCATTTGTCCCCAGTTCCTGCATAACATATCGGATCGTAAACGACCATACGCCGATCTGTGCCCCAACATAGAAAAATTGTGCAATAACGCCGCTTGTATACTTGTCATTCCTGAGCAGCCTTTTTATACTTGGTCTGAGGTCGATCTTGCTGCCAGCATCAGAGGCCCTGGGCATTTTGGTAAAAGCGATGACAAGCCATAACACAAGCAAAAACAATGCGACGGCCACATATGGTCCCATGGTCGCGTTCAACTCCTGGGCCTGAATGTATGTCAGCTCGGTTGGCGTCATAAGGGCTCGTTCATCAGCACTCGCATGGTTCAGGTGCGACAGGATGAAATATTTGCTGATGACAACACCCGTGATGGACCCGATCGGATTGAAAGACTGGGCAAGGTTAAGCCGGCGGGTTCCGCTTTCAGCGGGACCCATGGCAATGATATATGGATTGGCTGTTGTTTCAAGAACCGACAAGCCACCAGCCAGGATGAACAATGCACCAAGGAAATGTCCGTACTGCATGGTCTGACTGGCAGGATAAAACAACAATCCGCCGGTGATAAACATCCCGAGTCCAAGCAATATGCCTGCTTTATAGGTAAAACGCTTGATAAAGATGGCAGCGGGAAGTGCCAGGCAAAAATAGGATCCGTAAAAGGCGATCTGTATCCAGGATGTTTGAAAATCCGTCATGCTCATGATCCGCCTAAATGCGGCCAGGAGGGTGTCTGTCATGTTGTTGGCCAACCCCCACATAAAAAACAGGGAGGTTACAAGGGCAAATGCAAATACGTGGGTTTTTTTGCGCATGGTAATATCAAAGCAGTGGTTAATTATCAGGGCTGTTCATAAGGGATTCAGCTAACCATAGAGCGGACCATAGTTGCTGCAGGCACGAAAATCAGATCCTTCCATATCCATGCCAAAAGCGCTCCATGCACTTGGACGGAAGATCTTGTTATCAGGAACATTATGCATATTGACAGGTATTCTGAGCAGTGCAGCCAGGCTGATCAGGTCGGCACCGATATGTCCGTAGCTGAAAGCACCGTGGTTGGCTCCCCAGTTTGCCATCACACTGTATACATCTTTAAAAGCACCTTCACCGGTGATGTTGGGTACGAACCATGTAGTGGGCCAGCTGGGATTTGTTCGCAGATCAAGGGTCCTGTGTACTTCATCGGGCAGAACCGCAGTGTAGCCCTCTGCAATTTGCAATACGGGTCCCAGTCCACTGATCAGGTTAATCCTTGACAGGGTTATGGGCATCCCACCCCTGGTAATAAAATTCGAGGAAAAACCACCTCCCCGGAAATACTCTCTGATAGCGGGCCCCCAATGGGTATTTGCCAGGCATTGTTCAGCCTCTTCTGCCGTCACGTCCCACCAGGGTTTGATCGCAGGCTTTCCGTCAATGCTTTGTTGTCCGCAACCATCAAGAGCAGATGGCCCCGAATTGATCAGGTGTATGAACCCATTGGCTGCAATGCCTTCGGGCGAATAGTCTGTTACGCGTTTGACGGACTCCGGACTCCAGTATGTGCGGACATCAGAGAATACCTGGGCAGACCCGGTCAGCAGATGACCAAACAGCATGGAAATTCCGTTGAGGCTGTCATTTTCGGTGGCCAGCATGAACGGTTGCCTGATGCCGTTCCAGTCAAACGAAGAACATAGAATGGCTTCCATGAAGTCACCATTGGGAAAGTGGTCTGTCCATTGCCGTTGTCCCTGGAATCCGGCAACCAGGGCATTGTGTCCCAATGCCTCTTCGCCAAACCCGGCAGTATCGAGCCTGGGGTTACCCACCATCAGGTCGCGCGCTATAAGGGCCATCTTTACCACAAAATCCCATTCTGCATCCTTTTGTGCCCGCGTTTTTTGTTGTTCCGGGGGATTAAAGTCGGTTCCTTCAGCACATTTATCCTTAACCCACTGCCTGGCCAGCTCAAATTCTTCCTTGTCATAGATGCCTTCATTGATGCGGCGGACAAATTCGCTCATGTCAACATATTCGCACCGCATGCCCAGGTATCTTTCAAAAAGTGGCGCGTCAACAATGGATCCTGCAATTCCCATCGATACCGAGCCCATCGACAGGTATGATTTGCCGCGCATAGTGGCTGCTGCAATTCCGGCCCTGGTAAAACGGAGAATTTTTTCCTTCACATCGTCAGGGATCGTTTCATCACTGCCATCCTGCACATCCCGCCCGTATATGCCAAATGCCGGAAGTCCCTTCTGGTTGTGGGCAGCCAGTACGGCAGCCAGGTAGACGGCACCTGGACGTTCAGTTCCGTTAAAGCCCCATACCGCTTTGGGTGTATGCGGGTCCATGTCCATTGTTTCACTTCCGTAACACCAACATGGTGTTACAGTGAGTGATACCCCAACCCCTTCGCGGACAAACTTGTCAGCACACGCTGCAGACTCGGCAACACCGCCAATGCACGTGTCGGCAATAACACAGTCAACCTTTGATCCATCCGCGTGGCGCAGGTGGGTTTCAATAAGCCTGGCTGCATTTTTTGCCATGGCCATGGTTTGTTCCTCCAGCGACTCGCGCACACCACGCCTTCGCCCGTCTATAGCCGGACGAATTCCTACTTTGGGTAAACGGCCTTTCAATCGGATAAAGTTTTCCATAAAATATACTGTTTTGATTACTTGTCTGAAGTTCCCGGTGATATTTTTTGCTATTGCGCTTCCTGCCAACAGATGATGTATGCGGCAAGCATAATATAAACAATGCAAAAGCAATGTGGTTGAAAGAATTCACGATCCGGCAATCACCAGGAACTAACCGGAAACGGATTATATCTATGAATGCAAATATAACAAAGAAACATTATGGGCAAAGTCTTCATCAGAACTTTGATCAGTTTGTACCCGAAAATGATACAAAATTACTCCATTAATGAAAAGATGACAATGTCTCTGAACTGTTGTGGTTGTTCGCCTTGCGGTGCGTCAGACAGGATATTTCTGTTAATTGTTCTCCCACACCTTTCGGGGACAAATGGGAAGGGTGTTTACCAAACTTCCGTGAACTCACCCCTGATAAATGTTTCGGCTACGACCACTGACCGTTCCTGCAAGGCCTTTTCATCCGGCTGTCCACCACCTGCTGATATGCTTAGCTTCCCCTCCGGTACCATCATCTGGTGTTCCGGGTGGTAGACCGCGAGGTTTTCGGGCGTAAGGGTAAATTCGACAGTCTTTGTTTCACCTGCCTTGATCGGGATCCGCCGAAAACCCTGCAATGTCCTGACCGGTCCTTCCGGAATTCCGGGGTGGGACACATACAACTGGACCACCTCTTCTCCATCCATCTGACCTGTGTTGGTGACATCGACACTGACGATCAGGTCTTCCCCAGCTTGTATTTCTTCGGGCAGAGACAACTTGTCATAGGAAAAAGTGGTATAACTCAGTCCAAAACCAAAGGGATACAGGGGTTCTCCGCGAAAGTACTTATAGGTGCGACCCTGCATGCTGTAATCGTCAAAGGCCGGGATCTGGTCAACCGATTTGTAAAATGTTAGTGGCAAACGACCAGATGGATTATAATCTCCAAACAGCACATCGGCTATGGCGGTGCCACCTGCCTGTCCCGGGTACCAGGCCTCCAGGATCGCAGGGATATTCTCTGATTCCCAGTTGATGGCCAGGGCGCTGCCGTTGAGCAATACCAGCACCGTAGGCTTGTCCAGCTTCATGATCTCTTTCATCAACGCTGTCTGCACAGCCGGCAGACCGATCTCAACGCGGTCGCCACCAGCAAAGCCTTCTACCTCAACCTTCATTTCTTCGCCTTCGAGGTACGGACTCAGACCCATACACAAGATGATTGCATCCGCTTCATTCGCGATCTTCAAAGCTTCACCTTTCCGGTCCTGTCCGGGAACATCCCATACAAGTTTTATTGTGGGGTGTTCTACATCCCAGTGCCGGTATTCGAGCAAGATTTTGTATGGTTTGCCTGCCTCCAGGTAGATGTTGCTGTATTCAAGGTGGGGGTGATGCTCTGTATTCCAGCGCCCCATCAACACATCATCAAGATACAGGTTAAAGGCACGGAATCCCTCACCGCCGATGGAATATTCACCACTGACCGGGGGTATCAGGTAGCCTGTCCATCTGACCGAAAAATTATCGTATGAAAGTCCTTCGGCCGGAGCGTCTGTCCACCATGTGAAATCTATCAAAGGATCTGTCCTGGTATGTTTTGGGGTCCCCTCCAGACTGTTGTTGTCAAACAGCTCGGCCGTCAGACCCTGTTCCTCCAGATTTTCGGATGTAAACAGGTAGTCAGCCGGGACGATCTCCATGTAAGGAAACTCTTTTGCAAGTCTTGTCCCCGGAGCAAACATGACATTGGCATTGGGCAGTTTGTCCCGGATGCCCTGAAGTGGGGTAACTGGGTTTGAGGGAAAACCGTTGTAGTTTGCCCATAGTACCTCCAGCTTATCTGCGTTGGGACCGATCACCGCCACATTCTGCAGATCTTTGCTTAGCGGCAGGGTGTTGTTTTTGTTTTTCAGCAGGACCATTGACTTACGTGCTGCCTCCAGTGCGAGCTGACGGTGGTTTTCTGAGTCAACAACACTATGGGGGATCTGTGTATATGGCACCATGCCAGGCGGATCGAACATGCCAAGCTTCATTCGTGCAACCATCAGGCGTGTCACACAGATATCGATCTCCTCTTCAGTAACCAGTCCCAGTCTGACGGCCTCTACCAGTGCAGGGTAAGAGTTGCCGCAGTTCAGGTCGGTGCCGGCCCTGACAGCCATGGCAGCGGCTTCTTCAACCGTTTCAACGATCTCGTGATCACCCGGTCGGTAAAAGTCCCTGATGGCCCAGCAGTCGGATACGATATAGCCTTCAAAGCCCCAGTCAACCCTGAGCAAATCCTCGACAAACTTGCTGCCGCAGCAAGGCTCGTCGTACAAACGGTTGTATGCGCACATGATGGAATAGACCCCTCCGTCGAGGACAGTTTTTCGGAAGTGTGGTATATAGGTTTCCACAAAATCCCTGTCGCCTGGCATGGCGTTAAAGCGGTGGCGGTCCGGTTCCGGTCCGCTATGCACCACAAAATGTTTGGAGGTGGCTACCACTTTCAGATACCTTGGGTCGTCCCCCTGTAATCCCTTGATATACTGTACGGCCTTTTCACCCGCAAGGAAGGGATCCTCCCCGTAAGTCTCCATGCCTCTTCCCCACCGGGGGTCACGGAAAATATTGATGTTTGGCGTCCAGAACGTCAGTCCGCGGTATATGCCGCGCTGGCCACGCTCAGCATAATAGTGGTGTTTGGCACGCGCCTCGTCCGATACCGCATTGGCGATCCGGAACATCATATCATTGTCCCACATGGCTGCCATGCCGACAGACTGGGGGAACACCGTAGCCAATCCTGCACGGCCAACCCCATGCAAACATTCGTTCCACCAGTTGTATTCATCAATACCCAGGTGTTCAATGGCCGGAGCATTGTAAAGCATCTGTGAAACTTTCTCTTCCAGCGTCATGCGTGAGACCAGGTCGGCTGCACGCTCTTCAAATGACAGGTTGGTGTCCATATAAGGTAGTTTTTCGCGGGCACAGGATGTAAAAATGATTGCAACCAGCAAAGTGGCTGTCAGTCTGCATGCAATGTTGCTCACGCGTATTGGTTTGTTTTTCATCTCTCTGGGTTTTATGTTCTGTTGCAAATATATCGAGTTATTATTGTGACAATCGGGTAGTTTGTATCTTTCATACAGTAGTTTTGTCTCAAAGGGAATAAATACCCATTTGGATTGAGACAATTATCCAGTTATCATTGTCGCGTATTTTCTATTTTTGGTCAATGAATCATAAATAATCATTTAATCAATAAGCAGGCTATGGGTTATATATTAATGGGATACAGAAAGATTTCCGGGATTTTTATTATCAGTGGATGGGCACTTTTCTATCTGGCGTGCACTCCATACATGAAGGAAGAGATCCCTCATGCAGACATAGCGCATGACGGGACCGAGATCCGCTCCATAGAGGGGTCATTTCAGGTTAGTGGCATTTATCCGCACCTGACTACCTATTCACATGGCCGTGTCGATGGCCGGCAGAGTTATGCCGGCTGGGCTGGCAGGAGGGGACCTGAGCATGGGGGACAGCGTGAATGTGGCATTGGCGCCATCGTGCCGTGGGGCGGAAAGTTATATATGATCAATTACGGTGCCCATGAACCTGAAGGGAGTGAACACAAACTTTACATCATAGACCAGGATCTTCGCATGGAGATCTTCCAGGGCAGTGTAGGAGGTACCCCGGCCGGCAGAATGATCCACCAGGAGTCGGACCAGCTGTTTATCGGTCATTATGCCATTGACAGCGAAGGGAACATACGGGTCATCTCCATTGAAGAGATGCCCGGTCGCATGACGGCCATCGCCAGGCATCTGACAGACCCCGAAAACAAAGTCTATTATTTTGACATGGAGGGAATGCTCTACGAGGTGGATGTGCATACGCTAAAGCCCACATTGCTATATCAGAAGCCTTTGCCCGGCTGGCACGGCAAGGGTGCTTATACCGCCCAGGGCAGACTCGTAATGGCCAATAACGGCGAGCAGGTGCCATTCAGGATCCATGAGGAGTGGCAAGTCGACACCACTGGCATCAGAGGACCCGAGAACTTTGGCGTATTGGCCGAATATGACGGTGAGCAATTTACCGTGATTGAGCGCAGGCAGTATACCGATGTCACCACCAGGCATGGCATCCAAGCCATCCCAGATGATCAGTCGCCCCTGTGGACGATGGGATGGGACAAGCGCTCTGTGCGGCTGATGGTGCTTGATCGTGGAGAGTGGCAAACATTTCTTTTGCCCAAGGCTACGAACAACAATGATCCCTTTCATGGATGGTTTACTGAATGGCCGCGCATCCGTGAGCTGCAGGAAGGGCAGTTTGTGATGGACATGCATGGGATGTTCTTTGACTTTCCACCCGGCTTCTCTTCAGAAGATGTTTCCGGCATTCGTCCCATCGGATCTCATTTGCGGTTTATCACCGACTTTGCCTGGTGGAACGGGCAGGTGGTGATCTCGTGCAATGAGACCAGCGTGCAAGGCAATCCCTATGCCGGTCAACCGCAGTCGAACCTGTGGTTTGGCGATTTTGAGGAGCTGGCTGAGTGGGGACCCAAAACGGGGTATGGCTCCGTATGGGTCGAGGATGAGGTGTTGGCCGGTGAGCCCTCTTTGCCATATCTCTTTGCAGGTTTTGACCGGAGGGTAATGCACCTTGTAAACCATTCAGGCTATGTGGTTGAGATCCTTGTGCAGTTTGACAAACAGGGTAATGGGCTATGGAAAGACCGGATGACATTTGAGGTTGCACCTGGTGGCTATACCTGGCACGTGTTTGATGCCGGCAAGCAGGCAGAATGGATCCGCCTGGTCAGCCGGGAGGATGCCCGTCTCACAGCCACCTTCCATTATACCGACCGTAGTTACCATGATGGCAGAAAATTTGCTGCGATGTTCGATGGACTGGCCAGCTATGATGACGCCGGGTTGGTGCATCATGCACGGTTATATCCAAACCACGATAACTTTAACCTTACTTTACACACAGGATCAATCATTGACGGGGTGTTCAACACTCAAGATGCCTTTGAGCTCAACAAATACGATTTCACTTACGATCATGGCTTGCGCGACAGTACTTCGCTGCGGATATTGACCAACCATACCATCTGGTATGAAGACGAAGCTTCTGTGGTGCTTGAATCTGCCGGTCACAGGCTGCGCCTCCCCAAAGGGAGGGGAAGCTATTCGCCCGAAGCGATCCGTAACGTGCGGGAGCTGGCTTCGGAAAGAGAACTGGCCAACATCCACGGCACCTTTTATGAGGTTCCCCTTTTGTACGTTAACCAGGAGGGACAGTACCACATGATGCGTCCGGTGGCGACGCACAACCGCATGATATCAGACATGGCGACCTGGAATGGATTGCTTGTGCTTTCCGGTGTCAGGGAGGATGCGAAACCTTCTCCGCATATCATTAGCGATGCAGAGCAGGGACTGGCTTTGTGGGTGGGTGGAATAGACGACGTTTGGAAGCTGGGCAAGCCGGTAGGAGAAGGTGGTCCATGGAAAGACACCCCGGTCAGGGCCAACGAACTGTCTGACAAATACCTGATGACCGGCTATGACAAGAAGACCCTTACGCTGACAGCTGACCGTGATGTCGGGATCAGCGTATATGTGCACACCACGCATTACATGGGATTGGATATCGGTGATGAGCCCTGGCGTGAGATCAAGACCGTGCCAAAACCATTGCGCTACAAAACCTTTCAACTTACTGCCGGTGAACCCATTACCCATCTGTTTCCTGAGGGCTACAGTGCCCACTGGCTGCAGCTGATGGCCAGCGACGACTGTGTTGCAACGGGCTGGCTGGTGTATGAATAGGTTAAGAAGTACCGTCCCTTCCTTTCGTAAATTTGAGCTCCGGCCAGGGGAACGAGATGCGTTGAAAAAGGACAATCTGTTTCTTATCCCTCTTTTGTTGCCACCCAAGGCATATCCTAATAAGAATAGTTGTTGATTGCATTGGCAGACCAGTCAACATTAAGGCACCAAAAGTAAAATCGTCGCGTCACCGGTAAGTATCGTTGCAGATGGAATCATTCAATGGCCGGGGGATCAATTGTTCAGGGCACTGATACATTTGTCATTGGTATTCGAGACGTTGGCAGCAGGTGTTGTGACGGTGATTATGTATTTTTACACGGTGGTTAAAAAACTCGCTTCCTATGAACAACAAACCCCTTACGATACTTGCTTCCTCTTTATGTTTGATGGCCTGCCAGGAACAGGAAAGCAAGCAGAACCCCAATATAATTATTATATTGGTTGATGACATGGGCTTTTCCGACCTTGGTTGCTATGGTGGTGAAATAAAGACACCCAACCTGGATTACCTGGGCGAACAAGGTATGCGATTTACACAGTTTACCAATTCTGCCAAAAGTTTTCCTTCGCGCGCCAATTTGCTTACCGGACTGTACGCACACCAGGTAGGAATGGGGCAGCGGCCCGATTCCCTGCGCAACAGCGTGACCCTGGGTGAGGTATTGCAGGCGGCGGGCTACCGGACACTGATGACCGGCAAGCATCACGGCAAGGAGAATATGTTCTTCAGGGGGTTTGACCGTTATTATGGCTTGCGCGATGGCACCTGCAACTACTTCAATCCGGGTGAGAGACGCCCCGGCGAACCCGAGCCGGCCCATAAGACCTGGGCGAAACCCCGTCACTGGTGTATCGATGAGGTCACCTATGCACCTTATACGCCTGAATATGAAGACTTCTATACGACAGACTATTTCACCAGGTACGCCATGGATTACCTCGATGAATACAGGGATGAGGGAAAGCCATTTTTCCTGTACCTGTCGTACATCGCGCCGCATGACCCCTTGCAGGCCTGGCCTGACGACATTGCGCATTATGAGGGGGTATATGATGCAGGTTATGAGGCCATCCGCCAAAAGCGTTACCACCGTATGAGGGAGATGGGTCTGATCGATGAAACCTGGCAGTTGTCTGAGCCTACCTACGAAGACTGGGATGACCTGTCTGATGAAGAACGGGCAGATGAGATCCGGCGCATGCAGGTCTATGCTGCCATGATCGACCGTGTCGACCAGAATGTGGGATGGCTATTGGACAAGCTTCGGGAGATCGGTGCTTACGACAACACGATCATCCTGTTTTCGTCTGACAACGGTGGTTCTCCGGGTATTTTTCCTTCAGACGGCATCGGATACAGCGAGGGTGCTGCCGAAGGAGAGATCGGGAGCATGGAAAGGTGGGCCAGTCTCGGAACTTCCTGGTCGAATGTATGCAACACCCCTTACCGGTTTTACAAAGACTGGCCTCACTACGGGGGATCCTGTTCCCCTTTCATCGTATACTGGCCCGGCAAAATAAAGCCTGGTATCAGCGATTACCCCGGACACTTCATTGACGTAATGCCTACCTTCCTTGACTGGACAGGGGCTGTCTATCCCATGTATTTCAGGGGCGACACCATTCCGGCACTTGAAGGCGAGAGCTTTGCCGATGTCCTGACAGGGAAAAAAAGCGCACGGGAAACACCAATTTTCTGGCAGTTTCAGAATGGCAAGGCCGTCAGAAAAGGTGATTTTCGGCTGGTGTGGGAATCACATACCGTGATCACCGATCCGGTTGATTATGCTGAGGGACCCGATGATCGGGCCGGACATTGGGTCTTGTATGATATGCGCTCGGATAAGTCGGAGTTGACCAATGTGGCAGATCAGCACCCTGAACAGGTAGAGGCACTGAAAGAGTTGTATTTTGAGTGGTACGAACGGATGATGCAATACCCGCAGCTTGAAATGGCCACCATAAGAAGGTAGATGATGTTTTTCGTTCGGGTTTCACCTGTTGCGATCCCGATGTATGTTTTATATTGACTGTCAGAATAAATTATATCAATATCAATAAATAACAGATACACATGAAAAGAGTTGTTTTGTTCTTTTGCTCATTGTTTTTTATTATCTCGTGCACGGAAAAACAGCACGATTCCAAAAAACAGGACTTTCTAAGCCATGATTTCATGCACCACATGATCGATGAGATGCATGACTCGCCCATGCAGCAGAAATTGCGGACCATCAGACCCATGCCGGCAGGCGTCGTGTACCTGCAGCGACCAGGTGAAGGGGAGGAAGAGATCCGCCAGCATTTTCGTCTGATGCGGGAGCTGGGATTCAACGCCCTGAAGCAGCTTCAGGCGGTTCCCGGATATACCAACCAGCAACTGGAGATGATGGCACTTGAAGAGGGGATCATTCCCTGGTGGTACGGTGAAGGGGGATGGGAAGAGATTACAGATGAACTGCTTGACAAGCTGGGGATTCCCCTTGATGCCGGCATGGAAACCATCAGGACCCATCCGAAAATGCTGGAACACCAGTTTGAGGTCATGGCGGAGCGCATAAGGCGGACAGAAGATTGGGTGAAAAGTGGCAAGGATGACTGGTATATTGCCGGAAGGAGTGTGGCCTATGAACCCGAACTGGGATCCTGGGGCACTGATCTTAGTCCGAAAGGGAAGGAGCTTTTTGTTGAATGGATCAAAAACAAATACCAGACCATTGACAATTTAAACCATGCCTGGAATCAGCAGCATGTCTACCTTCAGCCATCCCATTATGAGCCTTTTACTTCATGGGATGACTTTGAGAACAGATGGGAACTTATTACCAACAGAGAATACCGTCATTTGCGCGATATATTGCGTTTTAAGGTTGAACATAGTCTTGG
The DNA here is from genome assembly GCA_003559735.1 of Bacteroidales bacterium. GTDB lineage: Bacteria > Bacteroidota > Bacteroidia > Bacteroidales > UBA7960 > PUPG01. The sequence goes on along the minus strand of PWKN01000205.1, from coordinate 5,919 downwards.
GTCGATTAAAAATACAATCGATCAGTTTTATGGATTTGAGAAACACCATGTTTTCAGGGGAGGTGGTGAGCTGAGCCTTTTCCTTCCACAGGCGCACATGGGTGTGGATCTGGAAAGCATTGCCGGCTTGATGACTGATTACGGATCGTTCTATCCGTCCATCCATTTTGCCTGGCATTTCCATCCCAATGATTACGAACTGGTGCGCCCAATGTACATGCATTCCTCTCTTGCCAATGACTTTTTCAAGGGTGGATGGGCAGCTACCTGGGAATCTACCGGTGTCCCCCAGCAATTCAGTGGTGGCAAAGGAGGCGCTGGATTTACGGTCGATAAAGGGGTGATGACACAGTTCATCCTGAGTCAGATAGCAGGCGGATTTAAAGGCTTTGGCCTTTGGGCATGGAATGTCCGCACAGCCGGTTGGGAAACCGGTGAGTATGGTTTGCTCGACCGCCACAACCAGGTCACACCCAGAGCCATCAAAGTAGGGCAGATTGCGCAGGCCATGCAAAAATACCGCGATGAGATCTGGGAGGCCAGAAAAGAACCAATAGTGGGTATATTGTACGACTGGGATAATGAGGCCATTTGGGCCGCAAAATCTGAGCAGGGTCGCGACCAGTTCCGGATGGAGCCAATTTATGCCCGCATTGGCATAAGCCGTGCACTGATGAATGCCAACATCCCATTTGAATATGTGACGGTCAATGACCTGAGAAAAGGACTTGGTCCGCGCTATCAGGTGATCTTTATGCCGCAACAATTATCCATCAGCAATGATTTAATGGGTCTCGTGACCGATTATGTGAGACAAGGCGGACGTTTGGTGGCCGACATGCCTTTGGGGTGGTTCGATGAATACGCTGCGTTGCTCTACTCCGACAAAGGCAGTCCATTTGAGGAACTTTTTGGCACTACGGTCAACGATTTTCAATATTCAGGAGTGAATGCCATCCATTTCATTGATGATATGAAGCTGAATGGTTTTGTGATCAATCAAACGCCTTCAACAGCAAGTGTTTTGGCCAAATACCACAACGGATTGCCTGCCATCACGGAAAACGCTCTTGAAAATGGAAAAGCAATAGCACTGGGATACCAGGCTTCGATGATGTGCTTTGAACCCGGAAATGACCTGGCAGAGAAAAATTTGCTGAAATACGTGTTGGGTGGGCGCACTTCACCGTATTCTGCTGAGGGCGCACTGGTATACCGGCTGGCAGCACCAGATGCCGATCATTACTTTTTTATCAATGAGGGTGAAGGGGAAATGGTTAACTTCAGCAGCATATTTAACTACGAAAATGTGGTGGATGCAGTTACCGGAGAAGAACTTCGCCTTGGTGCCCCTGTATGGGTGGACGGCGACAGTGGCCGGTGGCTGCGGTTTGGGAAATAAAATAAAGCAAGCATATCACAGAAACCGGATATTAGAGACAGACAATAAATTACAAAACAAAGAAACTATGAGGATCAGATTGTGTTTAATCGTGGCGGTTTTGCTTGCTGGCTGTTCGGCAGGCGAATATGATGTATTTATTGAGGCAGAGGGCTTTGATGACAAGGGAGGCTGGGTCGTGGATCAGCAATTCATGGACCTGATGGGGTCTCCTTATCTGATGGCCCATGGGATGGGCAAGCCTGTTGATGATGCCCACACTACTGTTACCATGCCTGCCCGGGGGAGGTATGATGTGTATGTGCGGACATTCAACTGGACTGCACCGTGGTATGACGGGGCAGGTCCCGGCAGGTTTCAGCTCTCCATTGATGGAGTTGCCCTGGATAAGGTTCTGGGTGATCAGGGCGATGCATGGGCATGGCAACATGCCGGGAGTGTGCGTATCAGAAACAAAGCAATAACCGTTGGCTTGCACGACCTGACCGGCTTTAACGGCCGTGTCGATGCCATCTATATGACAACTTCCGGAGCTGCCCCGCCGGATGACGGAGAGCAACTGGCCCGGTTTCGAAGGGAGAAGATACATGGATACGAAGAACCTTCACTGGCAGGAAACTTCGATTTGGTTATAGTGGGCGGGGGCATTGCCGGAACGGCGACAGCCATCTCCGCGGCACGCCTCGGACTGGATGTGGCCCTGATACAGGACCGTCCTGTGCTGGGTGGAAACAACAGCTCAGAGGTTCGCGTACATCTCGGTGGACGAATTTTTCTGGAACCTTATCCTGCCCTTGGTGCCGTGGTCAATGAGATCGGTCCGCTCAGGTGGGGGAATGCTCAGCCAGCCGACTATTATGAGGATGAAAAGAAACTCGATGTGGTGCGTGCAGAAGAAAACATATCCCTTTTTCTTAACTACCGTGCCGGTCAGCTCAGGACGGATGGCAGCAGGATCAAGGAGGTGGTGGCCAGACACATAGAAACCGCTGAAGAACTCGTATTTCAGGCCCCATTGTTTGTTGATTGTACCGGCGATGGCACCATCGGTTATCTGGCCGGAGCTGACTATGTCATGGGCAGAGAGGGCTACGACGAATTCAATGAGCCCACAGCACCCCCCCAGGCCGACCGCATGACCATGGGGTCGTCGGTGCAGTGGTATTCGATCGAAACCGATAGCGAACAGCCGTTTCCGGAGTTCAGCTATGGTGTGGATTTTTCTGAAAAAAGTGCCAGGAAGGTCACCATGGGTGAGTGGACCTGGGAAACAGGGATGAACCTCAACCAGATCAGTGACTTTGAGCGCATCAGGGATTATGGTCTGCAGGTGGTGTTTTCCAACTGGTCATTCCTGAAAAACCACAGCTCTGTGAAAGACGACTATAGCCACCGGGCATTGGACTGGGTAGCCTATATTGCGGGAAAACGTGAGTCAAGGCGCCTTCTGGGCGACCATATTCTGACAGAAAACGACATTGTCGATTTTGTCTTGTATCCCGATGCCTCGGCACCTGCCAGCTGGAGTATAGACCTGCATTACCCCGATCCGGAGAACACCAAACATTTTCCCGGAAACGAGTTTCTCTCCATCGCCGTTCATCAGGCCATCCACCAATATCCAATCCCGTACCGTTGCCTGTATTCAAGGAATGTCGACAATTTGTTCATGGCCGGACGCAACATCAGCGTGACCCATGTGGCCCTGGGTACCATCAGGGTGATGCGGACCACCGGCATGATGGGCGAGGTGGTTGGCATGGCGGCAGCCGTGGCCACAGAACACAATACCACTCCACGGGGTGTGTATGAGAACCACCTTGACCAGCTCAGGGAACTGATGACACAGGGCGTTGGACGATATGACCTTGAAAACCAGCAGACCTACAACCTGGGGCGCACATTGGGACCAGGACCGGGGATATGAGCAGGAAGCAAACAGGTTTATGAATATGTCAATAAACATACCTCAAAGCGTGTTGCAATAAAAAATTGAAAAATGAAAAACTATCTTATTCTGATTCCTTTCATCATACTGTTCGTGCTGGTTTCCTGCGGCGAACGGTTGAGGCATGATGATTTGCCCGGTTATGTGCTATGGTACGACAAGCCGGCTTCGGTCTGGGAGGATGCCTTGCCTGTGGGCAACGGTCGTATCGGTGCCATGGTGTTCGGCTATACAGACACAGAGCGTATCCAGCTTAACGATGACTCGTTGTGGCCGGCCGACCAATGGCAGGATGACCCTGACGGCACCCCCGGCGATCTGGACAGGATCAGGCAATTGCTCATCGAGGGCCGCCATGCCGAAGCCGATGAGATGATGGTGGAGAAATTTTCCAGAAAAGACATCGTACGGTCACATCAAACGCTGGGTGAGCTGTTTATAGAGCTGAACCATGATCACATAACCGATTACCGCCGTGCGTTGGACCTCTCAGAGGCTCTGGCAACATTATCATACAGAACAAATGGGGATCTTGTCACACAGAGGGTGTATGCATCGCATCCGCACCAGGCGATCGTGGTTGAGCTGACGTCAGAGTCAGAAAAAGGACTCAATGGCAAAATCTGGTTAACCAGGCCTGAAGACGGGGACCACCCGACCGCAGTTGTTGTTGCAGAAGAAGATAACCTGCTGGTGATGCGGGGTGAGGTTACCCAGCGGGGCGGTATCATCGACTCCAAACCGGCACCGATACTTGAGGGGGTGAAGTTTGAGACCCGCCTGAAGGTAAAGAACCATAATGGACAGGTTGCCATGGGGGAGGGGTACCTTGAGTTGTCGAATGTGCATCAGGCTACCATATTTATTGTTTCGAACTCCTCTTTCTACTACGACGATTATATCCTGCAAAACAGGATAGAGCTTCAAAAACTCAACGGACTTGATAAGCAGACATTGTATGAGACCCATGTAGCAGACCATCAGGCGTTGTTTAACCGTGTGGCGATCAGTCTGGCCGCTGAAAAAATTAACAGCCTCCCCACCGATGTCAGGCTGCAACGTATCAGGGAGGGTGCCGTGGATCCCGGACTGGAAGCACTGTTGTTTCAATACGGGCGTTACCTGCTTATTGCCTCCTCCCGGCCCGGCACCAATCCGGCCAATCTGCAGGGATTATGGAATGAGCACATAGAAGCCCCCTGGAATGCGGATTACCATCTGAACATCAACCTGCAGATGAACTATTGGCTGGCCGATATGACGAATCTCAGCGAGCTGAATCTGCCCTTGTTTGACTTTATCGATCGTTTGGTGGTGAGTGGCAGAACAACGGCATGGAACAATTTCGGATGCCGGGGTACTTTTTTCCCGCATGCCACCGATCTGTGGGTGCCCACCTGGCTCCAGGCCCGGACGGCCTATTGGGGGAGCTCTTTCGGTGCTGCCGGTTGGATGATGCAGCACCTGTGGCAGCATTTTCTGTTTACCAACGACACCACCTTCCTTCGTGAAAGGGCTTTTCCCGCCATGCAAGAGGTGGTTCAGTTCTATAGCGACTGGCTCATCGAAGACCCGCGCGATGGCACCCTGGTATCTGCCCCGTCTTCCTCGCCCGAGAACAGGTTCATTGACCAGGATGGCAATCCGGTAACCTTGTGTCTGGGTGCGGCTGTTGACCAGCAAACGATTGCTGAGGTCTTTGACAACTATGTGGCTGCCTGCCAAATCCTTGGTGTCGACAACAGGTTGTTGCAAACCATCAATGGACAACGTAGCAGGCTGCGGGAGGGTTTTGTACTGGGCAGTGACGGACGTATCCTGGAGTGGGACAGGGAGTACCCCGAATATGAACCGGGTCACCGGCATATGTCCCACCTGTATGGCTTCCACCCGGGGGTCAGTGTAACCAAATCATCGGCTCCCGACCTGTTTGAGGCGGTCAGAAAAACCCTCGACTACCGGCTGGCACATGGAGGTGCTGGCACAGGATGGAGCCGCGCCTGGCTTATCAATTGTGCAGCCAGACTGATGGATGGGGAAATGGCGCACGAACATATACAGTATTTTTTCAGGGAGTCGATCTACAACAACCTGTTCGATGCACATCCACCCTTCCAGATAGATGGCAACTTTGGATACACCGCCGGTGTGGCAGAGATGCTGTTGCAATCACACGAAAATAATATCATCAGGATACTGCCTGCATTGCCAGAAGCATGGCATACAGGCTTTGTAACCGGACTGAAAGCAAGGGGTGGGTTTACCATTGATATATCCTGGAAAAACGGAGTTCCGGAAGAAGTGGTGATCGTTGCTGAAACGTCAGGCAGCATATCGCTTGTGTATAATGATACTACGCATGAAGTAAAATATTCTCCCGGCAAAAACAAGGTAAGATTATAAGATGATGCACCGGTGTTTCAAAAATATTTACGGATTGAGTCCTTCGCGGTTTGCCAGGGAGGGAAAGATCTATAACCTTAAACGATGCGAGTCATGAAAAAAATTTCTCTGATCTTAATCATTATGTTGTATGCACTGCAGGGAGTATCACGTGATTATACAGATT
>PWKN01000231.1 GCA_003559735.1 Bacteroidales bacterium | reverse complement strand
TGCTGGAACCCTATCCTTATAAGATCATCCACGTTACAAATGGGAAGGCGGCCCTGGACGAATGTCTCAATAAACCGGACATTGAGCTGGTATTGATGGACATCAAAATGCCGGTAATGAATGGTCTGGAAGCGACCAGGCTGATCAAGAAAGAACGCCCTGACCTGCCGGTGATCGCCATCACGGCCCATGCCCTTGAAGGGGACCGTGAAAAGGCACTCGATGCCGGTTGCGATGAATACATTACAAAACCCCTCCGGCGCGAGGAATTGCTGCAAAAAGTCAGTGATTTGCTGCCCTGACCCGGTGGGTTTAATTCCAATAGCTGCCTTCGGTTATGACACCCATCGCTGGATTAAGAATTTTTCCAATTCCACCACAATGAACACAAGCAGGCCGCCGGCCAGTGAATATAGCCAGTAGCTGCCCCCGATGGGGGCGGTATCGAAAAAGGTGTTCATAAAGGGAACATACACAAAGAACAGTTGCAAAACAACCAGCGCCCCGGCGGCAATGAATGCGTATTTGTTGCCGAAAAAGCCCCTGCTAATGGCCGGAGAGTTTATTTGCCGGCAGTTAAACAGGTAAAACAGCTGTCCGGCCACCAGGGTGTTTACTGCAATGGTGCGTGCCATGTTGTTGTCCACGCCCTGCGATTGCATAAAGAGGAAGATCCCCAGTGTGAGCCCCCCGATCAGAAACGAGACAAACACAATGCGCCATAAAAAGATTTTGCCGAGGATGGGCTCGTTAGGCTCCCTTGGCGGTCGTTCCATCACTTTTTCTTCCATGGGCTCGAAGGCGATGGCCAGGGCCAGCGTTACAGCTGTTACCATGTTGACCCAAAGCACCTGCAGGGGGGTGATGGGCATTACCATCCCCAGCAGGATGGCGGCCATCAGCACCAGCGATTCCGCCCCGTTGGTGGGCAGTATGAAAAGAAGCGCTTTTCGGATGTTGTCATACACGGTACGTCCTTCTTCAATGGCGTTCACAATCGAAGCGAAATTGTCGTCGGCCAGCACCATTTCTGAAGCATCTTTGGATACTTCGGTTCCCTTGATTCCCATGGCGATGCCGATGTTGGCCTTTTTCAGGGCGGGGGCGTCGTTCACCCCATCGCCCGTCATGGCGCACAGGCGTCCGTTTTCCTGCAATGCGCTGACCAGGCGTAGTTTGTGTTCTGGAGAGGTGCGAGCATACACATCGTATTCTTCTGACACCTCCCTGAGTTTTTCGTCGCTCATATCTTCAAGCTCTTTGCCTGATATGGCTTTTTCGCCGTCGCCGATCCCGATCTCTTTGCCGATGGCCCGGGCGGTGATCACATGGTCGCCGGTGATCATCTTTACCTGGACCCCGGCTTCTTTGCATTCTTTGATGGCATCTATGGCCTCATCGCGCGGCGGGTCAATGATGCCTACAATCCCAAGGAATATTTTGTTGTGTTCACAGTTTTCCTTGTCCAGTTCGGTGCGGTTTGCATCAGTTTCATTATAGGCAACGCCCAGCAGTCGCTGGCCCATGGCAGCGGCTTCCTCCATTTTCTGCTCCCAGAAATCCTGGTCGATCTTTTTGGATCCGTTATCGCTTGCCTGTTTGGTGCACATTTCGATGATACGTTCCGGTGCCCCCGTCATGTATACAAAGGCCTTGCCGTTGACCTTGTTGAGGGTAGCCATGTATTTGTGGTCCGACTCAAACGGGATGCTGTCGATGCGTTCGGGTTTGAAGTCTTTTAACCCGGCTTTGTAACCCATGGTCAGCATGGCTCCCTCGGTGGGTGTGCCCGTCAGTTTCCAGGAACCCTGATCGTCTTTGTCGATCTCTGCATTGTTGCATGCCCGGGCTGTCTGCAATAATTGCCAGAGCACTTTTTCTTTTTCAGGGTCTACTTCCTTGTCGTCGAGCAGGAATTTCCCCTCGGGCTTGTAGCCGGTGCCTTCAATCCGGTACTCCTTGTCGGCAGTGATCACAGATTTGGCCGTCATCTCGTTGCGAGTCAGTGTCCCGGTTTTGTCGGAACAGATCACGTTGACCGAACCGAGCGTTTCAACCGAGGGAAGGCGGCGTATGATGGCATTTCGGGCGGCCATGCGCTGCACCCCGATGGCCAGGGTGATGGTCATGATGGCCGGTAAGCCTTCGGGTATGGCCGCCACCACCAGTCCGATCACCGCCATAAGCAGTTCAAATGTTTCGTAGTCGCGAAACAGGTAACCAAAACCAAAAAACAAGGTGGTGATACCCAGTATGATCAGTGAGAGCCACTTGCCAAACTTTTCGATTTTTTGCAGAAGCGGGGTGGTGATCTCCTCCACCTCTGACATCATTTGGTTGATCTTGCCGATCTCGGTATAGGTCCCGGTACCGGTCACCACGCCGGTGGCCTTGCCGTAAGTCACCACTGTCCCGGAAAATGCCATGGATGTCTGATCGCCGATGATCGACTCTTTTTCGACGGCCTCGGTATCTTTTTCCACGCTGGTCGATTCACCCGTCAGCGGGGATTCTTCCACCCGGAAATCCTTTGACTTAAACAGGCGGATGTCGGCCGGGATCTTGTCGCCCGATTTGAGAATCACAATGTCGCCGGGTGCCAATTCTTCTGCATCAATGGTTTGCTTTTTGCCGTCGCGTATTACGACGGCTTCCAGCGACAGCATTTGCTGAATGCTCTCCAGGGCCCTTTCGGCCTTCCCTTCCTGGATAAACCCGATCAGGGCGTTGATGATCACCACGGCCAGAATGACCCAGGTGTCGACCCAGTGGTTCATCAGCGCCGTGATCACCGCCGCTGCGATCAGCACATATATCAGCACGTTGTTGAATTGTGCCAGCAACCGTTGCCACCAGGTGCGTCCGGCGGTTTTCGGAATCTCGTTGCGACCATATTGTTCCAGGCGTTTTTTCGCCTCTTCGGAGCTTAACCCCTTGTCCGCGTCCACATCAAATGCCTTTACCACCTCTTCGGCGGTCATGGCATGCCAATGTTTTTTCTGTTGTTCTTTCCGGTCTGTCATATGTAGTGTTTATTCATTTGGGACTTTAATGGTATGATAGAATGCAAAACCACTGCCGGGTAAGCCGGTCACCTCAATAATGCTTTCCATCTTTTTGGCCGGCAGGCTGGAGGTGGTCAGGTAAATTCCCTGGTGGCCGAATATATAGCAAATGTGGCCATGATGATGGCTGCCACTGCGGCCGTGATGGCAATGGCGGGGTAATCGCCCTGGCGGTTGATCACAATGCCGGCAAAAGCCCAGACAACTGCCAGGCCAAGGGCGGGATTTTGCAGGCGGTACAGAGCCAGTGATGTAACCAGCAGACCGGCAACGATCATGATGATCGCCCAGGCCGCTTCCGGAACCCCCCAACCTCCCCAGTTGTAATTCACCAGCAATGCGGTAACATTGGCAATGGTGGCGATGCATATCCATCCAAGGTATATGCCGAAAACTGCCCGGGTCAGGCCCAGGGGCTGGCCGCGCAACTGCAGGTTTATGTAAACCAGCACAGCAAGCAAACCCAGCATGATCAAAAGCGATAAAGGCAGTTTTTCATAGTGCCAGGCCACGATCCACAGGGCATTCAGCAGACAGCTCAGGGCAAATGCCCAGCCGATGGCTTCCACCATGGCCTTGTTTTGTTCTCTAAATTGAAGCACCACGAATATGGCGAGCAGCAGGTAGATCACCCCCCAGATCGAAAAGGTGATCCCTGCAGGAACAAACAGGTTCGGGTATTGGGCCGAAAGAGCGCCAGTGGTTTTGCCTCCCAGGGGCAATGCATTGGCCAGGTAGTTCATCACCACCATCAGTGCAAAGAAAACGATGTTGAGGATTTTCATAGCTACGCTTTTTTTTCAATTGGCAAATTAAAAAAAATTGCCTTAACCATCGGTATTTTTTATGAATATAAAAGATTATTTAATACATTTATAGATGCATTTCGTTTGTAAATAAAGACTTCAACATGGTTTTACGGCCGGTAACAATCATCCTGAACAACTGGTTGATTCCCCGGTTCGGTTACCGCGGGTCTGCCTGAATAGCGAACCGGTGCCGCTCAGCGGTGTTTTGCCCTTGCCGGCTGCTTGTTTTTTGGTTGTTTCTCTGTCAGCGTGATGCCTGTGGTTCAGTCTGGTTCAGTTTTATATCTTTGCAAAAGAAAGTTATCAACCACTCTTTCATGAGAATGATCCGGAGCAGGCTTGACCGTTTTGGTCTCGGGGTGTTATGGGACGTGTTTTTGTTTATGGCCATTACCGTTGTATTTCATCTGATATATAAGAATTTTATCGGTCTGGTCAGCGGTTCTGATGTTTATCGGATTCTAAATGAATTCATGACACAACACATTTACTATGTTGTGGCATGGATCAATGAGCGTTTGTTCGCTGATTCAGTGATCCTGATCGACGAATTCCGGACAATCCGTTTTATCCTCGGTTACGAACCCTACCCCGTTTTCAACGAAATGTACATCACGCGTGGATGCTCCGGATTAAAACAGATGTACCAGGCGTTCTTTTTGTTTTTGTTGTATCCCGGACCAACCAGACACAGGTTTTGGTATATTCCTATGGCAGCTGTTGTCATGCAGATCACGAACATTCTACGGCTTGTGGTCCTCTCCTTTACCATGAAGTATATCTTCCAGCACTGGGACTTTGTTCACGATTGGGTGGCAAGACCACTGTTCTATTTGGTATTGTTCGGGTTGTGGGTGATTTGGAATGAACATATTGTCCCGAGGGAGAAAGCTTCCCGGCAATAACTGTTGATTTGCCTGACAGAACCGTGCATTCAACCGGCGGCCAACTGGGGCTTTTTTTCCGGGATTGACGGTTGCATTCTAAATTTGTATATTTTTATACAATCATTAAAAACAAAATGCCGATGAAAAGATCCCTGTATTTGTTTGCACTGTTAGTGTTTGTTGCTTCCTCCGTTTTTGCCCAGTCGGGCCGGGTTAATGGTTACTGGCTGACCGAAGACAAGGATTCGCAGGTGGAGGTGTTTCAAAAAGACGACAACAAATTTTATGGTCGCATTGTATGGCTGGATGAGCCGCTTGACGAGGACGGTAAACCAAAAGTGGACGACAAAAACCCCGACAGGGCCATGCACGATCAACCCATCATGGGCCTGGAAATTCTAAAGGGGTTTACATACGATGCCTCTAAAAACGAATGGTCCGGAGGCAGCATTTACGATCCAAAAAACGGCCGGACTTATACTGCCTACATGCGCCTTGATGGCAATAATAGGTTGGCGATTAGAGGTTATGTCATGGGGATGCGTTTTTTGGGACGAACAACGGAATGGAGCAGGGAAACTGTAAAAAGAGAATAGGCCCCCAAAGCGGCTAATTCGCCCTGGCAGGCCCATCATCAATCTTTTTGCAACCCGCGTGCAGAATCTCCTGCAGCTGTTTATTCTTCTTTCAGGCGGTAGTGTTTTCTGGTGTCATAAATTTTCTTGGCACCATAGGCGGCGCCAAGCACAAGCAAAATAATCCACCCATCCCCTATGGGGGCGCCCCTTCCCATACCTTGGTTGCCTTCCTGTCCGTGCTGTGATGGTGGCGGTGCTTGTCCCATGGCCCCGAATCCCAGGCAGAGCATCAGCAACAATATCCATATGGGTTTTAATACGTTACGTGTCATTGTATATCTGGTTTTTCTTTTGTTCACTGCACAACGATTTTGATGGTTTCAACAGCATATGACCCGCTAATCCGGACCATGTAAAGCCCGGCCGGTAGATTTAGCGGATAAACCTGCTGCCCTGTGCCAGCAAAAAATGTTCGCAAGGTACGCCCACTGATATCGAACAGGGTTACCCTGGCGCTTTCTTCGTGGCTTTCCACGTAAAGGACGTTGTTGTACACCCATGCCCTTGGTTTTTGCATTTGCGCTTCCTCTATACCGGTTTCATCTATAGACCCGAAACGCAATTCGAAACGGTTCGGGTCATCACCCGGGAAGGCGGTAAATTCATAAGGACTATCAAGGTTCAGTTTGTGTTCGATGTCCAGTTGCAGATCTATCAGATAGAGCGTTGCCTCCTCTATGGTTGTTTCCAGGGTTATTTCAAAGTTGTTGCCCTCGTTGTTTTTTCGGAATCCAAAGGGGATGACAAGGTTATGGTCTATGTGGTTGATGCTTTGTGTAGAAAGCAGATTCGTTGGAGTAAGGGAGAAGAACTCCGGTGCGTTTCCGGGCATAAAGTGCGAGTCGAAGCGCGGGTCAAATCCTTCTTTTGCTTCCGATTCCAGCCGGATAATGCTCTCCTGCCGCATGGTGCTTTCTTGTGCTTTGGCCACCAGCCGGATCAGTGTTGATGTGGTGGTTTTTTCCCCGTTGCCCTGGGCTTCGTGTGCCCGGGCCGAAGCGGGAATCATAAGGCTGTTGTCTCCATCATGGCCATCCAGCACCTGCATAAAAAAGGCGGTCATAGATGGGATAAAGCCGGTTTCTTCATAGATGTCTTCTCCCGGTATTAAGTCCACATAGCTGCCGTGTCGCCATAATTTTGGGGTTTCCACCAGTCCTTCAATATCCCAGCCATTGACCAGAATGCCGCTGGTATAGGGGTTGCCCAGCAAATGCCAGCCTGGCTGGTATGTGTAATCTTCATATGGTGGGGGCAGGTTTTCACTACCTTCGCCCGCCCGGGACAGGTCTTTCCACTCCTGATCGCCGGCAAACAGTCCTCCCTGGTAAGAAAACGTTGCAGTGACCGGAGCGGCAAACAGGTAGCCCACGCCCTGTTGAAAACTTGTATGATTGAACCCGCCGCCAACATGCTTGAAATTTAGCCAGGTGTCTGATGCTTCATCCCAGCGGTAAAGGTCAAAATCGGACTCGCCGAGTGTGCCCAGAAAATTGTCGATTTCCTGGCCGCTGGCTGGGGGAGCGATCCAGTACCAGTTGTCAGGCTGTATCTGGTTTTTATCCCAGTTACCGGTGGATGCCGGAATGTATTGCTGGACAGTTGCCTGCACCTGCACCTCGGTGCTGTTGTGGATTAGCGAGCCGGTGCCGTTCTGTGTGCTTTCAATGGTAAGGTTGGCCCCATCTTTCAGGGTGATCTTATTACAGTTGGCGTGAACGCCGGTACCGATGACCGGGTCGTTTGGTGTTCCGTCGGGGATCAAAACATTGTCGCCCGGGGCGGGTACCCGCTGAGGATTCCAGTTGGATGGATCGTCCCAGTCATTGCTTTCGCTGCCTGTCCAGGTGATCAAATCCGGTGGCGGTGGCGGCGGCGGATTGTCCTTTAAATAGGGGTATCCCTGGTTGATGGACGGATCCATGGCCCAAACCTCGTCAAAATCCCACCCGGCGTCGGTGAAAGTCGACTGGGTTTTCATTTCGGCCGTAGTTTTGCCGGTGCCTCCGGCAGAAGTTGCAATGCCTGATACTTCTGTGTCCCAAAGAGAATTGGACACATTGTTATTGCCTTGACCAACCAGACCTCCTCTACCTCCACCGGAACCACCTATAAAAGAAGCGGCATATGAATTAACAATTTGACCCAAAGTACCCCATTGAGAGCCTGCAATGCCGCCGGTACCCCAACCTCCGCTTATGGAATGACACCTTGTGAATGAGTTTTCGAGGTACGATTGATGGGCCATGTATCCTACCAAGCCACCAGTGCTTCCAGTACCGCTAATATTTCCCGTTACAAAACATTGCAGGACCTTAGCATCCGTTTCATGCGCTCCTTCTAACCAACCTGAAAGTCCTCCGGTGTATTGACCTCCTGTAATATTAACATCAACTAACCCAAGGTTTGAAATGACAGTGTCTGGATCGCCTTCAAAAGAATAAACATATCCAAACAACCCATTGTAACTGCTGCCTGGCCTGTTGATGGTCAATCCAGAGATGACATGCCCCTGTCCATCATATGTACCTGCAAAATATATTGATGTA
>PWKN01000275.1 GCA_003559735.1 Bacteroidales bacterium | reverse complement strand
ACTGGCCTGTCGCTCCGGCACGGCGTTTTTGGGTTTGATAAAGTGATGGCCGCAATCCCGCGAGCACATCCACACTGCCGTTGCCAAAGTCCTGTACACCCCAGTCGTGGCGCACATCTTCCGCCTCCCTGTCGTCGTACTGATAATTTGCACTCAGCACCCAGGAGAGCTTATTGCTTCTTTCGCCATAGGTTGCCGAGCCGATCCATTGAGGTTGTTGTGCCATTCTGTTATAGCCAGACCCGGCGGTCAGGTTCAGGATCCGTTCTTCACCGACCGGCATTTTGGTAACCAGGTTTATCGAGCCGCTCACCGCATCGGCATCCATATCAGGAGTAATGGTTTTGCTTACCTCTATGGCAGAAACCACATCCGAGTTAATGATACCAATGTTTGACTCACGTGTTTCATTGTCGGTCGAAGCCAACCGCTGATTGTTGATCGTCACACTATGAAAACTTGCAGGAAGTCCACGGATGTGGATGGCATCGGCTTCTCCACGTCCAATGTCGACGGCAACACCAGGAATACGCTTAACTGCTTCCATCACATTATTATCTGGAAAGCGTTCAATCTGCTCGGAGGAAATCACGTTCATTACGTGTCGGGATTCTTTCTGAACGGTAAATGCCCGCGCCTGTCCGCGCATCACTCCAGTTACAACCACTTCTCCCATGGTGAGGAAGCTTTCTTTAAGAGAGGCGTTTGCCGTTACCCGTTGACCGGCAACGACTTCCACATCCACCTCTGTGGTTTCAAACCCAAGGTAAGAAACCTCTATAACGTGTCTGCCTTCCGGCACATTGTTCAGGCGAAATGATCCGTAACGGTCGGTGGATGAGCCAATCATTTCTTCACGGATAAGAACCGTAGCCCCGATAAGGTACTCACCGGTTTGGGCATCCAGGATGCGACCAGTAACAGCTCCACCTGACATCATATCCGCTTCTGCCATGGAGATATTGCCATCTGCAGAAACATACAGCGGAAGCAGTAAAAGCATAATCAAAAAGCCTGGGGTGAGAACCCTCAATTGCCTGTTTTTCTTCATCTTTCATTGGTTTGGTTAATGAATGAATTTGATCACGAATTGTTATAAATTCGATACAGGACAAATGTATGAGGGGATTATTCTGTAGGAGTTAAGGAATTCTTAAGATTATGTTAAATCAAGAATTCTGGATTTGTCTCAATGATCAATGTCTGTTTGCTGCTTATCCGCAACGCTTCCATTCCAGTCAATCTGATATTATTATAGCTTTGCAGAATGCTCTAAAATGAATGGTAGCGAATTGCTCAGGTTTTTGACGAAGGATTAATTTACTCCATTGATGAGGTTTCCCTTTTTAATTACCACCCATTGATAAAACCAATGTCATTAACAACAACCACCCCTTCGTTCGTGATATCAAAAATAAAACTGATGCAGTTGATGTTCTCAAAGTCAAATTCAGGGTGATCGCATGCAAATTGCTCAAGCGGGAAAATAAAGGTTTGAAGAATGATCTCCGATTCAGCAGGGACCTGCAAAAATGACAGTTTGGTGAACTTTCGTTTGAGTGTGGGCTGCACCGGGGCAAAAGTGCTCAACGGAAACTCCACTGCATATCCGGCAATGTCTACCAGCCGTATGGTAAAATCAATGAACTCTGCGGTCTCTGCAGCTGCATTATCCTCTTGACCAGCCTGTCCGGCTTCATCCGTTTCTTCTGAAACGGTTGCTTCCGGGGTTTCCTGGTCTTTACTGCCCATTAATGTGGTTGCTCCTGCAGCTGCCTGGTCATTACTGCCCATTAATGTGGTTGTTCCAGCAGCTGCCTGGTCACTCTTTTCTTCCGGAACACTTTCCTGTTCTGTTTCCTGGTCTTCGTTTTCAGAACGGTGCTGTACAGGGGGGGCTGTCTTTGCTGAAGATTTGGCCAGGGAGAAAACAAGCACCGATTGCTTCCCGGTGTTTAATGCTTCTGCCGGCCAGCTTATGTGGTATGCAGGCATCAGTGTGTTGTTTTCAGTGGTGTTCCAACCGAGAAAAAGTGCACGTGTTCCATAGTCGCCCCAATTTAAAGAGAGGGTTTGCTCCCGCCATATGCTGAGGTCAGCTGCATGAACAAGACTTTGGTCGAGGGTGGCGGTACTCAGGTCAAGGTCTTCCATGAATGTGCAGACATATTCCGTTCCGGGATGTTCAAATTGAGTGATATAAACTGTTTCCGGCAGCCAGTGCCGCGCGTATCGATGGTCCGCAAACATCTTGCGCAAAGCCATGTCATTGCGCAGGGTGGCATCGAGGAACGCACTGATGTAAGTTTTGGCTATGGTTTGTTGCTTTTCTTCAGACATCAGTTGATGGAGGTTGTAAAAGTTTATGTGCGGACTGGAAAAATCGGTTCTGCCCCATACGCTGTTAAACTGACCGTGATTGGCTCCCCAGATATATACACCGGCACTGAATCCGTCAAAACCAGCTGAAAAGCTGACCCGGTTAAACTGGCGCATTCCCTGGTAAGATGAGACGTCGGCATCATGAGCACCTTGTAACACAAGATAATTGACGTCGGTAAGCGGCGTGCGGGTGCGGGCAGGCTGGTATTGTCCGTCGCAAGGCGCTATGGCGATGATTGAGCGAATGTTGAAGTTAAAGTCAAATTGCTCATTGGCATTGTCAGGATAGTAAGGCAGGCGGTTAAACAGCGCTGCGTGACCTACAGCTTCTCCGCCACGTGAGTGTCCGATGAGCGCAATACGATCCATGTCAACCTTTCTGAAAAAGGGACTGTCTTCCTGTTCGTTCCATCCCTGCCAGGCCTCCAGGTGCTTCAACAGCAGCCATCCCCGGGCGTCGTTCTCATTGCCCAGACCTTTGGGTATGTCTGTATAGGTACCGTTCAGGAAGTTCTGGTCAACAGATGCCATTATGTACCCCCTTGATCCGAGTAATTCGCCAAGGTATGCATAGCCGGGATCAGAATAGTTCTGTGCAAGGTGGTTGCCGTGAACGATCAGCACCAGGGGGAAAGGTCCTTCTCCCTCAGGATACCAAACCTGTGCATTCAGCGGAAGCTTTTCCTGGTCGAAACCAAAATAGCGGGTACGCATTTTCCCGCTGAAGCCACTCCATGCGTCCAGGAAGCTGGAGCCATCAACCGGTTGTGTAATTAAAGCAGCCTCAGGGCCAAACTCTTTTCGCCTATTATCTATGCCACTGCCATAACTCAGGTAGCCAACTGTATAGGGACCCGGTTCGCCCGGATGCTTCATGTCAAGAACAGGGGGGAGGTGTTTAACCGACATGGCGGCATTGCGGGGCATTTCAACCGGTTTTCCGGGGTGCAGCAACCAGGTTAGTCCCCCTGCGATTCCTGATACACCAATGATAAGACTTGAGATTGCCAGCATTTTGTGGAAGTTTTTCAGGTCTGGCCATTTTTTCCGGAATTGCTGCAAAGAACCACCAATAAGTGCACAGAAAAATGCAACGATGGCAAAAACAAGCAAACTGCCCGGCGTGGTCAGATGGAAAAAGATCATAATGCCCGGGATGCCGGTTACAAGTGCCACTGCCATCCAGAAAGGGATCCGGGCCAGCAGCTCCAGCAGGGAAATGGCCAGTAAGGCCGCCAGGAATGAAATGGCCAGGAGCGAAACAGTCATCACCAGAACAGGTACCAGCCCTATTGCACTTGCCTGAGCAAATCCTGAGGCCAGCGCAGTCACCGAAAATCCAGCGAAAACAGCCAATGTGGCACCGGCGAGTGTTTTTTTGCCTGGCGACAAGTTTTCTTTGCCCCACGTTTTTAATGATTTAAAACCGGAATTGACCCTTTTTGTAAACGGTTTCATGGCTCCCTTTTTTGCTTTATACTTGTTTGTTTCGAAAGCATTGAAAAAGAAAACAATGCCGGGCGGCTTTCAGCACCCCTGCGATCCACCATCAGGGGCGGCTTACAGCACCCTGCATTCAGCTTCCAGGTGGTGGTTTTCAGCACCCCTGCAAATTCACCATCAGGCGGCTTTCAGCCCCTGCTTTCAGCCGTCAGGCGATCATCGCATAGACCACCCCTGCCAAACCCAGAAGTGCCAAAACATACACGATGGTTTTCGGCATGATGCCGTTGTTTTCGGCCGTTTTACCAAAGATGCCAAACACCAGGGGGTGAACGAGGAATGGCATGGCAAACACGAAGGCGATCAACCCGGCCGCTTCCTCTCCAAACATTCCGCCCTGGATGGCTGCAAATAGTCCGAAGTGCGAAATTGCTGATGAATTTGCCATTGCAGCATGACCCAGGCTCATTCCTGTAACGCTCAATATGAGCAATCCACCGAATACGGCAATAAGCTGCCATCCCAGGGAGAACAGCATCAGTCCGCGGATCTCCTTACCATCAATACCATTTGCGTTCCGAAGGGCTTTCAGGGCCATATAGGTAAGCACTGCCCCAGCTGCCACGACTGCGATGGAGTAGGGCAGGAGCAACTTTCCGGCTGTTGCACTGGCTGCCAGAATGGAAAACACGAATATATGTCCGATAAACGGCACATTGATCATTATGGGTGCCCTAACAGCAGCTTCGGGTCCGAGGTCACCAGCCGTACAGGCTCCCGTCAACCCTGAATGCGACAGTGAGCCTGCCATACCTGGTGCCAGGTTGCGAATATGGTTGGCCAATCCCAGTCCAATTAACAATGCCAGTCCGCCAAACATCCAAAGCAGCTGTCCAAAAAAGCCAAACGACAACACAGCGTTCATGCCGCTCAGCTGAAATGCATCGGCAATACGCGATCCGCCAACCATAAAATTGGAGGCAAGGACCACCGGTATGCCGGCAAACAATAGTGAACGGATCGTTGGTCCGAATTTCCAGCGACTCATCAACATGCCCATACTTACGGCCAGCACCATGGCAAAGAAAATTTCGGGCAGGGCAATGATGGGCTTGATCCATTGCGATATATGAAAAGAAACCACCAGCAAGAGAATGATCCCTGCAGTTTCAAATACCCCTTTCCGGATATACCTTGCCTTGTTGTCGATCTTTGCCAGCGGGTCGATCAGGATGATTGAAGCCACCAGTCCGAGGTATCCCAGCAACGGATAAAAGGTGTCGATGTCATTGCCCGTATCTTGTCCGATGATGATCCGTTTCAGAGATTCAATTCCGATGAGGATAAAAAATGCCCTGACCAGGAACATAAACTGGGTGGCTTTGGTTCCCAGGAACACTTCCCTTGATGAGGGCACCACGATATCTTTGGCATCGATCTTTTGTTTGGTGATCAACTTCCTGATTTCCTGTCCACCCACAAAAAATGAGGCTGTAAGGGCGGTAATGGTTACCCGGCTGCCCAGATCCATGATGGGGAACTCCGGCAATCCGGGAGTGGCCAGTCCGGTGGAAACCAGGATAAAACCCATGATCAGTCCGAAAACCACAATGATCAGAATGGGAGAATAACGGGTGCCTGCCACCACGGTGCGGGCTACCAGGACCATGCTTATCACCATCAACAGGGTTAACCAGTACTGGTTCAGTATGTGTACACTGGATAATTGATCAGTAATTGCTTCCATGCGTTCTTTTTTTTGGGTTGACCGATTTTTTTAAACGAGTGTAAAAATACAACCATCTCCGAAAATGAAAAATATTTTTTTCAGATCTATCTCGAATAACAGGCAAAATATTATCAATTAGAGACAGACACTAATTGAACAGTTGTTAGCTGGCAAACAACAAAGGCGTTTTTCTGCTGTGTAATCACATTAATTTTGTAGTTTTGTGCGCAAGCTATACATCAACCAAAAAACCTTAAGATATATGAACATTGCTGAGTTAAAAACAAAAAGAAAGATCCTGAAAGAGATTGATTATCAGAAAACACCTTTGAACAAGGGGTACACTGACAAGATCCTGTATATCAATGCGGGCACTTTTGAAGTGAAAGAAAAGGATGTGCCGTCAGAAATGAAAGAAAAATTCATTGGCGGGAAAGGGTATGGACTGCGCCTGCTGTGGGATGCCACCAAACCCGACACCAAATGGAATGACCCCGAGAATGAGGTTATCATTTCCAGTGGTCCTGTAGGTGGGATTACCCAGTATTCAGGCGCCGGCAAATCCTTGCTGGTAACCATTTCACCCCAGACAGACTCCATTATGGACTCCAACGTGGGCGGCTTTTTCGGCCCCTTCCTTAAGTTCTCAGGCTTCGACGCACTGGAGCTTCAGGGCAAAGCCGAGAAAGATGTGATTATTTTCATTGACGGTGCTAACAACAAAATCGAAATCATCGAAGACCCGGGTTTTGCCAAAGACTCCCACATCCTTGCTGAAGAGCTTACCGAGCTTTTTGCCAAAGATGAAAAAGATGCCAAAAACATTGGTATCGTTTCTACCGGAGCTGCTGCCGAAAATTCTCTTATCGGTATGGTCAACTTCACCTTCTATGATCTGAAGCGCAAGAAGATTCGTCTGAAGCAAGCCGGCCGCGGTGGTATCGGAACGGTTTTGCGCGACAAAAGAATCAAAGCTATTGTAGCACGTATTGACGGCGTTACCGGAAACCTGAACAATGTTGCCGATCTGGAAACCATCAAGGACAGAGGTCGCAAATATCAGCAGGAAATGCGTGAACTGGACGACCATCAGTGCCAGATGCGCAAGAAAGGCACTGCCAACATCGTAAACGTTATGAACGACTACGATCTGCTGCCTACCCACAACTTTAAATTCGGTAGCCACGTAGACGGCATTAAAATCCACAGCGATATTTTGCGCGAAAAGTATTTTACCCAGAACGTACCTGACGGTTGCTGGATAGGATGCGCTATGAGCTGTTCCAAAGGGGTGGATGATTTTGTACTGAAAACCGGGCCTTACAAAGGAGATGCTGTTATTGTTGATGGACCGGAATACGAAACTGCAGCGGGACTGGGCTCTAACCTGGGCATTTTTGATTATGAAGCTATTATAGAACAGAATTTCTACTGCGATACTTACGGTATCTGCACCATCACCTGGGGTACCATCGTTGCTTTCATCATGGAATGCTACGAAAACGGTGTCATCAACAAAGAAATCACAGGTGGACTGGAGCTGAAATTTGGCAATTCTGAAGCTGCCCTGGAGCTGATGCACCAGCTGGCACGCGGTGAAGGTTTCGGAATGGTAGCGGGTTTGGGTGTGCAAAAAATGAAAGAACTATTTGTTGAAAAATACAACGCCGACCCCAGATTCCTCAACGACATCGGCATGGTGAACAAAGGGCTTGAGTATTCTCAGTATGTTTCCAAGGAATCACTGGCTCAGCAAGGCGGTTACGCCATGACCAACAAAGGACCTCAGCATGATGAGGCCTGGCTGATCTTTATGGACATGGTAAACAATCAGCTTCCCACTTTCGACGACAAAGCTGAAGCACTGCACTACTTCCCCATGTTCCGCACCTGGTTCGGACTGGTTGGACTTTGCAAACTTTGCTGGAACGACGTTGTGCCCAAAGGCAACGAGCTTACCGACGAGCCCCACAAGATTCCTGAGCACGTTGAAAACTATGTTGCTATTTTCGAAGCTGTAACGGGCAAACCCTTCAGCAAAGAAGAGATGATTCGCCAAAGCGAGCGTGTTTATAATTTCCAGCGCATCTTCAACCTGCGCCGCGGTTATGGCAAACGCATCCATGATGCACAGCCCTATCGTGCCTGTGGTCCGGTTACCAGGGAAGAATATGAATCTCGCCAGGAGCGTTATGACAAGCAATTGAAAGAAGACGTAGGCTTTGACCCCACCGGCAAATCTACCGAAGAAAAAATGGCTGCTTTGCGCGCATACCGCGAAGACCGCTATGAGCAATTGCTCGACGACGTTTACGCTCGTCGTGGCTGGACCAAAGATGGTATACCCACCATTGAACACCTCAAAGAACTCGGCATGGACCTGCCCGAAGTTATTGAAGTGGTGCAGCAGCATT
>PWKN01000006.1 GCA_003559735.1 Bacteroidales bacterium | reverse complement strand
CCCCGTACACGACAGACACGTCGCCTTCCGGACTGATTGATCCCCCTTCGCCTGCGCTGGCAGTGATCACATTGATGTCGGCTGCAAAATGGGCCGTCACTTCGATGTTGCCCTGTACGTTTAGATCGGTACGCGGATTATCCATTACCCCGTCGCTCCATCCCGTGAAACGGTAATCTTCGTCAGGTATTGCTTCCACCGGAGTGCCATCGCCGCCGTGCAGGACAGTCTGCTCGGTTTCCCCTTCGAGGGTACCGTTGTCATCTGCCATATATAATAATGTATAGGTATTGGTTTTGAAACCCACCTGGATGGTATGGTTTTTTGTGACATTCACGAAAGTGTACGATCCCTCCACACCGATGCTGCTGCCATCAACGACCACGTCGTCGATATGATGTCCGTGGTCAGGCGTAAACACAAATTGTTGGCTGGAGCCGTGGGGTACCGTGACATCCCCGCTGGGATCAATGGAGCCTTTGCCCGATGTTGTTGCCGTGATGGTATGGGTGTTGATCGCAAACAGGGCAGTCACCTCAAGGTCATCTTTTACGTCGGTGTCGGTACGCGGATTATCCGTTCGTCCGTCGCTCCACTCAATAAAGAAATGGTTGTCGTCAGCGACCGCCATCACCGGGAGTCCGTCGCTCCCATACCCCACCACCTGCACCTGTTCAGGTTCCCCGTCAATGGTTCCGTTGTCGCCCGCTATGTAAGTCAGCGTAAACGTAAAGATGGCAAATTCGGCGGTCACCTCCAGGTTCTCCGTCACATCGGTGTCGGTACGCGGATTGTCGGTGCTGCCGTCGCTCCACCGGACAAACTGGTAGCCCTCGTCAGGTTTTGCTTCCACCGGAGTACCATCATTGCCGTGCAACACTGTCTGTTCGGCATCGCCATCGATGGATCCGTTATCGTCAGCCAGGTATGTCAGCGTATAGGTGTTTGTCTTGAAGCCCGCGTGGATGGTATGGTTTTTTGTGACATTAACGAATGTATATACGTTCGTCGCCCCCACGCTCCCGCCATCAACAAGCACATCATCGATATGGCTCCCGGTACCGGGGGTAATTAAAAACTGTTTGTTTGCACCGTGCGTAACCGTGACCGTCCCGGCCGGCTCTATGGTTCCCTGTCCGCTTGCCGTTGCAGTGATGGTATAGGTAGTCAGCTCAAAAAGTGCAGTCACCTCCAGGTCGTCTTTTACGTTTTCGTCCGTACGCGGATTATCCGTTCGTCCGTCGCTCCACCCGGCAAAATGATAGCCCTCATCGGCAACCGCCAGTACCGGGGTTCCGTCTGCACCATGCTCCACCACCTGTCCGGTTTCCCCATCGAGTGTACCATTGTCGCCGGCCACATAGGTCAGAGTATAGGTATTTATGCCAAAATCGGCATGTATTGTATGGTTTTTGGTAACATTCACAAAAGTGTAGGAAGGCAATGCACCAATGCTTTCATCATCAACAAACACATCATCAATAAAATGGCCCTCATCCGGAGTAATGGAAAACTTCTTGTTTGCTCCGTGGGTCACCGTCACCGTGCCGGCCGGATCAATGGTACCACCCACTGAGACGGTAGCGGTGATGGTATGCACCTGGATAAACTCAACGGTTATGCTCCGGTCAGACTGCACATCAGCAAACGTATAGGTGTGCTCAGCCACATCCCATTGTTCATCGGTTGTCCTGTCGATCTCATCGCCATCAACCCTCACCTCCCGGATGATGTAGTTCGGATCGGGCGTTATTTCAAACACCTGGTCGCTGCCATGTTCCACAGCAACGGTTCCGGATGGGTCAATGGTTCCCCCCGGACCGGCACTGGCCGTGATCGTATAGCTGTTGATCTCAAACTCCGCCACCAGGTCGCGGTTTGCTTCCACCGTGAACGTATAGGTAGCAACCGACGGGTGAACGCCCGGTGCGATGGTCACCCCGGTGGTAACCGGACTGCCATCTTCGGTGAAACCTGCAAAATGGTACCCTTCGGTGGCGGTGGCCACG
The DNA here is from genome assembly GCA_003559735.1 of Bacteroidales bacterium. Lineage (GTDB taxonomy): Bacteria > Bacteroidota > Bacteroidia > Bacteroidales > UBA7960 > PUPG01. The sequence goes on along the minus strand of PWKN01000006.1, from coordinate 5,993 downwards.
ACAGATACTTCGTCACCGTGTCCGTACACCCCTTCGCCCGTAACGCTGCCAAAAGCAAGATTGTTGGGTGTGGCGTTAACGGTATGTCCGAAATGCGCAGTTAATGTCACCGTACCGGCAGGCATGGTATAGGTAAATACAGGGGTAAGTGATGCAACATCATCAAGGTGGTCGGTCCACCCAATAAAAACATATCCTTCATCCGGCAGGGCCTCCACAACGACTGTTTCACCTGCCTCATAGCTGCCGGTGCTGCCACTTATATCACCGGTGCTGGTTACAGTCCCCGTCCCAAAAGGTTCTGTCAGAAGAATAAGATCATACGTCTGTGCCTGCACGGCAGTGACGGCCATTGCGAAAACCATGCCCGCTGCGAGCATGATCCCTGTCATTTTTTTTGTGATGACGCTGGTTTGCATGGGTTTGAGTTTTTGTTAATTATTGAAAAAACATTCGTTTCCTTCCCCGTGTTTCTCAACCTGCCGTATACTTTATGCAGGCCAGGTCAATAATACAATCTTCCTGCGGCATTGCCGGTTTGCCAGACAATCCCGTTCATTCACGCGAAGTCTGCGCAACAAGGCAAAGGTAAGAAAAAAACTCAGTGTTTTGTGTTTGGTTGTACGTCCCCAGAGAATACTTTCAGCAGTTCCACCCTTTTCTCGCTCACCTGCAGCACTTTCACCACATACCCGCCAACAGCCACTTCTTCCCCTTTGGCAGGAATGCTTTCCACCTGATTGATCACCAGTCCGCCAAGCGTCTCATATTCTTCCGATTCAGGAAGGTGCAGTTTGTATTTGTCGTTAAGGTAGTCGATCTCCAGCCGCGCACTGAACACATATTCGCCCTGGCTGATCTGTTTTTCGATCAGGTCTTCCACATCATACTCATCGTCTATTTCACCAAAGATCTCCTCGATGATGTCTTCGATGGTGATGATGCCCGCGGTGCCGCCAAACTCATCGACCACCACTGCCAGACTCTTGCGTTGTTGTATGAGGTCCTTGAGCAGTTTGTTGGCATACATTGTTTCGGGTGCCAGCAGCACCGGACGGATGATGTCTTCAATTTTTTCCGGGCGGCTGAAAAAGTCGAAGGCATGCACATAGCCCGTGATGTCGTCGATCGACCCATTGTAGACCAGCACTTTTGACAACCCTTTTTCTGAGAAGATCCGCCTGATGGCAGCAATGCTTTCCGTTTGTGATACGGCCACCACCTCGGTGCGTGGTATGAGGCACTCACGCAGTTTCACTTCGGGAAATTCGATCGCATTGCGGAATAGCTGTATGTCGCGTTGTTTATCGTGGTGCTCCTCGCCCGGCTGTCCAAACTCCTTCAGGAAGTTATCCATATCAATTGCATCGAACACTTTCCTGGTGTTGGACACATCTGCTTGCATCATATGTTTCATTATGAAGTCTGACAGGAACATCGTAAAGGCAATGACCGGATACAATATATAATATATGGCCGTTACCGGAAGGGCAAACACCCCCAGGAAGCGGTTGGGATTGATGCGGAAGAGGGTTTTTGGCAGGAATTCGGCAAAGACCAGGATGATGGCAGATGAGATGATGGTCAGAAATACAAACACGGCAACGTCGCCCCTCACCGGGGAGGGCAGGATGGCAAACAGAACCGGTTCGAGCAGTGCGGCAAAGGAGATGCCATAGACCACCAGTGCAATGTTGTTTCCCACCAGCATGGTGGAGATGAAGCGCGACTCTGAGCGGACGAAGCGCGAAAGGAGGCGGGCAGAGAATCCGCCGGTCTGGCGGTCAACTTCCACCTTCAGTTTGTTGGCTGCCACAAAGGCGATCTCCATTCCTGAAAAGAAGGCCGACAGCAACAGGCTGATGATGATGGCTGGAATGCTCATTGTGTGTCTGTATAATGTAAATCAATGTCTGTCGGTCAGGTCGGTTATCTGATCTGTAATGTCCGGGTTCAAGGCTTGCACGGTTTTAAAGATCAAGGATTTTTCTTTTGGTAAATGACTGTTTTCAAAACAAGCATAGCGAAAAAACCGGACATTACAGGCAAACACTAATTATATGATCCGGTCCTTCCATCGGTACAAGTGTCCCGGCAGGGTGATCTGCCGGGGTGGGTTCTGCCGGGTTGGCTTCTTCTTGAGCGGCTTCATCTGGCGCGGCTTCATCCGGAGCGGCTTCTTGCGGCGCGGGTTCAGCCGGAACAAGTTCATCCGGCGTGGCTTCTTGCGGCGCGGGTTCAGCCGGAATAAGTTCATCCGGCGTGGCTTCTTCTTGCGGCGCGGTTTCATCCGGAGCGGCTTCAGGCCGGGTATCGATCAGGAAGGTACCGTGTGTTTTCAGGATCTGCCACTGGTCGAATCGTTCATCCGACTCAAATCCTTCACCATACAGCACCTCATCTTCGGTAGTGATCTTCACAAATTTGTCGGAATGGATGATCCCCTGCTTCTGGTCCCAGATCAGCTCCTCCGTATTGAGCCGTTCGCCCAGCTCATTGATCACCACCACGTCGTTGCGCGCCTTGATGATCTCACTGTCTTCATAGCTGATGGCATACTTTGCCGACAGACTGGATGTTTTGTTCCTCAGCGTATCATAAAACTGCACAAACAGTCCGCGGGGCAGCTCCAGGTAATTTTCTTCGTTCTCGTACCGGTCCATCTGTTCTGCCTCCATCACCATCCTGATGTATCCATGGTCAGAATAGATGATCTCCACGTTGAATGCAGACTCAACCGGACCCTCATCCTGGTGGATGATCGCATCAATGGTTTTCAGGTCGCCCCGGCACGAAAAAAAGATCACCACGGCCAGCAGTGCCATAATCCCTTTTGTAATCAGACGGACCATCATGAGCGTGTTGTTTTTTAGGAACTGGAAGCTCCCGAAGGGACTTCCAGCTTCCGGTTTTCTAGGAACCCACCACGGAAGCTTCCACAACGAAGGCTTCCACCACGGAAGCTTCCAGTTGCTCCGCAAGCTGGAAGTTCCGGAAGTTCCTTACCGTGCCCGTATGCGTGTGGTACGGTTGATCCAGCACTGCACGCGATAGGTGTCTCCCTCGCTATAGCCATGGAAGAAGATCATTTCACGATCGGGAAAATACTGGCGATAAGTCTCTGCCAGCTGTTCGGCACGTTCTTTCACTGCATCGTCCTCGGCTGCATTGGCTGCTTGTCTGAACTTATCGTATGCGGGCCAATAGGCCGTTTGTTTGGTAAACTCATCATCGCCACAATCCGCAGCACTGGCGGCATACATTTCGCCCACCAGAATGAGCGGCCGGCCATCCGCCGGATTGGCATCGTGTGCCCGGAGGGCATATGTTCGCGCCTGGGGCAACTGGCGCAGCTGCCTGTAGCTGATCTCAGCCATTAGCCAGTACGACCTGAATATGCGGTCCTGGTGCGCGTCGGGATCATCTTCAGTATATAGATCGATCGCCTCCTGGAAATAGTTGAGTGCTTCAGGATACTCCTCCCTGTTGTTGTGCAGGCGACCCATCAAAAAAGCCGATTCGGCATCGGGCCTGAGTGCATGCAGCTGTTCAGTAGCCAGGAAGAACAGTTCTTCGTTGGTACAGCCGGCATTGTCGAGCATTTCCGTGATGCGTTCGAGGAGCTCGATATCGTCCGGATTCTCTTCGAAACGCGGTCCGAATACCTGTGCGAGGCTTTCACACGTGGCATAAGGTTCGAACATCGCGGTGATGTTGTTCTTGGCAGGCACGAAAAAGCGCTCATCTTCCGGATTGTGTTCCAGGTTGTAGTCAATGATGTCGGTAGCCCTGTCGAACCGTTCTATGATAACGCCCGGCTCAAGCAGTCCGGCATCCACCAGTCTGACGACCGACTGAAAGTTGATCAGCAGCACAGGGGCCTCGCTTGCCATTCCCTGGAGCTCGATCGACTGTTCGGTCAGTTCATACAGCTCCTGCACATTGTTTGGCCTGAGCTGGTAAAGGTCTGCCGCCTTACGGCCCAGAACATACCCCTTGTTGCCAAAGTACTCCATGCGCTGGTCATAGATCATCATCAGGGTATCTACCCACGCCTCACGCTTTTCGGGGTCTGTTTCATTATTATAAAAATGTCTTACCATGGCAGCCCCATGGAGATATATATTCCGGGTAGCCCTCGGACAGCTTTCAAACATATAGCTCCAGGGTCCCCAGGCCATCTCATAATTTCTTTGCCGGTGGTATTCGGCATACAGCGACCAGTTTCTGACACACTGCACGCTGTCTTCACCATAGCGCGGTTCGGTATCCTGCTCCAGCGCCACGTTCATATCGGTCGCAACGTGACCGGCATATGCGTTGGCTGCTGCCATTGAACCAGACCCCGGTCTGTCGAGCACCCCCGTTAAGAGAAAGGCCACGGCGGCCAGGGTCAAAAATTTCATTGCTTTCATTTTTCTCGTCGTTAGTTGGTTTTTTGTACACTTCCTGTTTTCCAGGGGCAGTCATCATCGGTACAGTCAGCCTGCTTGTTCAGAAACTTGACTTTATGGACAGGCACCAAATACTGCACCTGTTTACATTAATAGAAACGTCTTCTCATGAACCATCTTTCATATATATTGATCCCAATATTGACACGGTAGAAGTTTTCGAGCATCAGATGGTCATCGACCGAACCCCTCCTGCTGTATTCAAAATTCAGGTGCAATCCTGAAAGGGTTCCCCTTATAGGTATAATAGTACCAAAACTTATGCCAAACTCATCCAGCTGGTCTCCGCCAGGTCTGTAGTATGACTGCTGATAACGGAATCCGGCGGTATACTCCATCCGGTGAAAGATGGTGGAGAATGTTTCCACTGTCGGACTGAATTGTATGCCGGTGGCGAGTTGGGTGCTGTTGCCGAAGTTTTCCCTTTCACCCAGGAACTCGAACGACTCCCAGTTTTGCCAGGTGTAGTCGACCCCTGCGGCCCAGTTCCTGCTGATGCGTCCATATACGCCAATTCCGTAGTATGCAGGCAGGCTGATCCGGCCATCGTCGAGGGTGACGTGTGCGATGGTATCATACCTTGTTTGTCCGGGAAGATACCGCCGCATTGTTTCGGTACTTCTCGCAGCCACCTGCTGTTGGTGTCCGTAGGTAGCCCCCACCGTTACAAACCGCCGTTCGGTGAAATTGTGCCGGTACTGCAGTCCGAATCCCGCGATCCAGCCCGACACCTGGTTCCCATTCACCACGTTTGTCCTGAACACCCCGGCGGAGTCAGACAAAACGGAGGCTTCGTACGAGAGGTTGCCAAACAGGTAGGATACATTCACCCCAACTGAGAGTCCGCCAACCGGTTTAAAGGCACTGCCCAGAAACAGCTGGTTGATGCCTCCGCTCCCCTCATAAAGGTAGTTGATGCTGCCCGCCTCCGGGTGCGTGCTGACGTCACGGATACTATATCCCAGCTGGCTGTAAGGTTTTAATCCAGCACCGAACGACCACCACGATGTAACCGGGAAGGCGAATGACACATTGCCAAGGGAGATGTGGTCAGACTGTTGTTTAACGGTCGCTGTTTCCTGTTCATAGAAGTGGGTAAGCACATTGGCTTCAAAGACAAATGACAGGGAGTCGATGCCGCTGTAGGAAGCCGGGTTGACGTCATTAACAGAAATGTTGCTGCTGTATGCCTGGCTGAGGCCACCCATTCCAAGGTTATGGAAGTACTGGTTTGACCTGATATCTCCAATGCCATACATTGAATAAGGCATGTTGATGCTGCCCTGTGCCTGTAATGTTGCGGGCACCAGGAGTCCGGCACCCAAAAAAGCCAACAATACAAACAATCGCATTATGGGGGGTTTATACATTATGTCTAAGCATTTGATTCAGTCCGTGCAGGACAATATTTGCGACTGCAAATATCCTATTTTTTAGTTTTTTATCAAAAATTTTTCCATCCCCCCCGCTCAATATAACGTTAAAAATTCTTATTTTTTCCCTCCACATATCAGTCAGACCGTTCATTTCAGCGATCAT
>PWKN01000150.1 GCA_003559735.1 Bacteroidales bacterium | reverse complement strand
CACATCGGCATATTTGACAACGCTGCGGATGCTCCTGCGTGGAGCGGGTTTTATATAGATGGTCTTAATGCCGGGATCGATCCGCTTGATGGTGCGCAGGTTCGATATGCGTGAATCCATAAGCTCCCTGGCGCCAAGGCCAATGATCTCTTTGATGTACATCGGGTTGCCGCACAAAAGCTTCGTTACAATTCCCCAGCGGATGGAATGATTTTCAAATAATCTTTCGAGATAACTGTAATTGTGCCTGAGTTTATTACGGCTGATTGCAATTTCTGCCATGACAGGAGTTTTTATCTTGACCAGCGCATTTCAAGGTATTTGCTGGTAAAGCCCAGTTTTTCATAAAGAAAACGGGCTGGATTTTCGGGTTCGACATGCAGTTTGATGTCTCCTTCTGCCTTGTCAAAGGTCTTTAGCATCAGTTCCTTGCCCAGTCCTTTTCCACGGTGGTCTTTGTGGACGGCGATATATACGAGGATGTTGTCAGGAATGTAGCCGCCCATGCCGGTTTTATTGATCACAACAGCCCCGGTAATGGCACTGTTTTCTCTTGATACAAGGATAAAACCGCCAAACTTCTCTTTGTCGTCGAGGGCAAAATTGATGCAATTCATTATGTACTGATATTCATCGCCAAATTGGTCAAGGTGTTCATACAGGAATCCGGCAATTTCTTCCCTTTTATTACCAGGTACATGATCAGCGGGAGTGAAAAATGTGTATTCCATAGTTATTTTGCTTTTAATTGAATGATGAAGTTAATAAAAATAAATGACATAAACGATAACGAAATGCCAAATATGTTGGGATCCAGTCCGAGGGGCAGTGCCCACTCGCCGATTATAAGGGTGATGGTGGTGCCGCCTCCCAGGAGCATTGACCAGAATGCGGCAACCGGACTGGCATTTCTCATAAACAGTGCCCCGATCACCGGCACAAAGAGTCCGGATACCATAAAGGCGTATGAGTGCAGCATCAGTTCGAGTACACTGGGCATTACAGAAGCCAGCAACAGTGCGATCGTCCCCAGCAGCAACGTAAGTGTTTGCGAAACAAGCAGAAACAACCTTTTGCTGTTTGGGACACTGAACCACTTCGTCAGGATGTCGGTCATGAAATTACCGCTGGAGGCCATCAGGCAACTGTCGGCGGTTGACATAATGGCTGAGAAATAGGCAGCCATCATCAGCCCCATCAGTCCTACCGGCAACACGGTACGCAAAAGCAAAGGGAGTCCCTGCTCCGAATCAATATCGGCAGCACTGTCAAATCCAATGTATTCGAACATCCCCTGTGCGATGGCTACCCGCGCAAAAAGTCCCAGCAATACACCCATAAAAGCCATCACAGGCCATTCGAATAAGCCGGCAATATACCATGCCTTTTGTGCCTGTTTCCTGCTGCGTGAAGCGTAAATACGCTGATAAAGCGTCATCCCCACAAACCAGATCGGTATGATGGTAACCGCCCAGTTTACGATTTGCTGCCAGGAGATGTTCGCCAGACTAAAAAACTCAGGGGGCAGCACTTCGCGGATCCCTGACATGCCGCCCACACTGTAAAATGCAATGGGTATGCCAATGAAGATCAATCCCGTCATCAGAATGATCCACTGGATGGTATCGGTGTAAATCACTGCCTTGATACCGCCCATTGCCGTGTAGACGATGACAATGACCCCCATGATGATAAGGGCTGTCTGCCTCTCGAGCAGGGGTGTAAATGTGGCCTCTGCCAGGATCGCTCCGGCGAGTATCTGGGAGCTGGTAAACCCAAGATAGCCGATCGCTGATATAACGCCGGCCAGGAATGCCACATTCGGACTGTAAAAGCTGCCGAGAAACTGGGGGAATGTGTAAAACGTCCTGGTCCGCTCCAGCTTTTTTACATGTGGGATAAGGAGAACGGCACTCAGCCAGGCACCCACCAGTCCGGTAAACAGCATCCACGAACCAGCCAGACCCATCACAAAACCCAGTCCGCCCAACCCGATGGAAAAACCTCCGCCTACATCTGTGGCCACTACCGATAAGCCAATGTGCACGCTGCCAATCCTTCTGCCTCCCACATAAAAATCGTCAACCCCCTTGTTGCGGATGAGGAAGTAAATGCCGATACCGATCACCCCCATCATATACAAGGTGAACACAAGAATGTCTAAAAAATGCATGTGATTGCAACAATGGATTATTAAGAGGCAAAGGTAGTAATAATATCTTCAGGGACAAAATTGAATATTAAAACTTTGTAAACAAGCACCTTAACTATTGTGATTTTTTTTTGTTTCTTTGCAACCGGTCAGTAGTCTTAGTATGTATATACAGACATCTGTATGGTCAACTATCCGGCATGAGGTATCCCTGGGGAAATAACCGGCGTTTTCATTCGTGGACGGATGAGATCCGTACGCGTTATGGAACGCGTTTACAAAAGGTTTCCGTGAATGCCGGATTTGGTTGTCCGAACAGGGATGGCAGCAAGGGAGTGGGAGGCTGTACCTTTTGCAACAACAAAGGTTTTTCGCCATCGTATTGTGATCCGGAAAAACCTGTTGGTCAGCAAATAGATGAGGGTTTGTCTTTCTTAAGGAGACGCTATCCGAGGGCCGGAGTTTTTGTGGCCTACCTGCAAACCTATTCAAACACCCACGCTCCTGTCAGCAAGCTCATGCAGGTGTATGAAGCGGCGCTGGCGCATCCTGCCATAAGCGGACTGGTGATTGGGACCCGGCCCGATTGCGTTGATGAGGAAAAACTCAATTACCTTGCCGGCCTGGCAGAAAAACATTTTATCCATGTTGAGTATGGAATAGAGTCGTGTAATGACCGCACACTGGAGCGGGTAAACAGGGGCCATTCCTTTGCCGACTCCCGGCGGGCTATTTTCCTGACTGCAGAGAGGGGGATCCTTACCGGTGCCCATATGATCGCCGGACTCCCGGGTGAATCAAGGGAGATGATGTTGTCGCACGCTGACAGGATCAATGACCTGCCACTGAACAGTTTGAAACTGCACCAGCTCCAGATTGTCAGGGGCACGGCAATGGCTGAAGAGTATAACGACCATCCGGAGCGGTTTGATCTTTTTTCTCTTGAAGAATATATTGGTTTTGTTGTTGATTTTTTAGAACGCCTGCACCCGGGGATCGCCATTGACCGTTTTTCGGGCGAGGTGCCGCCCCAATTTATCCTGGGAAGGAGATGGGGCAATGTCAGGTCAGACGCGGTAGCCCGTTTGATTGAACAGTGCCTGGAAGAAAAAGGTGCTTACCAGGGCAGACTGTATCGGTGATTTTGATTATTTTTAGCCCCATTTTTTAACCGGCAAGAAAAATATTTTTCAATAACAGCTAAAGAAAAGGATTTACGATATGGGAAACAACAGCAGCAATTGGGTGTCAGGAATGCTCGGTACGATTGAAAAGGTAGGGAATAAACTGCCGCATCCTGCGACACTGTTTGCAATATTTGCCTTTGCCATTATAATTTTAAGCGGATTGGCTGCATTGCTGAATGTTACGGCAATACACCCCGGCACTGGCGAAAAGGTGGAAGCATTCAATTTGTTAAGCAGGGAAGGGTTGCATATGATCATGAGCAACATGGTGGTGAACTTTACTTCATTTGCTCCCCTGGGCACTGTTTTGGTTGCCTTGCTGGGCATTGGTGTTGCGGAGTCGAGCGGACTGATGTCGACCGGACTGCGTCTGCTGGTCATTTCGGCCCCCAGGAAACTCCTGACGTTTGCTATTGTGCTTGCGGGCATTTTGTCGAACACAGCCAGCGAGGTGGGGTACGTGGTACTGGTTCCCCTGGGGGGGATGATATTCCTTGCAGTCGGACGTAATCCCATTGCCGGCATCGCAGCCGCATTTGCGGGTGTGTCGGGCGGATATTCAGCCAACCTGCTGTTGGGGACCATCGATCCCCTCCTTGCGGGTCTGTCGGAAGAGGCTGCCAGGATCATCGATCCGGTCTATGATGTCAATCCGACAGCAAATTATTATTTCATGTTTGTATCTACCTTTTTCATTGCCTTTATCGGTACGTGGGTCACGGAAAAGGTGGTGGTGCCCCGTTTGGGTGAATACACAGGTGATGCGCAGCCCGAAGAGATTAAACAACTCACTGCCGACGAGCGTCGCGGATTGAAGGCAACATTCCGGGCATTGATCATCATCACCCTGTTGCTGGTGTGGAGTGCCGTTCCTTCAGAAGGGGGTATATGGTCTTACCTTCCGGGAACCGGTTTTATGCGCGATCCGGAAACCGGCGATCTGCTCCGCTCCCCATTTATGCGTGGCATCGTGGCCATCATTTTCGTAGTTGCAGCCATACTCGGTATCGTTTACGGAATTGCCGCAAAAACACTCAAAAGCAACTATGATGTGATCAATGGCATGGGGAAGTCGATGTCAACCCTTGGGACCTATATTGTTCTGGTGTTCTTTGCTGCACAGTTTGTGGCTTATTTTAACTGGACAAACCTCGGACTGATCTTTGCCATACAGGGTGCAAACTTTATCGGATCGCTCGGTTTTGGCCGTATTCCGCTGATGATCGCCCTTGTGCTGGTGTCGGCACTGATCAACCTTGTGGTGGGCAGCGCCAGTGCCAAATGGGCCATCATGGCTCCCGTATTCATCCCGATGTTTATGCTCCTGGGCTATTCGCCCGAGTTCACACAGCTGGCCTACCGCGTTGGTGATAGTGTTACGAATGTGATCGCACCCATGATGTCATACTTTGCCATGATCGTTGCCTTTATGGAACGGTACGATAAGAAAGCGGGTATTGGGACGATCATAGCCACCATGCTCCCATACACCGTGGTATTCCTTCTTGCCTGGATGGTCATGCTCATTTTTTGGATATTGCTCGGTTTGCCAATCGGACCGGGGGCCCCGCTGTTTTATGAACTGCCTGCTTCGGGCTAAGTAGTGTCTGTCCATAAAGTCTGGTGTCTGAGTTATAATGTTCAGGTTCAAGGCCTGTGCAGTTTTATAAACCAGTGAGTTTACTCTAGTAAATGACTGTTTTCAAAACAAGCATAACGCAGAAACCGGATGGTAGAGACAGGCACTAAGTAATCGCTGCACTGCTTATATGTATTGGTGATGGTGAAAACAACACGGGCTGAATAAATTTTTTTAAGGGGACAAATCGTCATCATAAAAAAAAATCGTATTTTTATGACCAAACCTGATAACTGGTATAACGATGGACCTCAAGGAATGTGATGCAATTCTGGTGCCTGTAGATTTTACGGATGTGGCTGATTACGCATTGGATCACGCTTCGGCCATCGCGACGATCTTTGGGTACAGGCTGTATCTCCTCCATGTGATCAGCAAACGCCAAAAAGGGACCAAACAGGAAAAGGAGGCAGAGGAAAAACTTGTTCGGCTGGCATCGCGCCTCAAGGCAGAAAAAAATCTGAAAGTGACCCATATGGTCAGGGAAGGCAATGTGTTTAAGACCATCAGCCAGGTGGCTGACCGGCTCAGGGCATCATTTATCGTGATGGGCGTTCATGGTCGTAAGGGCATACAGCACCTGATGGGAAGCTACCCTTATAAAGTGGCCTGCAGGGCCAATGTGCCCGTGCTGGTGGTAAAAGACAAACACCGCCACGTCGGGTTTAAGAACATCGTGATCCCCATCGACTTTTCCAGACGCAGCGTACAGAAAATCACTCAGGCCGTCCGGTTCTCTAAGTTTTTTGGTGCACACATAAGGGTATTCGGATTCTTGTCATCGGCAAATAAAGCAAGGATTATTAATAAGGAGGCCTTGTTAAAAAGTGTCAATGACATATTTGAGGAAAACAATATTCCTGTAACCACCGACCTGGAGATAAATCCCAGTTATGACTGGCCGGAAGCACTGCTGAGTTTTGCAGGTAAGGTGAATGCCGACCTGATCATGATCGTGGCAGAACGGGGCGGACGTATTCAGGAGATTTTTTCTCCCACCCATACAGAGCGGATCATTGACAAAACGGATGTGCCGGTCCTGACGATCACACCATGTGCAGATGACCTCGCAGCCGAAACCAGGTCTGTGAATAAGGACCTGATCACCCCATTTGTTGACCCTTTCGGGTTAATTGTGCAGTCTAAACCCCTAAGGCCGCCAGACCAATGATCTGTTACCGGCATTGGCTTGCAAAGATCTTCAGGATATCAGGAGAAACGTAATTTGTAGTGATGAAGGGTATGCTTGTATTTGAAAATACAGAGATCGCATTTAAGGACAGGGACAATAAGTCATTAAAAAAGGCTTACTGGCTTTTCAAAATGGTGGGGAGCCCCTTTCTTGTTAAGGCAGGTGCGTTGCTCCTGAAGCTGGCCTTGTTTTTGCGGCTGCCAGTTGAATGGTTGTTAAAACCAACGGTTTTTAATCATTTCTGTGGTGGTGAGACCATTGATGATTGTGACGAAACCATTCATCGCCTGGGAAAATATGGCATTATGACCATACTGGACTATTCGGCCGAAGGGAAGGAGGAGGAAGCCGAATTTGAATACACCAGGCGACAGATTATGGATACGATTGATAAGGCTGCACGGGAGAAAAGGATCCCCTATGCCGTTTTTAAGCCTACCGGACTGGCAGGTTTTTATTTGCTGGAAAAGGTGCAGTCGGGCCAGCCTTTGTCAGACCGGGAAGAGGAGGCGCTGGCAAAAGCACGCAGCCGTTTTGAATGCATTTGTGCCCATGGTGCAGACAGGAATGTCCCGGTGATGATTGATTCAGAGGAAAGCTGGATACAGGATGTGGTGGATGGGGTCGTTGAGGATCTGATGGCTTCTTACAACAAGGACAGACCAATGATATACAATACCCTGCAAATGTATCGCCATGACCGGTTGTCCTATCTTGAGCGGTCTGTTGTGCAGTCCAGGCAAAAAAGGTTTTTCCCGGCTTTTAAGCTGGTCAGGGGTGCATACCTGGAAAAGGAACGGAGAAGGGCAGGAAAAATGGGCTACCAGTCGCCTGTCTATTCTACCCGGGCACTGACAGACAAAGCTTTTGATGAAGCCGTCGCTATTTTGCTCTCCCAGATTGAGGATGCTGCCGTGTGTGTCGCAACCCACAATGAGATCAGCTGTGTCAAGGCGGCCGACATCATTCATACCCATTCCATTCCAAAAAATCACCCGCATATTTCTTTTGCCCAGCTATTGGGTATGAGCGATCATATTTCCTACAACCTCTCTTCGGCAGGATACAATGTGTGCAAGTATGTACCTTATGGTCCTGTAAAGACGGTCATTCCTTATCTGATCAGGAGGGCTGAGGAAAATACATCGGTAGCCGGACAAACATCGCGTGAGTTGTTTCTGATCAAAAAGGAGATCGGCAGGCGCAGGGGCTGATGTTTTTTTCCGCCGCTTACACGGGATCTTTCTTTGTGTGTGTTTGACTGACAGATGAATCTGTTGCTTTATGCCGTTGCCTGATGGCCTCGAATGTCAATACCGCCACTGAGGCAGCGACATTAAGCGAGTCGATCGACCCTGCCATTGGGATCCGGACCGTCGCGTTGGAAATTGCCCTCCATTGAGCAGACAATCCCTTGTCTTCTGTGCCAAATACCAGTACAGTCGGTCCTGTCATGTCTGCATCAAAATAGTTGGTGGTCGTTTGCAAAGCGGCAGACAGCACCACAGGCGTTTTATTGTCTTTCCAGTTGGCTGGCGCGGTGATCCATTGAATGGCTTCCTTGCTGCTGCAGTTTACGGATGGAACGGTAAATACGCACCCGAGACTTGATCTGATGGCATTGGGGTTATACATATCGGCCCTGGTACCGGCAAGGATCAGTGCATCAACACCCGCGGCATCTGCTGTGCGGAAAACGGCGCCCAGGTTGCCTGGCTTTTCTACTCCCTCCAGCACAAGGAGCAATGGATTATCTGCCAGCTGAAGCGCCCCGGGCTTAAGCAACCGTTGTTTGCCAACCAGCAGGATCCCCTCCCTTTCATCGCGATAGGCCAGTTTGTTATAGACCGGTCGACTGACAACCACGACCGGACAAATGGGGGGATCATCCAGTCTGACGGGGTATGCATGGTCGTTTGCAAACAGCTCCTTACAAACAACGATGTGGACTGGTTCCATATTGGCCGACAGAGCAAGGGATACTTCGCGCCGTCCTTCAGCGACAAACAGCCGGGTCTTTTTCCTTTCAGCGGCTTTTTGCTGCAGCCTGAGTATTTGTTTTACAAGTGGGTTACGGATACTGGTAATGTGCTCTTCCATGAACAGGTTTGTGTGTTTTACTCATACAGGATCCGGGTAACACCCATTTTTCCCGCACAGGAGCGAATTTTTTGATGTGCCCGGCTTACAACAATGCATATATACAGGCAGCCGGGACTACCCGGCCGGCACTTTTTGTTTGAAAAACCACCGGTGAAGGAAAAATACACCAGACGCAATGGCATAGCAGATAACGGCTATGGTCATCACGGACATAAACCCTGCTTCCACTGCGATGAGCATTGCCAGGGAAGTACTGATCACAGAAAAGGAGCCATTGATGCCCCATGCCCACGGTATCTGCCCCTGGTCGTAACCTGCCAGGTACCGGATTCCAAGTGGAAACATAAATCCTTTAAAAAAGGATGGAATACCAATCAGCAAAAGGCTTATGAGGATCTTTGCAGTCAGCGGACCGGCAATGGACCATTGCAGGACAGGGGTTAGGAAAAAGGTATAAAACAGCAGCATCAGCGTAACCACCAGTCCGACGACAGCAGGCGAACGCGGGCTGGCAGTCAGTTTTCCCGATAACAGGCTTCCTGCGCCACTGGCAATGAGCATGGTGCTGATCACTGCCGACAAGGCATAAACAGGATGTCCGAAATAAAGGACAAAGCGCTGTATGAGAATAATTTCCACAAACATATAGCCAATCCCAAGAGCACCAAAATAGAGTAGTGTGCCCCCTTTTCCGCGGTGACTTTTCCGGAGCCTGAACAATGGCAAAATAATGAACAGAACAGCAAGAAATGTGCTCTGCAATAAGGTAACCATCACAATAAGGTAGCCCAGTTCAAGGAAAGGAAGCTGATCACCGCCAAACACCTTTGACAACTTCGGCAAACTGGCAAGTTTGATAAACTGGCCAAAATAGGGACGGTCATCTGTGGCTGGGTGGATCATAAACCCGTAGTCGTCAAGGAAGTCTTTGTCACCATCCAGTATTTTATCTACATAAAGGAAAAAATCTTCGTCTTCGATCATATTGTATCGTTGTCGCTCCCCTTCAGTGATTGTT
This sequence comes from Bacteroidales bacterium, assembly GCA_003559735.1. Lineage (GTDB taxonomy): Bacteria > Bacteroidota > Bacteroidia > Bacteroidales > UBA7960 > PUPG01. The sequence continues at coordinate 17,606 of PWKN01000150.1, read as the reverse complement.
GGCAGTATCAGCGGATCGAAGGATCTTTCACGGGCAAACCGGCGGATATCTTCTTCTTCGGCTGCAGTGACCGGTGTTTTCTTGAGTATGAAGGTTATGGTGCCCCAGGACCTGACGGCTGCAATGTGTTTTTGTGGCTTGCCTGATCCTTTGTCCTGCAAGGTCTGAACCATTGTGGCCAACAGTTTCAGGGTATTTCTTGAAGGGTAGTCGGTCCAGGCAGATGCCGCGATGACGCCGCCGGGTGCCAGGTGGTCCCACATCAGTGCAAACGACTCGAGTGTCATGGTATAATTCTCCTGCAGTGCATTGATGCCTGCCGTGCCTCCGAATGCATCCTGATGTGGCAGTACGATCAGGTCATAGGCCCTTTTGCGGGTGCCGGCAAGGAAGTTCCTTGCTTCAACATTATGGATGTCGAGGTTTTCCTTCAGGAACAGTCTGCCGGATGCTTCGGCAAAATGGTCTTTCATCATGCTTACAATACCCCCGTTGGGGATGGGTGCATCAACGTGCGATGGCTGTTTGCTGAAAACATGTGCCAGCGGAGCTCCCTCTCCTGCATTGAACATCAGCACGTTATTCCGGTGTTGCATGGCCCAGGGGAGAGACTGTGTCGTATAGTCAAGAATATGACTGGTTTGTCCTTCCCGGTAACGGGGGATGACGCCATAATAATCGCCATTGACAAACACGTTTTTCTTTACCGGCACTTCTCCTGAATAGGTCAGGCTCAGGGCCGGGGCATACCGCAGGGCTGGAGATGCTGCCACATCGATCAGTCCGTGAATGTCGGGGTTGCTGTATATCACTTCTGCATCGGGAAGATTCAGGGCCTGTGCCAGGCTCTTGTATTGTGATATGCGAATGGTGCCCGGCTGGTGAACCAGGTATATGGCGGTAAATACCGACACAACGCCCAGGACAATATGCCTTGCCCTGTATTTTCGTGAAATGCTTATCAATCCGGCGGTTACAGACAACAGACCAATTATTGGCGGGGTTTGTTGGGGAAAAATGTTCCCAAACAAAAACAATACGAGCAACCCTCCAATACCCGATCCAAGCAAATTAGAAAAATAATACGTGCCAATTTGCCGTGCGTGCCTGATGAACAAGATGCCTATGGCCAATGCACCGGTAAAGAACGGGATAAAGAATATCAGGTAGTTTGCTGCGAGGATGGGAAATTGAGAACGTTCAACAAACAACAGGTAAACATCGAACTGAAAAAAATCGGTGCGGGTAACCCTGAATGCTACCATCATGCATAGTCCGCTGAACGTCATAAGCATAGGTACAAGCCAGTGAGACATGCGCAGCAGTTTTTCCCTGGCCAGGGCGAGCAGGGTACCGCTGGCTCCAAAACCAAGCATCGCTATGGAAATGATCATGTAGGCAAAATGGTGCCATTGCACCACCGAGATCAGTTGCATCAAAGCGAGCTGAAAAGCGATAATGGCCGCAGAGTGTAGTCCGAGACCAAAGATCAGATTGCTGTTTGTTTGGTAATGTTCTTTATGCATAATCTGTCATTGAGCAGGTCGGGCCCTGTTAACCGGGTCATTCTCTTTCAAAGGGGACAAAACGCACAGGCATCAGGCTGCGGGTGGTGAACGTTCCGTCAGACTGTTTTTCAACCAGCATCAGTTGCTGCATCTGAAAGGGTGATCCTACCGGTATGATCATGCGGCCTCCCTCTTTAAGCTGTTCCACCAGGGGCGGGGGGATATATTCTGCAGCAGCCGTAACGACAATGGCATCAAATGGCGCATGCTCCTCCCAGCCATAATATCCATCGGCAATCTTTACATGCACGTTATCGTATTGTGCCTCCAGCTTTTGCCGGGCCTGCCTGCCCAGAGCACCGATAATCTCTATGGTGTACACCTGGTCGATGATCTCTGCCAGTATTGCAGCCTGGTACCCGGAGCCTGTTCCTATCTCCAGGACCTTGTGGCCGGGTTCGGGACGGATGATCTCTGTCATGTAGGCAACAATATACGGCTGAGAGATGGTTTGACCGTAACCAATGGGGAGTGGCCTGTCCTGGTAAGCATAGCGTCGCTGTACCGCCGGCACGTATAAATGTCTTGGGACGTTCCGCATTGCGTCCAATGTGGCACGATCGCGAATGCCACGGGCCTGTATCTGGGTGCGGACCATCCTGTTGCGATCCCGCTCAAAACTGTCGTTGTCAGCCTTTAGTGTGCCACCTGTTACTGCGATCACAAAAAAAACAAACAAATAAAGAAAATTCTTTGGAATAATCATTGTTGCCGGTATTTTTTGCAGCTTTTTCATTTTTGCATACTGGTTTTTGTCTCTGATAACACAAAGTTACATGAATTTTTTTCTTGCGCCTGTGTTTCTTTTGTAATCCAGCCCTTTGATGCCTCCCGGAAATGTGAAAAACCTTTAAAGGTTCGGATAATTGATGATTTTTTTGTATTTTTCCATTTGATTTTGGAGTCAGCCGCACAGGCTGAAGGGATGTTTGCAGGGTGGCTGAAAAAAATTGCAATGCAAAGCATGAGGTTTTCAAACATACTGCATGGGAAATTCGTTTTATTATTGATAAATAACGTATAAAAACAGGTCTGTATCTTTAACCCTGCAATGTTCAGTCTGCTGTTTGCCACTAATGTTCAGGAGCATGTCAAACACACAAACAATGAATATTCCGGCGCAGCAATAATGAACGGTTTTTGGTGCCGGGAGCAATATACTTACTCCGCACCAGGCAAATAATGCATTGTGGCACAAAATGGCCGTACGGCACAAGATAACTGACCGCTAAAGAGATAGAAATTATGCATTCAGGAAACAGGATATCATTTTTTGTTTTTTTACTGGCAATCCCCTTATACCTTGCTGGTCTGGGCAAACCGGCAGTCCACCACCATGATGAACTGGCAGAACTACTGGAGGTATATTCAGCGTACTTCCCCCAGCAAAAGGTATATCTGCACACCGACAAGGAGGCATACCATGTAGCGGAAAGTATCTGGATGAAGGCGTATGTGGTTGATGCACAAACCCATCGTCCGGATACCCTGAGCGGAAATTTATATGTTGAGCTGATCGACAACGGCGGCAATTTTATCCGGAGCAGTGTGCTGGCGCTGGAAGGCGGAGTTGCACACAATAAGTTTTCTTTACCGGATTCGCTGCCTGATGGGAATTATTTTTTGCGTGCCTATACCAATTGGATGCGCAATTTTCCTGATGAATTGTTTTTCACCAGGGACATCTACATTCATAATCCCCGGCAGGAAAACTACATCCGTTGGGGTGAAAGAAGGCAAAACCGCCGTTTTAACCGGGAACTTACACGTAAGAAGGAAGAGATGCAATTTGCTGTTTTTCCGGAAGGGGGACACCTGGTTGCAGGAATGGAGAACCGTGTTGCATTCAAGGCTGCCAATGCCGTCGGCCTGGGTCAGGAAGCCAGCGGAACGATCGTTGATATGGGGGGGAAGACCATCAAAACGTTTGACACTTTTCATGATGGGATGGGTGTTTTTTCCTTTATTCCGCAACAAGACCAGGCATACAGGGCAAAAGTACAGTTTGGTGGCGGGCAACAAAAGGTGGTTCCGTTGCCTCTTCCTTTAAAAAACGGATTTTTGCTACAGGTTGACAAGCAGGAAGAGGTACTCAGCATACAGGTTGAGGTCAATTTTGATCCGGAAGACCTTCATATGCCACGTTCGTTGTTTGTAATCCTGCAAAACGGCGGAAGTCCGGTGTTTGCTGAGGAAGGAAGCTTTGAGAACAGGCGTTACAAAACAGATGTTGCGCTTAAGGAACTGCCTTCGGGTGTGAATCATATTACGGTGTTCGATGGCAATGGTGTCCCGGTGGCCGAAAGACTGGTGTTCATAAATAATATTCATGCTGACGAGATCAGTGTTGACCATTATATCACAGAGGAGGACGATGCAACCTTGTTGTCGCTCGACCTGTTCCAGGAAGAGGCATATATAGCGGATCCTGGTTCCTATGTGCTGTCGGTATTGTCATCGCCGGCGGACCTTCAAACGATGTCTGCCGACATTGCATCGTACCTTTTGTTAACGAGTGATATTGCCCAGACGGTTGAAAATCCATCGTACTATCTCGAAAGCGATTGCGATGAGGTGGAACAGGCACTCGATTTGCTGATGATGACCCACGGATGGAGACGTTTTGACTGGGAACCCTTGCTGGCACATAGCTTTCCGGAGGTGCGCCACGGGTTTGCCTCCGGACTGTCTGTTTCGGGGAGTGTGACGGCACTGGCATCTGCTGAACCGGCCAGTGATGTATATGTTGAAATGATTATTGACGACAAAAGAACGGAGCCCTATTACACAAATACCGACAAAGAGGGGCGCTTCGTGTTTTCCGGACTGCATTATGCGGGTCCGTTCGTCGCCAGCATCACTACCCCATACGATGTGAACGGGCGCAACCTGTGGATCGACCTTGATGTAAGAAAACCCGGGAAGGTGCCCTATGAGATGACCATGCACACAAGACCCGAATCAATTGTCAGTCGCGGAGATGACTGGCAAAGGGTTAGCCGTCCAAAAACAAGGATGACCCCAGCGGAACAAGCCAAGCCGCAGCTGGGTGACCATTTTTTTGGAAGGCCCGATCAGGTGGTCTACGGTCAGGATATCGAAGGGCATTATAACTATATGATCGACCTGTTGATGGGACGCATTACCGGGTTGACGATAGAAGGGGGGACAAGGCTGAGTTTCCGCGGCCGTACAGGGGTGATGGAAGATGATGAGCCGCTGTATGTGGTAGATGGGGTTATGGTGCACAGAACCACATTTATGTCTGTCAACCCATCCGACCTCGAACGTCTGGAGGTGATGCGCGGCAGCAGTGCGGCCATTTTCGGCAGCAGGGGCGGTGGCGGTGCGCTGCTGGCGTTTACAAAAAGGGGTCATGAAGCCAGCAGGCGGACATTCGAGTTTGTGCTGACCGGCTATCGTCAGCCTGAAACATTTTACCAGTCAGAGATCAACACCAGGGAATACCAGCACCTCAAACTGTCACGGACACTGTTCTGGATGCCTGAAATCCCATTTGATCCCAACGGCATGACCACTGTTGATGTCCCACTGGATAGTGACCACGGGAATATTTTTATATTCATAGAAGGGTTGACCAACGACGGCAAGCCCCTTTTTAAAAGGATGGAGATCTGACCAGCCTGCGTCAAAAACATAAACAATGCAGGCTCTCCCCCTTACTTTAACTTCAGCAGAAACTCCATTGTATCCGTTCCGTCTGCATAATCCCACGGATCAGGTCTCCAGCTGGAACCAAATGGGATGGTTTCAAAATGGTCTGCCTGAACATCACGGCCCGCCACCACACATTGGAGCTGATCGCGGTGTTGGTGAACAAAGTTTACAGCCTCCGTTGGTTGCCTGTAATATGAATAATGGACGACCGTTACAGGAGAGGCTGGCTGCGGATGTTCACGAAGCAAAAAGAAGCCGCCATCTGTAAAGCTTTTCCGGGTAACGATATAAGTGGCTCTCTGGTAAAGGTAGTTGTGCTGGTATTTCCTGTTGTCCGACACCTTGCAAAATGGCTGCCATGCCCTTACCAGGACCGCAAGGTCAAAATGCTCCGGTAAAAGAACATGCGATACGTTCCTGCATCCCAGTCCGTAACCGGCAAATACATCCTCACCAAGCAGCTGTAGAACATCATCTGACTCTTTACCCGTAAGGATTGCGACTGAATGGCGGTTCTTTCTGATGATCTTTGGTATGCCGCTGTAGTGGTATTCAAAATAGCGTGCCGTATTGTTGCTGCCGGTGGCGATCACTGCTTCTGCATTTTTTACGTGCGCACCGGTGAACGCAATGCGCTTTTTCATGTCCGGATGGATATCACAAAGAACCGTTGCCAGTGCAGGCAGGAGAATGGCGTCCTGCGACGATAGCTTTCCCAGGAAATGGTGTCCGGACAGCAATACGCACATAAAATCGTGAAACCCTACCAGCGGTATGTTCCCTGCCATTACCACACCAACGGTTTTGGGATGGGTGTTTGCTTTCATCATCGAACGGTAGTACTTCAGCCACCTGGACATCTTTTCTTCCTGTAGCATCTCCGAAAGCGCTATCAATGACCGGGCGATTTCACTCCCGGTGAACCACTGGTTTTGTGGCGGACATTTTAATGCTTCCCTGTAAAGGAACTGTGCCGGCAACGGGGTTCTTGCTGCCACACCTTTTCCCAATAAAGCAGTTGCCGCAGCCTGCATTATCTTGCCCAGCGACAAAAATGCCCTGACTGCAGGGTCGAAAGCATAAGATGGCATCACAGAACGTTTTTTTTGTTGTAAATATGTAATATCTTTGCATGCATGGCGGTAGCTGCTATGCTTTTAGCCGGCAGCAACCCGCGCGATAAAATAGCCATTTTTATTCAAACGCAACGCATAACCGCAACAATATACAACAAAACAAAACCGTATACAATCAGCAACTGAACAAATGAACACATGCACAGAAAAATGATGTTCTTTTTTATGGTTTTTTTGATCACATCAGGAAAATCCTTTGCCGGTGAGATCGATTCCTTGTTTTTTCGAAATGCAGAAGATACCCTTGTGCTGATGGCGAACCAAATAGTATCGTCCACCGGTGACGCTGCACGATTGGAGCAAAACCGGCAATTCTATGATCACTTCAGGCACATCCTGTCCCAAAAAGGATCATTTGATCATCCTTTTGATTCATTGCGCACCGTTTCCATGCTGTATGCGCCGGATAAACGGTTCCGGCTGATCACATGGTATGTTCCGTTAAGCGGACAGCGGTTTCATTATTGCGGACTGATACAGCGGGGGGTGTGTGATGAGATCAGTGAGCCGCTGACAGAACTTACTGATCCGCAAATCACAGGGTACCAGGAGCGTGATACGGTCCTTGACAAGGATCATTGGTTTGGCGCATATTATTATGATATCATCCATCACAGGGTGGAGGGCACAGACCTTTATACGCTGCTTGGCTGGAAGGGTGACAATCAGCTTACCAGGATGCGGGTGATTGAGCCCCTGGTATTTGACCAGGGGCGGCCATTATTCGGAAAACCTGTATTTACCGGTCCGTGGAAAGGAAAACACCGCGTCGTCTTCGAATATTCAGCGCGCGTATCGATGAGTCTGCTGTATGAAGAAAATGTTTACCAGGATGGGAACACCAGGAGTGCAATGATCGTTTTTGACCGCCTGGAGCCGCTGAGCGAACACCTTGGGGGACAATTTCAGTTTTATAAGCCGGAAGTAAATATTTTTGACGGATTGTATTTTGACAATGGGCGCTGGTCATTCGTAAGCGATGTTGATGTCCGCATGCCCGGAAAAGGTAACTGAATCTTTTTTTTGCAGGCAAGCAAGCATATTGAAGGAATATTTCTTTGAATTTGCTATTTTTACAGGATATTTATAATTGGTTTTTATGAAAAAAATCATATGCCTTTTATTGGTTTGGCTTCTGGTAGTCTCTCTGCCGGCAGAAGCATCAGGCAAAGAGGGGCATTTGGTGTTCGCACCACACTGGCTGCCACAGGCGCAGTTTGCGGGTTACTATGTAGCGCAGGACCAGGGTTTTTATGAAGAGGCAGGCATCACAGTGGATATTATTCATCCCACTGCATCTGTGAATGCAATGCAGTATTTGCTGGACGGGAAGGCCGATATCATCTCCATGTTCCTCACATCAGCCCTGGATGCCGTGCAAAAAGAGGCGAACATTGTAAACATAGGTCAGCTTTCACAGCACTCGGCGATCATGTTTGTAAGTATGAAAGACAGTGGCGTTGAAAGCATCTATGATATGGAGGGCAAGAAAGTCGGCATCTGGAAAAGTGGCTTCCGGGAAGTGCCTGTAGCTACGTTGGAAAAGTATGAGGTGGAGGTCGAATGGGTGCCGATCCTGTCTACTGTGAACCTGTTCCTGCTGGGTGGCATAGATGTGATGACAGTGATGTGGTACAATGAATACAATCAGATCTACCTGAGTGGCATTGACAGAGATGAAATGAATACATTTTTTTTGTCTGATTACGGGTTTGATGTTCCCGAAGATGGGTTGTATGTGTTTGAAGAAACCAGGAAGAACAGGGAATCTGACCTCAGGGCTTTTGTTGAAGCTTCATTAAGGGGGTGGGAATATGCAGCACAGAACAGGGAATATGCCACCCGCCTTACGGTGCAGATCATGCGTGGGGCCAATATCCCGTCAAACCATGCCCACCAGCGATGGATGCTGAACAAAGTGCTGGAAATGCAGTGCATCAGCATTAAAGAGGTTAAGCCCTCTGAACTGCATCCCGGCGATTTTGAAAAAGCTGTATCGGTCATTGAACGTTTCTATGACCGGGAGTTCACACCAGGCTACAGGGAATTTTTTCAACCGGTAGTGCCGGCAGTAAAGAAATCCAATATCCCATGATCAAAAAGAATAGTCTGTCATTCCGGATCATTACACGGGTGTTGCTGATCACAATCACCCTGTTTGTGCTGATCATGGCGGGATACTATTACTATGCCCGAAACATCATCAGGGAGTATACGAGGCAAAATGCCATAGAGCTTGCGGGCAATCTGACCGGGAAGATCGAACAGATATTGCAGCCCATGGAAAAGGTGCCCCAGATGCTGGCATCTACCATGGAGATGGGACTGATCCATCCGGACTCGCTGATGTCCATTCTTGAAACAGTGGTCAGGAAAAACCCCACCATTTATGGATCCGCCCTGGCTTTTGAACCGGATTTTTTTCCGGATAAGGGGACCTACCATATGTTGTATGCTCATCGTGAGGGAGACAGGGTGCACAGCATGACCCTTGACACCGAAGAGTATGATTACTTTTATATGGACTGGTACCAGATACCAGCCATACTGAAAGAGCCTTACTGGTCAGAGCCTTATTATGATGAAGGGGCCGGAAACATATTGATGGCTACCTATTCTGTCCCGTTTTACTGTCTGCGGGACGGTGAACGGCGTTTTGCAGGCATTGCCACTGTTGACCTGGAGCTTGAGTGGCTCACCGACATTGTTTCACAAGTACAAATATTTGAGACGGGCTATGCCTTTATGCTTTCACGCAATGGTGTGGCCGTCACTCATCCCGACAGGACAATGATCATGAACAAAAGTGCATTTTCCAACGCCGAAGAATGGAATGCACCCATTTTGAGGGAAGTTGGTCGTGACCTGCTTCAGGGCATCAGCAGATTCAGGGAGTACCATATACCTGGGAGGGATAAATTGTGGATATATTACAGGAACCTGGAGTCGAATTTATGGTCGGTCAGCGTGGTGTATCCCGACAGGGAAATGTTTGCCTCCTTACGCCAGATGACCACCATGGGGGTGGTTTTTATCTTAGGCGGACTGCTGCTTTTGACATTGATCACTTCAGGGGTCATTGAACGCCTGGCAAAGCCGCTTACGCTGTTTGCCGGTTCGGCGCGGACCATAGCCGAAGGGAACTTTGATGTTAAACTCCCCACCGTGTCAACCAATGATGAGATGAAGGAGCTCCATGATGCATTTTCGCATATGCAGGAAGAGCTGGCCGAATATGTTGTAAACCTGAAGGAGACCACCGCAGCCAAGGAAAAGATAGAAAGCGAATTGCGCATCGCACGTGAGATACAATTGTCGATGATACCCCACACTTTCCCTCCATTCCCCGACCTGCCGCAGGTATGCCTGTATGCAATGCTGAAATCGGCCAGGGAAGTGGGTGGTGACCTTTACGATTTTTTTGTGATTGATAAAGACAAGTTTTGTTTCGCCATAGGAGATGTTTCCGGCAAAGGGGTACCTGCCTCGCTGTTTATGGCAGTGACCCGGACACTGTTGCGCACCATTGCCGATAAGGAACAATCGCCCGCTTCCATTATGGAAACCCTCAACAAGTCCCTCGCCTTCAATAACGAAAGCAATATGTTTGTTACCTTTTTTCTGGGGGTGCTGGATCTTCGCACAGGCAAATTGATGTATTCCAATGCCGGCCATAATCCCCCTGTGGTAATCGGTTCAAACGGAAATGTCAGCATGTTTGAGGCAGCAAAATCGATACCGCTGGGATTGTTTGAGGACTTTATCTATACGGAACATGCAGTTCAGCTAAATAGCGGGGATAAGTTGTTTGCCTACACAGACGGGGTTAGTGAAGCAGAAAACAAACGGGAGGTCTTGTTTGGGGAGGAAAGAATGCTGGAGATCGTTGATGCCGGCAAACACCTGGACCCCAAAGACCTGATCAAGAGTATGGAAGAAGCCATCGACAACCACGTGGTCGATTATCCGCAGTCGGATGACATCACCATGATGGCCATCAGGTATACATGAACTTTTTATGTTTGATCGTGCACACAAACAAATAAAAACAGTTCATATAATGAATGAAGCATGGAAAACAAGATGCAGAAAATAAGGCTCCGGCTTGTTAACAAGATTGGTGAGCTCGAAAAAATTCATGATGCCCTTGAATCACTGTCGGATGAATGGGGACTGCCGCCGCAGTTGTGTATGAGTATTAACCTTGGTTTGGAGGAAGCATTTACGAATATTGTCAATTATGCGTACCGGGATGATGCGCAACATATCATTGAGATTGATATAGCCCTTGAAGGGACACGGATCGTTATTGAGATTACTGACGACGGACAACCATATGATCCGACAAAAGCAGATGATCCGGATATTGATCTGCCGGCCGCCGACCGGCCTGTTGGCGGACTCGGAATTTTTTTGATCAGGAAGATCATGGATGCCGTACAATACAAGAGAACAGGGAATAAAAACCAACTTATACTAACCAAAACAATCAATCAATGAATTTGACACAGGAAAAGTTGAACGACCACCTGCTGCTGCAGGTTGTGGGACGGCTGGATACGACACAATCAGACAGCTTTGAAAAACAGATCATGGAAATCCTTGACCAGGGGCATGAGAAAATCATTCTTGATTGCAAAGGGCTCAATTACATAAGCAGCTCCGGACTCCGGATATTCCTGATCATGCAGAAAAAAATGATGGGTGCAGGCGGACAGTTCAAAATATGCGGCCTTCAGCCTTCCATTAAAGAAATATTCGACATGTCTGGATTCACAATGATTTTTTCTATTTACCAGGATGTTGATGAAGCGCTGAAAGCATGATCTGACAAACCCGGAAAAACGGAACCTTTGTTCCTGTTAGGGTTTTCCTTCCGGACAACCGGAGAAACAAGAAGAACGACCAATCAACCAACCAGACAACATATGATCATCGCTTTTGGCTTTTTTCCTGTATTGCTGTTTCTGTTCTGCCTGTTCATGCTCGACAGCTTTAAACTGGTATCTGTGCGGGTGCTGGCTTTGTGTGTTGCCTGGGGCATCGTCTCCGCTTTCCTCGCTTTTTTATTGAACACTGGTCTGGACAGGCTTTTTTATTTTGACTTTGAGACCCTTACAAGATATGTGGCCCCTGTCACTGAAGAGGTTGTGAAGGTTGCTTTTTTATTGCTCGTTGTGGCCAGGCGGCATGCGGGTTTTATGATAGATGCCGCAATTTATGGATTTGCCATCGGAACTGGTTTTGCACTGGCTGAAAACACCTGGTATTACATGCAGCTGGGTGCCGATTTCCATGTCGTGCTTGCCATTGTGCGGGGATTTGGCACAGCGATCATGCACGGGGGCACAGTGGCCGTTTGTGCCATTATATTGCTGGAGGGGATGCAGCGGTCTGGGAACATCGTCATTACAGGGGTCGTTGGCCTGTTTGTTGCCATCCTCTTGCATTCGGTGTTTAATCACTTTATCTTTGATCCTCTTTTGCAGGCAATACTCATTGTGGTGTTTCTGCCAGTAGCATTCTGGCTTGTGTTCATGTATGCAACGAAGCACCTGCAGCAGTGGCTTGAAGTTGAATTCAGCAACGAAGTGGACATGCTCAGTATGATACGCGCCGGAAAGCTGAAAGAGACCAAAGCCGGACGCTACCTGGCAACACTGAAGGAGCATTTTTCGTCTGAAAACCTGGTTGATATGTATTGCTACTTCAGTCTGTACCTGGAGTTGTCAATCAAGGCAAAAAGAAATATTCTTTTGAAAGAGAGCGGGTTCCCGGCGATCATTGAGTCCGACATCAGTGATAAGCTCGCTGAAATGAAACTGTTGCGCCGGCAGATAGGGAAAGCAGGGGAGATCGCCCTGTTGCCACTGGTTCGTATGAGTCACCGTGAGTTATGGGAGTTGAACCAGCTTGGCTGACTGTTTTAAAAAACCAACTTTTTTGGTTGTATGAAGTAATATTATATGAACACGGAAGAATACAATATCATCCGGCGGGTTCAGCAGGGACATACAAAGGAGTATGAATGGCTGGTGCGTAAATACCAGGCTGCTGTCTACAACGTCATCCTGCAGATGACACGGCAGCATGAAACAGCAGAAGAGCTGGCACAGGATGTTTTTGTCAGGGCCTTTGAAAAGATCGGTACGTTTCATTTCAAAAGCAAGTTTTTTAGCTGGATATACCGGATCGCCATAAATGCCGCCATAAGTCACAATAAGAAGGAGCGACGTTATCTGAATGCGGAACATTTCCCTGAACAGGGATCGCGCACGGGGGAGGAAAGCCTGGACGAGAAAGAAAGGAATATGTTGATCTGGTCAGCCATTGACCGTTTGAAGGATAAATACCGTTCGGTAATCGTGCTCTGTTATTTTGAACAGCTTACATATGCAGAGATCGCAGAGATACTGGATGTCTCCGAGCAAAAGGTAAAATCGCGCCTGTATGATGCCCGTCGGTTGCTGCGGTCTGAATTGGAAAAAACCAATTATTTTTAACATCAAAAATCCACCATTATGCCTGGCATAACCAAAATACTGGAAAGGTTGGTTGATAAGAGACTCGAGGACACGTTGTCGGATGATGAGGCGCGCCATCTTGACCGGTTGCTGGCTGCTTCGGCTGATGCCCGGAAGTATGCCAGCGACATGGAGAAGCTTGACCGGTCATTAAAGGCAATGCCAAAACCGTTGGTTAAGCCGGATATGAGTCGGGCGGTTATGGATCGTGTGCAAAAAACAGGGGCGCAGCAAGGTGGTGCCCGAAACATTTCCCTGTACCGCCGTTTTCTTTCTGAGCGCAGGCAGTTGCTGAAATACGCCGCCGTATTGCTGGTCGGGTTCATGATCGGCTCTGCCGTTATCATGGTGATGTCGCCCGACAGGATCATACCTGGCAGGGAAGAGGCGGTGGCCACCATGGCGGCAAGATCCGGACAAACATTGTCGTTTGCCTCTGACACGTGGCAACTGCATGTCAGTCCGGTGGTCGTTGACCAGATGATCATCCTGATCCTGTCCGTTAAAGCAGATGATCCCCTTGAAGTGATCATCGGTTATGACCCCCAGGCATACCGTATGACAAGGATCAAACCACTGATTGGAGATGCCGGCACAGATGCTGCCCCCGAGCGGGGTATGATCCGCTTCGGATCTGCCGGCGATATGGTATACCAGGTATTGCTCAACCAGCTTACCGGAGTGACATCTCCCATCCTGTTTGAGATCAATAAGGATGGCAAACTGGTATATCAGCGCGACATTTTTTTGCAATAAAACCAACTTTGTATTGTGTTTTTCGTAATATATACAAAACTCCATTAATAACAATCATTTTTTAACCACTAAAAAACCGGAACAATGAAAACGAAAAAGTCAGTTATCGCATTAATAAGTATGATTGTAGGGTTTGCCGTCGGTATCATGGTTGGCATAACCCTGACGAATCCAGGTTTGAGCATGTGGGAAGCTGCCGGCACGATTGGCCGCATCGATCAATACCGCAATGTTCGCATTACCGAGGCCGATATTGAGCTGCGCAATCAGTTGCTTGATGATGAAAACATGCTCGAGGCCTACAGGAACTATCTTGCCTACGAGTATGCTTCCAATGTTAAAATGGCCGATGACATCCGTTTTGCCCTGGAAGCCGGACGTGAGCATGAAGAATTTTTTAGCGCCAATGCCGGCACCCTCGCGAAGATGGAAGAATATGGGGAGTTCCTCGACAATGCCCGCCTTCGCATCCTTGAAGCCCTTACAGCCATCAACGACTTGTCTGAGATAGAGCGTGTGGCCATCAGGACGGTGCTGAACAATGCGGGAAATGCCATGGCACAAACCGTGTTTCGAAGCAGTGTTTTGTTCGATTTCCTGACAGGGGTGGAACGTTATTATGAAACTGTCTCAAGAGAAGATTATCCCAGGCTTGCAATTGCCCACGACCAACTGTACGGGAACCTTCTGACAATCAATATTGTCAACGACAACCGTCCGGTTCTTGAGCACTTGCTGGCCAAAAACCTGATGGATGAACTGGCCGATCTGTCGCAGTTAAGCGCGGATGCCATTCTGAGTGTTGTAGTCAGGGACATCGAAAGAATAGGTCAGGTTGCAGAACTTGAATCCCATCAGCTGGAGGCAATCAACCAGGGATTAAACGCAATTCATCAAATGCAGTTTTATATATTGAGCGAGCAGGAATTACGGAGTGATTTGCTGCAATCAGTAGAACAGCTCGATTTAGCGTTTCGTGATTTTCCGGCATTAAGAGACTTAAATCAGCTGAACCAGTCTGCAGAAATGTTGCACGCTATTGTTCCGCAATAATCGGGTGAACAGCTCCGGCAGACTGCCTGGAGGATCTGCCTGCGAGCGCATGATGGCAACAGGACATCATGCGCTCGCAGGCAGGCTCAACGACAAGGGCAAACGACACAGAAGTCCTTTTGGTTTTAAAACAGACAGTTAACATAGCATATCATGCGGATCATTATAAGATGTTTCTTCATTGTCAGCATAAGCCTGGTGTCGCTCCAGGCAGCGGGACAAGACATTTACCAGCTGGACACCGACCGTGTTCAGCTGGTGTATTTTGGTGGACGTTATACTTACCTGACCCCGCATGTTCTCCGTAGCTTCAATAATGCCATGGATTTTCACGAGGAGTTGTGGGCGTATGATCCGGACAAGATATACGTAATGCTGAATGATTTCCAGGATTATGGCACGGGCGGGGCTGTCACAATGCCCTTGAACCAGGTGTTTATCGGTATCGGACCCTATAATTTTGCCTTCAGCATCATCCCTTCGAGCGAACGTTTTCAGTGGCTTTTTAACCATGAGCTGACCCACGTGGTGATGACCGAAAAGCCCAACAGTAGGGATGAACGTTGGCGCCGTGCTTTTTTTGGGAAGGTAAGCCGTAACGAAGAATATCCGTTGTCGGCGCTGTGGAGCTATGTTACCGTACCCCGGTGGTATGCGCCCAGGTGGTACCAGGAGGGGATTGCCTGTTTTATGGAAACGTGGATGTCGGGAGGACTGGGCCGTTCGATGGGCTATTATGATGAGATGTACTTCAGGAGCATTGTCAGGGAAGATGCGCCCATCCACTCGGTGGTTGGACTGGAAACGGAAGGTACTGCCGTTGATTTTCAGGTGGGTGCAAATGCCTACCTGTATGGTACCCGTTTTACCACCTACCTGGCAAAACAATATGGTACAGACAAGCTGCGTGATTTCTTCCTTCGGTCAGAAGACAGTAAGGCATTTTATGCCCGGCAGTTTCGTCAGGTATACGATAAACCTGTGCGCCAGGCCTGGGAAGAATGGATTGGTTTTGAACAGTCCTTTCAACAGGAAAACATAGACAGGGTGATTGAATATCCGCTTACCGAATTTGACCCCCTCACAGACCATCCGCTCGGGAATGTTTCCACATACCGGTACAACCACGAAACAAAAAAACTGTATACGGCCATCAATTACCCGGGCATTATCTCACAGATCGCAGAGATCGACACGCGTACCGGCGATATAAGGAAGCTCGCACAACTCGACTCACCTGCATTGTACTACTCTACGCACCTTGCTTACGATGCGGACAGCAACAGGGTGTTTATCACTGAACAGAATTACAGGTACCGCAGTCTGGTGATGATCGACGTGAAGACGGGCAGGAAGCAAACACTGATCCCTTTCAGCCGGACAGGCGATCTGGTGTTTAATCCTGCCGACCGCAGCATATGGGGTGTGCGGCTTGATAACGGACATTCAACGCTGGTAAAGATCCCGGAACCCTATACTACCATTGAGCCGGTGTTTGAAACGCCCTTCGGACAAGCGATATTTGATCTGGACATCTCTTCCGACGGCCGGCGCCTGTCTGCCACCCTGTCGGGCGTTGGGGGCGAACAGGAACTGGTATTGTTTGATATCAGGGAACTGGAAGCCGGAAATACAAGCTACCGGAGTCTGCATAAGCTGACGGACAATACCCTGACACAGTTTAAGTTTGCACCCGACAACAACAGTTTGATCGGCACCTCTTATTATACCGGTGTATCGAATGTTTGGCGTATAGGGATTGAAGATGACTCTTTTGACCTGCTCAGCAACACGGAAACAGGCTTTTTCATGCCCTACCAGTATCACAGTGACTCACTGTTCGTGTTGCGTTTCTATCGTGATGGCATGAAGCCGGGAAGGATCCCGCTGGAGGTGCTGCATTCGGCCAACGCCATACAGTTTTTGGGCAACGAGGTGGTAGCACGCAATCCGGAGGTGATCGACTGGTCATTGCCGCCACCTCCTCCCATTGACACAAGTGGTGTCAGGGAGGTGCCCTATCATGCCCTGCAGGAAATGTTCCTGGCCAATGCATGGCCCGATGTTGCTGCGTACAAAAGTACTGTGGCTGCCGGCTACCGGTTTTTACTGCGTGACCCCTTGATGATAAGTCAGATGAACCTGTTTCTCGCCACCTCACCATGGAGTCCGTACGAAGACAAACAAAAGATCCACGCCCATCTGGATTGGCGGTACTGGAACTGGACCCTCAGTGCCAGGTGGAACAGGGCCGATTTTTATGACTTTTTCGGGCCCACCAAAAGAAGCCGGGCAGGCTATAGCATTGGCCTTTCACACGAAAGGAACTATACCCTGAGAGAACCATTCAGGTACGGGTATCAATGGGGCATCACCCATTATGGCGACCTGGAGGTTTTGCCGCAATACCAGAACATTGAATCGCCCATCCGGGACTTTCAGGCGGCCATGGCGGGTTTCCGCATGTCTAAACTGCGACGTACCCTTGGGGGTGTTGAACATGAAAAAGGGTATGTCTGGAACGTATCGGCAACAGCATATTACGCCGGCGGTTCGTTTTATCCCTCGTTTTTGTCAAATCAGAGCGTCGGACTGCTGGTGCCGGGAATACGGAATACCAGCCTGTGGATCCGTAACAGTGTCGGACAATCGTTTGGGGACAGGGAGTCGGCATTGTCGTATTTCTATCTTGGCGGATTCCGCAACAATTATGTCGATTGGCGCGAACCCCGTCAATACAGAACCAGTTTTGCTTTCCCGGGTGCCGACATTGACGGGATTGCGGCGTACAACTTTGTTCGTACCATGGGCGAACTGAATCTTCGTCCGCTGCGGACACGCAACATTGGTGCGACCTGGATTTACCCGACATACATCTATACCTCGCTGTT
>PWKN01000272.1 GCA_003559735.1 Bacteroidales bacterium | reverse complement strand
TGACCACCAGGTCGTTGACACCTTGCGGCTGGCATCAAAAGCAGATATTGCCTTGCTGGGCATCGGCTGGTTTGGTGATAACGCACCATTGGCAAAAAGCGATACCATACTGCGAAAAAATGATATCACAACACTGAAACAAAAAAAGGCGACAGGAGATATCTCCCTGCGTTTTTTTGATCAGTCGGGCAGATATATGGAAACAGGACTGGATGATCGGATTGTTGGCCTTACCAGCAAAGAAATACAGAAAATACCAAAAAGAATCGGTCTGGCAGGAGGTGTTGAAAAATGGAGCAGCATCAGGGCCGCCATCAATGGCCGTTTGATAAACGTGCTGGTTACTGATCAAAAAACAGCTGAAAAACTTGCTCAGGAACAATAAAGTGCATATGATTATGGACTGTTTGCTAGGAATTGACTATGGGACCGGTGGCGCTAAAGTCACGATCATTAATACCAACGGTGAAGAGATGGCATATGCCTTTGAAGAATATCCCATCCTTACCGGACATCCGGGATGGTCAGAGCATGATCCGGTGAACTATTGGGATGCTGCCGGACGGCTTATACGGAAGGCTGTGAAAAAGGCTGGGATATCAGCAGGAGAGATCAGGGGAGTTGCTGTCTCATCTGCACTGCCATCACTTGTGATGGTGGACAAGAAACACGATCCGGTCAATAATGCCTATAACCTGATGGACAAAAGGGCTGTGAAACAGGTAAAATGGTTAAAAGAGCATATTGGTGAGGATCGGATATTCCAAATCTCAAAAAACCGGCTCGAAGACCACCCGGTCATTGTTAATTTGTTATGGGAAAAGGAAAACAGGCCGGATAGTTTTCAAAGGGTTTTCAAGGCATTGACCATTGACGGATTCATAAACCTGAAACTGACCGGCAAGACTACGGCACATTACTCAGGTGCAGCGTTCTATGGTGTGGCTTACAATTTGCTGGAAAAGAAATTTGATCATGACCTTCTAGAAAAGATCGGGATCGACGCTGGCATTTTTCCTGGATTGTACCGGTGCGAAGATATAATAGGTGCCGTGTCTGCATCTGCGGCAAGATTTACTGGCCTTGCAGAGGGAACTCCGGTGGCTGCAGGTCAGGTCGATTGCAATGCCGGCTGGATTGGTGCCGGGATGACAGATGAGGGCGATATACAAATGAACCTTGGTACCTGTGGAAATTTTGGAATACTGACCAGGGATACCGATTTCCCAAATTCGATGATCAACTTTGCCTATACCATTGATTCAGAGAACTCATACATCATTGTCCCGACAACCACCACCGGCGGACAGCTTATACGATACATGCGCGACAATTTCTATCCTCTGGAAAAGAGTGCTGAAAAGGTTTATGGTGTTGACACCTTTGACCTGATCAACCGGGAGGCGGAAAAGGTTCGGCCCGGGAGCGATGGGTTGATCGTACTCCCTTACCTTATGGGAGAACGTACACCTATTTGGGATGTGTATGCCAGGGGAACCATTTTTGGGTTATCACTGCACCATACCCGTGGACATGTGGTCAGGGCAATGATGGAGTCTGTAGCCTATGCATTGTATGATTCCTTTACGATTCTGCGTGCCTCCGGGAAGAAAATTGGCACAAAGATCGTACTGAATGAAGGTGGAGCAAAAAGTACACTGTGGCGCCAAATAATAACGGATGTATTCAATGTTCCTACAGTGCTGGTAAAACGCAGAACAGGGGCTCCCTTCGGAAATGCCATCCTCGCAGGTGTTGCCACAGGCCTTTTTAAAGATTTTTCTGTTGCAAAACAGTGGACAGAATACATACAGCCAATGGAACCAGATCAGAGAAAGAATGCTTTATATATGGATTACTTCAAATTGTATAAAGACATTTACAGACATCTCAAAAGTGACTTTGCTGAACTGGCCTCCATTCGTGAGAAATTTTATGGCACAGACAATTGACCGGGATGGAACTGATTGTAAAATTACGACAGCGTGAAGCAGAACATAATCCTGTAAGTGTGGGCATTATCGGATGCGGACAGATGGGGTCAGGCCTGGCCCATGCAATTAACAATATAAGGGGGATGCAAGTGAGTGCTATTGCAGATATTGATCCCGGACGTGCGTTGAATACATTTCTGGATATGGGTGTTGACAGGAACGATATTCTTGTTACAGATCATGCCGGCCGTGCCAATGATGGATTACGGGTGGGTAAATTTGTGGTTACTTCCGATGCTATGCTGATGACCAGCATGGATTCTGTTGAAGCGAACGTTGAAGTGACAGGCGATACAGATACCGGAGCAAGAATTGCCCTGGATTCTATTGCCAGGAGAAAACCCATCATCATGCTGAACGTGGAAACAGACGTTACTGTCGGGTTTTTACTAAACAAAAAAGCCAGGGCCAACAAGGCTTTGTATACCGTAGCCTCGGGCGATGAACCGGGTGTGTGCAAAATGTTGTGGGAACAGGCATTGCTCATGGGATTCTAGATCATCTGCATTGGCAAGGGAAAAAATAATGTTGTCGACTTTGATGCAACCCCCGAAAGCTGTGCGGAAGAGGCTGCATCAAAAGATATGAACCCGCATATCCTGGCTTCCTTCAAAGATGGTACGAAAACAATGGTGGAAATGGCTGCCGTGTCCAATGCAACCGGACTCTTGCCTGATGTTCCCGGCATGCATGGTCCAAAAGCAGATCTTGAAGACTTACTGCAGGTGTACACGCCAAGGTCTGATGGAGGAATATTTCAAACAAGGGGCACGGTCGATTACAGCACAGGGAACATTGCCCCGGGTATTTTTGTCATCGTTTATTCTTCAGATAAACGGATACAGAAAGATATGAAATTTATCACCCATGCAGATGGACCGTATTATTTGCTGTTCAGGCCATATCATCTGTGCGACCTGGAAACGCCACAGTCGGTAGCCGAAGCCGTATTGCTGAATGAAGTCACAGTTACCGCAGAAAACATGTATTCAGAGGTATGCACCATTGCAAAAAGGGACATCAGGAAAGGAGAAATACTCAAAGGCATTGGGAGCGCCGATATCTTTGGTAAGATATATAACCGGCAACAGGCACAAGAGCTGCATGCCATCCCTGCAGGAACTGTAAACAACGGCAGGGCATTGGCCGATGTTGCAAAGGGTGGTCTGTTAACAAGGCAAAACTTTTCTCCCGATACTTCATCTTTTATTTACAAGCTGAGGGAAGAACAGGATCGGTTATTATGAAGGCAGCAATCTATAATTCTCCGGGCGATTATATGACAGGTGAGGTGCAAGATCCGCACTGTCCGACAAAAGGACTGCTGATCAAAGTGCTCGCCTGCGGATTATGTGGCTCTGATTTACGGACACTTCAAAGTGGGCACCACCGGGTGAAACCACCTTTTGTTATTGGTCATGAGATCAGTGGTGAAGTGATTGAACGCGGAGCGGATTGTGCCGGCGACTGGAAAGTTGGGGATAAAATTGCAATATCACCCGTGGTGTATTGCAACAGGTGTGTGTTCTGCCGGGACGGGATCTATGAGTTGTGCACAGACCACAAAGAAATTGGGCAGGCGTGGCCTGGGGGTTTTGCTGAATACATTGCTGCTGACAAAGAACTATTGTTGAACGGCTCCATACAAATGATCCCCGGGGGGGTCGACCCGGTACATGCCACTGTTGCAGAACCCCTCTCTTCTTGCCTGAATGCACAGGAAAAAGTTAATATTAAAATGGGTGAAATGGTGGTGGTCATCGGGGCAGGACCCGTTGGCACATTGCATATGGTGCTCGCGCAGAAAAAGGGTGCGTACCCGGTTGTAGTGGCCGATATCGACCCATTCCGGCTGGAATACAATAACGCATACCGGCCTGATCATGTGATCAATGCATCTGAAGATGAACTGGTGGAAAAAGTGTTTGAAATAAGCGACGGCAAGGGTGCTGAAGTGGTCATTGCAGCAAATTCAGTACCCGATACCCTGGTCCAGGCTGTAAAAATGACAAAAAAAGGGGGCAGGGTGGTCATTTTTGGGGGTCTACCCGCAGATCAGGCTTGTCCGCCTGTAAATATGAACATCGTTCATTACAATGCATTGCAATTAACCGGAACAACCATTTTTGCCCCAAGGCACCACAGGATGGCCCTGAAACTTGTAGCATCAGATAAGGGCCTGGCAGAACAGGTGATCTCACATGTTTTGCCATTGACAGCTTTTGCCGAAGGTGTCGACCTGGCCCTGGCAGGTAAGGCGAGAAAGGTGGTTTTTGTCCCCTGATCCGGGACTGATGGCCGGTAATAGGTGGGAGGTCGTTACAGTAGAATCTATATAACATAAAAAAAGTATCCTTTGAAAAAATTTCCAATTAAAGAAATCGCACAGATATGCATTATTGTTCCTGATGTTGAAAAGGTTGCACGGGTTTTTTGCGACACCTTCGGTGTGGGCCCGTGGCAATTTTATACCTACGGAAAACCTTTGGTGAAAAGGATGACACGCAATGGCAAGCCAACTGAGTACAAGATGCGGATCGCCCTGGCAAATATCGGACCTTTGCGCATAGAACTGATCGAACCGATTGAAGGTGATACAGTGTACAAAGAATTTGTTGAACAGCATGGGTATGGAATGCATCACCTGGGTATTCTGACAGACAATATGCAAGAGTCACTCAAAAAGGCAAAAGAAGCCGGACTGTCAATGACAATGGATGGGGCAGGTTTTGGTCCTGATGACGATGGTCATTATGCTTATCTCGACACGGAAAAGATGGTGTATACGACTTTTGAGCTCATTGAACGTCCGAAACGCAGAAGTGCGCCTGAAAGATCATATCCGGAAAAGGGGTCTTGTTCTCCTGACGTTCAGCGATGATTAACTCCTGGCACGGGTGACTTCAGCGTGCTCGCAGGAGTCCGGTTCAAATGACAAATAATAAAAAACAAAACTGCAACAGGATGAAGAAAATTAAGAAAAAACCATGTTTTGGTCTGATCATTGGGACCAGGGGTTTCTTTAATGCCGATCTGGCCAGATTGGGGAGGAGGGACCTGATTGATCTGATGAAAGAGATTGATTGCGATCATGTTATTCTTCCGGAAAGCGACACCCCGACCGGATCGATCGAAACAACAGAGGATGCTGCAAAGGTGGCAAAATTATTTGCCGAACGGCGTGAAAGCATTGATGGCATCATTGTTTGTTTGCCAAACTTTGGTGATGAATTAGGCATTGTCAACGCAATCAGGGGTGCCCGGCTCGATGTACCCGTGCTTGTTCAGGCATGCGATGATGATAACGATAAGGTTGGAGTTAACCAGCGAAGGGATGCTTTTTGCGGGAAAATATCGGTGTGTAACAATTTATACCAGTATGGGATTCCGTTTACTGACACTGCTTATCATACCTGTAAGCTGAAAAGCCGTGAATTTAAATCTGATGTGATCAGGTTTGCCAGACTGTGTCGTGTGGTGAACGGGCTATCGGGTGCCCGTATCGGTGCGATCGGGGCACGTCCGGCTGCATTTCAAACCATGCGCTACAGTGAGAAACTGCTACAGGCATCTGGTATTACCGTTGTCACTGTTGATATGTCAGAGATACTTGGCAGGACTGCCGGTTTATCCAACAACTCACCTGAAGTTAAGGACAAAGTAGATGAGATCTTTGCTTATGGGAATATACCACCGCATATTCCGGGAGAAAATGTTATAAAACAAGCCAGGTTCAGTATTGCTGTTGGCGAATGGATAGAGAACAATGGAATTGATGCAGCAGCATTTCAATGCTGGACATCAATCCAGGAAAATTATGGCTGTGCCGCATGCATTACGATGAGCATGTTGGGCGATAAGCTGCTGCCCTGTGCTTGTGAGGTAGATGTATGTGGTGTGGTTTCCATGTATGCAATAACACTTGCAACAAGAGGTCCGTCTGCTTTGCTCGACTGGAACAATAATTTCGGAGAGAACAGGGATATGTGTGTGTGTACCCATTGCAGCAACTATCCGAAGGACTTTTTCCGGAGTCCGGTAGAAATTTCCAACCTTGATGTACTGGGAGGAACACTGGGTCCGGATAGATGTTTTGGGGCTGTTAAAGGGAAAGTTGCTGCTGGTCCGTTTACCTTTTTCCGTATTTCAACAGATGATACAGCAGGGGTCATAAAGGGTTATGTTGGAGATGGAGCATTTACTGACGACGCCTATGGAATGGACGGGGGTATTGCTGTTTGCCGGATTGAGGGATTACAAAGTCTGATGAAAATGATATGCAGGAACGGGTTTGAACACCATGTGGGAATGGGACGTGATCATGTGGCAGATATCATTGCTGAGGCTGCTGAAAACTATATGGGCTGGGACATCTATAAACACGGCTGATCTGGCCTCCGGACATTTTTTCAGGAAAAATACAGGCTAACTTAAAGAAAAAACAATGACCGTTATTTATGATTATGGCATTGCCATAGTGTTTACCGTTGTAGCCATGATATGCTGGGGTTCATGGGCAAATACACAGAAGATGGCCCAGAAGTCATGGCGTTTTGAGCTGTTTTACTGGGATCTGATGGTGGGTTTGCTGGCAGGTTCTCTTATAGCTGCCTACACAATTGGAAGTACCGGAAGTGTGGGTCGCTCATTTCATGAAGACCTTGCCATGGCTGACGCAAGTTCCATCTTTTTTGCACTTATGGGTGGGGTACTGTGGAACATTGGCAATATTCTTCTGGTGGCAGCAATAGCTGTCGCCGGCATGTCTGTTGCATTTCCAATTGGAGGTGGTATGGCATGGGTTCTGGGTATTGCATTTAATTACCTTTTGGTGATGCTTGCTGGTCAGAATCCGACAAACATGCCATATGTCCTTTGGATTGGTGTACTTATGATCATTGTGGCCATTGTTTTAAGTAGTCGCGCCTATAAGCTTGTGGCTAAAGTTCAAAGAAAACCATCAGCCAAAGGGATTCTGTTATCGGTTGCAGCAGGTTTGTTTATTGCTTTTTTTTATGGTTTTGTGGTGAAGTCGCTCGACGGACAATTTGTGCCGGGAGGTACCGGCAGTCTCACACCATATACCGCCATATTTTTCTTTGCTTGCGGAATTGTTGTGAGCACGCTCGTTATCAATCCGGTTTTTATGAGGTTCCCGGTGCAGGGCAAAGCGGTTAGTATGCGTTTATACTGGAAGGGGTCACTGAAAGAGCACTTCGCAGGGTTTCTTGGGGGACTCATCTGGATGTCTGGCATGGTGGTAAGCCTTCTGGCCGCTGGTGCCGCCAATCCTGCCATATCATATGCTATGAGCAATGCTGCACCTGTTGTTGCTATTTTATGGGGCTTGTTTATATGGAAAGAGTTCAGGGGGGCACCTTCCGGAACCAACCGCTTACTGGTCACCTTGTTTATCTGTTACCTGACCGGGTTGGTGCTGATCACCTACTCAAATGTGTAACGGGGTGTCGTTTGGTCCCATGTTGAACATATACATGTTGTTGTGCAATCTGGCATTCATTGCTTTTCTTCAATCCACTTTCTGGCATTCACAAATGCTTCCACCCAGGGGGTGACCTCATCCTGCCTGCGCCCATCAGGGTAGTGGGCACATTGCCACGGAAAAACGGCACGCTCCGGATGTGGCATCATGGCCAGGTGCCGTCCGTCGGCCGAGCAAATGGCCGCTGCATTGAAGTCGCTTCCGTTGGGGTTTGCCGGATAACCGCCATAGGTGTACTTTACCGGAATCTGGTAACAGTCTTCCCCGTAAGGCAACCTGAACCGGCCCTCACCATGGGCGATCCATACTCCCAGCCGGCTGCCTTCAAGGGTTTTCAGCATAACTGAATTGTTGGCTGGAATGTCGACATTCACGAAACCCGATTCAAACTTATGTGAGGTGTTGTGCTGCATCATTGGTTTTTGTTCGTGCTCCGGGCAGACCAGCGCCAGTTCGACCATGAGCTGACAACCGTTGCATATGCCAAGGCTCAGCGTGTTTTTCCGCTTATAGAAATTGTCGAGCGCCTGCCTGGCTTTTCCGTTATAGAGGAAAGCACCTGCCCACCCTTTGGCAGAGCCCAGCACGTCAGA
>PWKN01000225.1 GCA_003559735.1 Bacteroidales bacterium | reverse complement strand
TCATCCTGGTATTTGACCCGGGTTTCAGAGGCCGGGGTATACTTTTCGGTAATGTGTTCGGCGGACTGTTCGCTAAAAGGAAGACGGCTGATGCGATGGGTGGCCAGGAGGAAGACACCTGGCCGGATGATAAGGATTTTCATGTCACAGGCGACACCAAAACGGGTGAAGAGATCATTGAAGAAGAGAAGGAAAAACCAACAGAGAAGGAACCAGCGGACACCCCCGCAGGGTTCAGCGACGACAATGATCAATCGACAGAAACAGACAGCAACGGAAATGATACACAAGGGCGTTCGGGTGATGCGCCCGAGTGGGAATATGAAGTGGCCGGCAGCAAGGTCTCAGGCAGCGACTACCGGGAAATAGATGATCCGTTTGGCAGCAGTGACAATGATGACATCCCGGATCTGTCGCACCTGGGCGAATATGACCCCACGCTTGACCTGCCTCACTATCAGTTGCCTGACCTTGGATTGCTGGACCATAAGGGGAGCGGAACCATTCATGTCAACAAACAAGAGCTTGAAGAAAACAAAAACAGGATCATTGATACCCTGAAAAACTATGCC
Organism: Bacteroidales bacterium; assembly: GCA_003559735.1. Classification (GTDB taxonomy): domain Bacteria; phylum Bacteroidota; class Bacteroidia; order Bacteroidales; family UBA7960; genus PUPG01. Next base: position 7,663 of record PWKN01000225.1, on the reverse strand, counting down.
ATAGACATTGACAAGATGAAAGCAACCGTCGGTCCGACGGTAACCTTGTATGAGATCATTCCCGCCCCGGGCATTCGCATTTCAAAGATCAAGAACCTGGAAAACGACATAGCCCTCAGTCTGTCGGCATTGGGCATACGGATCATTGCACCCATTCCGGGAAGGGGAACGATAGGCATAGAGGTGCCCAACAGCAATCCGGAAATTGTATCAATGCGATCCGTATTGGGCAGCGACCGTTTTCAAAACTCTTCCTTCGACCTGCCTATCGGACTCGGCAAAACAATCGCCAATGAAACCTTTATTGCTGATCTCACGAAGATGCCGCATTTATTGATGGCAGGAGCCACAGGACAGGGAAAGTCCGTTGGCCTGAACGCCATCCTTACTTCCATCCTGTACAAAAAGCACCCGGCATTTGTCAAGTTTGTCCTTGTAGACCCAAAAAAGGTGGAACTGAACCTGTTTTCCAAAATTGAACGGCACTACCTGGCCAAATTGCCTGATGCTGAGGAGGCAATCGTTACAGAGACACGCCAGGTGATCCGTACGATCAATTCATTGTGTGTGGAAATGGACAACAGGTATGATCTGTTAAAAGATGCCCAGGCACGTAATGTAAAAGAGTACAATGCCAAATTTGTCGGCCGGCGGCTGAACCCTAATCAGGGACATCGTTTTCTGCCTTACATTGTGTTGTTCATTGATGAGTTTGCTGACCTGATAATGACGGCTGCAAAGGAGATCGAGTTACCAATTGCCCGTCTTGCCCAGCTGGCAAGGGCTGTGGGAATTCACCTTGTGATTGCCACCCAACGTCCGTCGGTAAACATCATCACCGGAACGATCAAGGCAAACTTCCCGGCCCGTATTGCATTCAGGGTTACTGCAAAAGTTGATTCCCGCACCATTCTTGACACCGGGGGTGCCGAACAGCTCATCGGAAGGGGCGACATGCTTTTATCCACTGGCAGTGACCTGCTGCGACTGCAGTGTGCATATATTGACACCCCCGAAATAGAGCGCATCACAGATTTTATCGGATCACAAAGGGCTTATCCTGATGCTTTTCATCTGCCCGAATACTATGAAGATGACACCTCTGTGTCAAACGATATTGACATCAGCGAAAGAGATGCACTGTTTGAGGATGCGGCTCGCATTGTGGTATCTACCCAGCAGGGATCCACGTCGTTGATCCAGAGAAAACTGAAACTGGGATACAACAGGGCGGGAAGGATCATAGACCAGCTGGAAGCCGCTGGTATTGTCGGACCGTTTGAAGGGAGCAAAGCAAGGGAGGTTAAAATAAAGGATGAGGTCAGTTTGGAACAGATTTTGCGCCAGGAAGAATAAACCGTACAGTCTACAAAGGGTACCATAAACAGATCCCAAAATGAAAGAGATGTTCCTGATATTGATGCTTTTCAGCCAAGGCGCCTTTGGACAGCAGGTTGTGCAACCCAGGGCATTCGAAGAAAAAGCTGAAATGATGCTTGAGGAAGCCGGACGGCAACTGCAGGTCGATGATGCCCTTTCCATCCGGTTCGACTATGAAATTGAGGACACACAGCATGGCATCATAGAGAAGATGGATGGTTGGCTGGCTACCAAAAGGGACATGTACTACATGAAGGCAGGGCCCAACCATTTTGTTTCCGATGGCGAGACATTATGGACATACATGGAAGAGGTCAATGAGGTTCATATCAGTCTTGCAGAATATACGGAAGACCTGATCACCCCAACATCACTGCTCGATGATCATGCAACCAGGTTCAGGTCAAAGTGGATCCGTGAAGAGCGATACAACGCACGCACTGTGCACATCATTGACCTGGTTCCGCGTGAAGCAGATATTTTCTATAAATACCGCATAGCCATAGAAGACGGCAGCCTCGAAATTGTTTACACGGAAGCACACGACCGCCATGGGGGCATCTACCGGTTTAAGGTCACAGAGATTGATTATGATGCCGGACTGCCGGACGATCATTTTGATTTTAATCCAGATCAGTATCCCGACATTGAGGTGGTGGACCTGCGATAGGATCAGTCTGTTTTTATTGATAGAACTTCTGTTGGCTTCTGCACGTCGACCTTACGGTAATTCTCGATCCTGTAAATTGTTGTGTGCCTGTTTTCCCATCCATTGTTCTTGCCCAAAGATCGTTTCAATGAGAAAGGACTTTCATGACCCTGCTGGTTTAGCAGACTGATACAGCGGTCAAATTCAATTCCATACTCAAGCAGCGCATTAAAAAAGAAATAGGCCGTTTGTGCGCCTTTGAAGGCATCCTGATCAGGTTCGGTAAGAAACATATCCCGGTACCGGTATACAAAATCCTGGATATGTGTATCTGTATAATCATAAAAGCCAGGCGTAAAGTAATGGACCCTCAGGTTTTGAAGGTAATCGGTCTCAATACTTGTATAGTCTTTCCACTCAGGGATCCCAAACACCGTAATGTGGTAAAAGCGTCGCTGTTCATTGAGTTGCCGCAAGTATTCGGCAAGAAATGGCTCACCGCCCACCAGGGTGATCAGCACATTGTTCCTGTCGCGCTGAAACTTGCTGATCAACCCATTAAATCCGTCTGTTCTGTAGATCACTTCACTGACATTCCGCGGCTTTGGCAGGTATCGTCTGTTTTCCACACCATGCATGTGATCGGGAAGCCATTTGCTGGAGGATGCTTCGGGCATAACAAGCACATTGGTGCGTCTGTTTCCCACCAGTGTTCCTTCAAAAAAATAGCCATCTACCCTTTGCATGTGGAGACTGTCATAGAAATGACCTGCCATGGCAACACTTGTCAGCAGGGTATCCTGAAATGCGTTGATGATGTCCCTGGCGCCGGGCTGATCATTGTGTACAACAATGATATTCTGATCGGGGTAATGCCGGGCAACATAGCTTGCCACTTCATCGAGCATTGCCTCAAGCGATGGCGTTGCCTTGTACAGATTGGGATTTCCGAAAAGCTGATCCCGGTCGGCGAGCAATGGCGACACAACAGGAATGTTATGCCGGCGGCCATATGATGAAATGTAATTCAGACTCTGGCGGTGAAATGGCCCTATGACCAGGTCCATCTCTGAGAAGCGCTCCTGCTGTGTAACCTTCATGGCCTTTGTTACATCCTGGCACACATCATATACGTGCAGCCTGATATTTCCACCATGCTGTCTGACCGAGTCAAGGGCTAGCAATACACCATGATAGTATGAAATAAAGCTGAAAGACTTATGGTCTGGCGGCAGTTCCTTACGCACATCACCAGCAGGCCCGGTAACGAATGCTGAGAGTCCGGGATGCGCCAGACGGCTTACAGAAGTATCGACCTGCTGCCGGGGTACTGTTTCTGGTGGCAGGTTTTCGAGGTACAGGGGAATGAGCAATGCCACATGGTAAACATCCCTGGTCCGCGGCTCAAAACAATAGACATCAGTTTCCGGGTCTGGTGCAAATGTTTTATCATCAGGGGGGAGAAAAATAAACGACTCCCGGCTTACCGGTGGTTTCGCTACGGTTGTTGTCTGATCGGGCCCTTCAAGAGGGATGCGAAGGCGATGACCGGCACGAAGGCCATCCCGTATTTCAGGATTAAGTGCCTCCAGTTCTTCTATTGTTAATCCGAATGCCCTTGAAATACCGTATTTCGTTTCACCCGGCGCAACCGTGTACAGCTGAAAGACATCATCACTTTCTGTACCCGCAGCCACAGGTATCTTCAACACGTGTCCGACCTGCAGCCCCTCCCTGGCATGCGGATTGTAGAACAGGATCTTCTCGATCGACAGATCATACTGCCGCGACAATCCAAACAACGTTTCACGGCGCTCTACTGTATGTTCAATGTATTCTCCCTCCGGTTCGGGGGCTGCCTCCCTGCGTTCAATTTTCAGGGGTTTTGCCACCAGGTCAGGATCATCCGTAACCGGGATCCTGATCACCTGGTCGTACCGCAATCCGTCTGTGATATCGGGGTTCTCTTCTATGATGCGGTCCATATCGACACCATATGCCCTTGCAATGGAATATAATGTTTGTCCGCGCAAAACAGCATGCAGGTAAAACTGATCGCCGTCAATGGTATGAGGGGTATAGGAACGGTTGGTGATCACCTGCTGCAGAGGCTCTTCCCGGTGCTCCTGTGCACCGGCAGGCAGGATACTGAACCCGGCAAGCAAGACTAAGAATAAAACCAAGGTTTGTTTCAACATATCTGACAATGGTAAAATATTTTCTATTCCCATTCAATGGTCGCCGGTGGTTTGGAACTGATGTCGTACACCACCCGGTTAACACCTTTCACGTTGTTGATGATATCATTGCTTAACCTGGCAAGCAACTCATAGGGCAGATGAACCCAATCAGCGGTCATTCCATCTGTCGACTCCACGGCACGAAGCACAACAGTATTTTCATAGGTTCTCTCATCGCCCATTACGCCCACCGACTGGACGGGCAGCAAGATTGCAGCCGCCTGCCAGACTTTGTCGTACCAGCCCGAACTTTTCAATCCCTGTACGAAAATATGATCCACTTCCTGGAGTGCCCGCACTTTGTCGGCTGTTACCTCGCCAATGATGCGTATGCCAAGTCCGGGTCCGGGAAAAGGATGCCTGTCGAGTATGATGGAAGATATTCCAAGGCTGCGGCCAACCCTGCGAACTTCGTCTTTAAACAATGCATTCAGCGGTTCAACGACTTTCAGGTTCATCTTTTCGGGCAAACCGCCAACGTTGTGGTGGGACTTAATGGTGGCCGAAGGTCCCTTAACGGAAACCGATTCTATCACATCCGGATATATCGTCCCCTGCGCCAGCCATTGAACTTCCTTTAACTTATTTGCTTCCCGTTCAAAAACTTCTATAAAGACACGGCCGATGGCTTTGCGCTTCTCTTCCGGGGCCGTAATCCCTTCCAGGGCACGCAAAAAATGATCGGCCGCACGAACACCACGCACATTGAGTCCCATGTCCTTATATGAAAGCAATACATCCTCAAACTCATTTTTTCGCAACAAGCCGTTGTCAACAAAAATACAATACAGCTGTGCCCCGATGGCATCATTCAGCAATGTGGCCGCTACGCTTGAATCAACGCCTCCGGATAATCCAAGGACCACCTTTTCATTGCCTATGGTTTCCTGCAGGTATTTAACAGTGTTTTGTATGAACGACTCAGGGGTCCAGTTCTGCGAACAACCACATATGTCCGCAACAAAGTTTTTCAGTAGTTGCTCCCCCTGCGAAGTATGATATACCTCCGGATGAAACTGCAATCCGAAGACATCCTTGTCGCCTGACCTGAATGCAGCAACGCCAATGTCGTTGGTCCGGGCAATCAGATGATGGTCGTCGGATAGCCGAACAATCGTATCTGCATGCGACATCCACACCTGCGAGCCCGGCTCAATGCCCTTAAACAACCTTTCTCCCGGTACAATATCTGAAAGGTTGGCCCTTCCGTATTCCCTGGTTGAAGACTGCATCACTTCTCCCCCGTTCATCATGGTGATGAGCTGTGCCCCATAGCAGATGCCCAGTACTGGAATTTTGCCTATGCACCAACTAAGGTCAGCTTTCGGACCTTGCGGATCGCGGACACTGAAGGGACTTCCTGACAGGATGACCCCTCTGACAGAGTCGGTGTTTTCCGGACGATAATGATAGGGATGTATTTCACAATATACCTGCAACTCTCTTACTCTTCTGGAAATTAGCTGCGTATATTGAGAACCAAAATCAAGGACCAAAATCATTTCTTGCATGGTACAAAGATAATCATATCCCTAAAATGGTCAGCTTTGTTCTGGCTAAAGGTTTTGCAGAATTAATAACCAGGCTATGAGCCATTATGGTGCCCGTGAAATTTTTTCAACCGGTATTCAAGGTCCGGGAACTGTTCACGGCTCACCAGTGACACGCAGGCCCTTAATCCTTCAGTCCTTTCACTTCCCGTTATGGCCAGAGAAATTGCACTGATCCCATAATAGACGAGGGCTTCGATCAGTTCTTCACCGGTGAATCCGGGGTAGGCGATGGTAAAATAAAAACCATCAGCCAGGGGTTTGTCTTCATCTTTATCATACACAATATAGAAGCCATTGTCAGTAAACAGCTTCTTCATGATCTTCGCTTTCTCACCGTATTCCCTCACCTCCTCAACAAAGTTCAGCGTTCCGTCATTGGCCGCTTTCAGTAAAGCCTCGAGTGCATACTGTGGTGAGTGTGCCGTACCGGCACTCAATGCATACAGGGTTCCAAACACGATTGCCCGTCCAAATTGCTCCATTCCAAAATGCTTCCGAAGATCTTCGGTCCGTTTTTCAAACAACGCATCGGAGATCACCATCATACCGATACGTTGTCCGGCATAACTGAATGATTTCGAACTTGAGATCAGCAAAACATACAAGTCGGTGTAATTGGCCACAGATGACTGGTATGGCGGCTGTCCGGGAACTGATAAGTCCTTCCGGAAATCCATGGCAAAATAAGCCAGGTCTTCAACCACCACCACATTGTATTTGGTAGCCAGCTCACCAATGATCTTTAATTCTGTTTCGGTAAAACATATCCAGGAGGGGTTGTTGGGATTGGAATAGAGCATTGCAGCCACATTCCCTTTTGAAAGGTGCGACTCCAGTTTGTCGCGCAACCTCTTTCCCCGGTAATTATACACATCAAAACTGTCATATGGTGTACCCTGCACCCTGCATTGCTGTTTGTGTACCGGGAAACCCGGATCCAGAAATAAAATACTGTTTTTCTCCTTTTTCATGTGTACCACTGTATGAAATACCGCAAAGCTGGCCTGCATGGATCCGACGGTCGGTATACAGCTCCTGGCCTGTACGTCAATATTCATGAACAGTTTGACAAAACGGCTGATCTCTTTTTTTAAGCTGGCAGTGCCGTCAATATCGGCATAGAGGGATGCCACACCATCATCGAGGGCCTTTTTTTCTGCCTCAATACCCAGCCGGTTAGGGGTGAGTCCGGGAATGCCCATCTCCATGCGTACATACCGTTCTCCCGTTTCTGCCTCAACCAGGTCGACCAGCCGCTTAATTTCCCTGATGGAGGCCTTGCCAACATGTTCAAGGTTCATTTGTTCCACATACTTGTTAACTACATCTGATGGAATAGGTGTATCTTTTTTCATATCAGAAATACTTTAAACGATGTATATATAGGTTTATCCTGCCTGTTTGCCGTTATTTGCCAAATCCCAGTTACAATATCTGGCTGTTCCGGCCACATCACAGGCAGCAGCACAAAATAAGAAATTATTGATGATTAAAAAAATCATTTCACATAGTTTATAAAACCTTGGGCATTGTTATCTTTTATCGACGAGCGCAGTCAATGGCAAGGCATAAACATTTTCTATCCTCGTCGATTATTGTTATTTTGGCACCGTTTTTTAACGAACCGGTCCCCGGATGCTTGCAAGCACACACAGGGATGATCATCGCACGTCTCCGCTGTTTGCTGAGCGTTCTTATCCAACCGGTTCTTATGACCATAATGCAAATCAAAAAGCAGATCTATGAAAACGCTATTGCAAGGCTTTATTGTAATTGGACTCCTGGCCATAAATACGGCATATGGGCAGGATCTCCTAACCTATCAGTTGCCTCCTGAAGAG
>PWKN01000039.1 GCA_003559735.1 Bacteroidales bacterium | reverse complement strand
GTGGTGAAGGTTGGGAGGCTGGAGAGTATGCTCTGTGCGACATCCAGGGAGAGCCTACGGAAAGGGCCATCGTTGCAGGCCGGTTGTCTGAAATTCTGCAGGAACAGCGGTTTGAGCTGTGGGACGCACTTGATGAACCTGTGGTTGGGATATTGTATTCCTGGGAAAACGAGGCAATGCTTGGACGGTTATCTATGGGTTTATACCAATTGTCCACGCCCGTTTATGAAACCAATCGCGACCGCATGTTCAGGCAACTGCACTCAGAAGGAAGAATTGGCATGTCAAGGGCACTGATGAACCACCAGGTGCCATTTGAGTACCTGACAGACAGGGATGTGGCAGCCGGACTGGCCCACCGGTACCCCATTATATACCTGCCCTGCATGCTCGCCCTGGATGATGCAACAATAAAAGGGTTAATGGAGTATGTTGCTCATGGTGGCCGGTTGGTGGCAGACTTCCCCCTGTTGATGCTCGACGACTTTGGCCGGCTGAACAAGCAAAAGTCCGGTTCTGACTTTGAAATGTTGTTCGGTTTCAGTACGGCCGACTATTACCACACCCATAACCGTCCGAAAACCTTCAGGGGCAAGGAACTGGATACCCAGTTCGGAGAACTGAAGCTTTCCCATGCACGGGTAGTTGAAAGCTATGATGACGGAACACCAGCCGTTATTGCTTCTGACTATGGACATGGGCAGACGCTTGTGTTAAATTTTGAAGCATCACGGGCCGCATTTCGTCCGGGCAATGATTTCATGGAAGAAGTGCTGGTCAGCCATACCCTCGGAGATATCCGTCCACCGTTTCATGTATCAGGAGCCGAAACATCCCTGGTATTCAGGAGGGCAGCCCCGGAGGCAGATCATTTCCTGATCATCAACCGGGGTGAGGAAGAAACCATTGCTATTTCATCGTCAGACATTTCTTATGTCAGTGCAAGGGATGTAATCAAAAATGACGACCTGCAGATAGACAGGAATGGTCATCTCAGTATCCGGGTGCCAGCACGCTCAGGTGCCTGGGTACGTCTTGAAAAATAGACAGGGACAGGTTAAAGCGATGATGACCGGGTTTTGACGTGCTTTCTTGCATATTCAGAAGGTGTCATGCCATAGTGACGGCCAAAACACTTGCTGAAGTACTGTGGGTCGCTGAAGCCCACCTCATAGGTAACCTCAGAAATATTAAGTTCGTTCAGCTCAAGCAGTTGTGCAGCCCTTTTAAGCCTGATATTTTTAACAAACTCATTGACAGACTGTCCGGTCAATGCTTCGAATTTCCTGTAGAGAACAGACCGGCTCATGTTCATTTCAGACACAAAGGTGCCCACCCGGAAGTCAGGATCAGCCATGTATTTCTCCACCACCTCCATGGCTTTTCTCAAAAACTGCTCATCGGCGGAAGTAACCGTTACCTCACCAGGCTGCAGAATGCCTTCCTTACGGAACCGGTCCCTCAACTGTTCACGTATGTCAAGAATGTTCCGTATCCGCGAATGCAGCACCCTTAAGTTGAATGGCTTTGCAATATAGTCATCCGCTCCTGCATCAAAGCCTTCAATAGTATGATCGTCAGAAAACTTTGCCGTCAGCAGAATAACAGGCAGATGGCTTGTGTTCATGTCTGACTTTATCCGCCTGCACATTTCGATGCCATCCATCCCGGGCATCATCACGTCGCTGACAATGATGTCGGGCAGCACCTTTAATGCATTCTCGAGTCCTTCAATCCCGTTGCTTGCCAGATGAATTTTATACCCCTCTTCAAGGGAGCTTTTTATATATGTACGCATGTCAGGGTTGTCATCCACAAACAACAAGGTGGGCTTTTTTATGGATGCGGACAGACCAGTGTCTTTCTGCATACTGTTTTCAGAAGCAATCTGCAAGGCAGGAATTGTTCCGTAAAAACCTCCTGAATACTGATATGTGTATTCATCCCTGGATGATTCTACGACAAGATCCGGATCCAGGTGGTCTTTTCCTATGGGAAGCAGGACCCTGAACACACTGCCCGCTCCTACAGAACTTTCAGCCCTGATCTCTCCCTTGTGAAACTCTGTCAGTTCCCTGGCAAGGGCAAGCCCTATACCGGTGCCGGCGGTACCGTCAGACCAGGCATGAGGATTGCTTCCTTTCACCTGGTAGAACCGGTCAAATATCCTGTTTAGTTCTTCCGGGGGAATCCCGGCACCATTGTCGGAAACTACGATCTCTGCATATGCCGACGGAGCCCCGTTCTTTTTTGACTGCCTTGAAGGTTCTGCGTACTTCACCTCCACAACAACCTTCCCGTAATCAGGGGTAAATTTGAATGCGTTGGAGAGAATGTTGTAGATCACCTTTTCCACTTTTTCTTTATCGAACCATGTTTCTATGATCTCTTTTTCATACCTGAAAACATATTCAATTGAATGCTGTCTGGCATGTTCATCAAATACAGTTTTTACGTCGTAAACAAACGCGACCAGATCGGCCCTGACAACATGCAATTTGATCCTGCCAAGTTCCATCTTCCTGAAGTCCATGAGCTCATTGATCAACCTGAGCAAACGTCCCGCACTCCTTCCCATGATGTTGAGCTGTTTCTTCACCGGAGAACTTACGGGCATATCAGAGTTCATCAGTTTGTCGAGTGGTCCGACGATCAGTGTCAGCGGCGTACGGAATTCATGTGCAATGTTGGTGAAAAATCTGAGCTTCATCTGGTTGATCTCTTCGATCCTGGCCTTTTCCAGGTCCTTTATCATCAGGTCATGCTTGTAACGCTGCCTGTTCAATACGTATTTGAAGATGAAATACATCAGGGTAAAAAACACCACCACATAAAGCACATAAGCATAATATGTGCGCCAAAACGGTGGCAGAATGGTAATGCTGACATAGGCGCCTTCTTCGTTCCAGAAACCGTCATTGTTTGACGCAATGACCCTGAATGTATAACGTCCCGGACTAATGTTGGTATAGGTGGCCATCCTTTGTCCGCCCACATCATTCCAGTCATCAAAACCCTCCAGTTTATAACAGTACTGGTTTTTTTGGGTAGCTATGTAATTGATGGCTGTAAAACGGAAGGTGAATACCGACCGGTAAGGCAGGGTAATCTCACGGGTCTGCATGATGTGGGATGACAATGGGGAATCTTCGCCGCCAATCTCCACTGGTTCATTGAACAGACTAAAGTCGGTGATATAGACTTTTGGAGGGGTTGTGTTTTCCTTGATCCTTTCCGGATGAAATATATTGAAGCCGTTGACACCACCAAAATAGACCTCTCCGCTCCGGCTGATCAGCGAAGCAGAATAGGCAAACTGATTGCTTTGTAATCCGTCGTTTACATCATAGTTTCTGAATGTCAGCGTTTCCGGATCCATCCTGGATATGCCCTTATTGGAACTCAGCCAGATATTCCCACTATCGTCCTGCACGATCTGATGGATGGCATCGCTGGGCAATCCATCCCTGACAGTAAAATTCCGCAGCTCAAGGGCAACCGGATCGTACCGGAAAAGTCCCGCTCCCTCCGACGCAATCCATATATGTCCGTTTACATCTTCAAAAAAATCGCGGATGTCGTATCCAAACAGGGCAGAGATCTTGTCATCCTTGTCACGGATAAAGGAATAAGTCAGGTTGTACCTGTTGAGGATAGCCAACCCTTTGCTCCCCACCCAGATCTGACCCCTTGAATCCTCGAAAAGAGAAAGGATGCGTGTTGGGAAAGGGTCGCCATATCTTTCTGTAACAGGCACTTTATCGAAAACCTGTTTAACCGGGTCGTACCTCTCCAGTCCATCCAGAGTGCCCACCCATAAATACTTTTCTCTGTCTTCGAGCAGTTTCCATACATTGTTTCTTCTGATAGACAATGAATCTTCGGGCCGGTAGGTAAACCGTTGAAACCGTTTTGTCTCCGGATCAAACCGGTTTAGTCCGCCGGCAAACGTACCAACCCATAGCATCCCCCCTGAATCTTCCGTAATGCAGGTCACCGCATTGGCACTCAGGCTGCCGTGGTTTGCAGGGTCATGCCTGAAATGTTCAAACGTACCAGATTCCCTGTCAAAGAGGTTGAGTCCGCCACCATCGGTTCCCACCCAGACATTATCCCTGCTGTCTTCATAAAAGGAAAGCACGGATCTGTGACTGAGTGATTCAGGGTTGGCAGCTTTCTGGGTGAAATACTGAAACTCCTGCTGATTGGGGTTCAGCACATTAACACCACCACCAAAGGTCCCTATCCAGATAATGCCTTCATGATCGGACAAGAAGGTATAAACCGCATCGCTTGAAAGGCTGCTGTTGTCGGCGATCATGCTACGGATCTGGTGGAACGCATTTGTCTCCGGATGAAAGATGTTGATGCCGCCCCCATCGGTGGCAATCCAGTATGTACCATCAGCATGATAGAAAATGTCGCTGATGATATCACTGTTCAAACCGTTGCCTCCGCAATTGAAATAATGGTTTGTGAACGTTTTCTTTTGTTTGTCAAACTGGTACAGGCCTGCCCCTTCGGTACAGACCCAAATATTTCCCATCGGATCTTCATAAATGGTTTTCCCGGTCTGGGGTTTTAGTCCGTGTTCCTCATAAACCGGAAAAGGATAATATGAAAAATCGTTTCCTGCCCGGTTAAAGAGGATCAGTCCGGGAGCACTCGTCCCAATCCAGAACTGTCCGTCAGAGTCTTCCAGGATAGAGGAAATATACCTGTCTGGGAAATTATACCTGCTAAACTGATCCCGCTCCCTGTCATATTTATTCAGACCGCCACCCAGGGTACCAAACCAAAGTGTTCCATTTTCATCCTCGTAAATGGTCCGTATCATATTATGGCTGATGGAGGAATGATCGGCAGGGTCATGCAGGAATCTCCTGAAGCTGTCCCGCTCCCTTTGGTAGAGATTCAGGCCATGGCTTGTGGCAATCCACAGGTCACCACGGCTATCCTCCATTACATGGTATATCTTGTTGTTGCTGATCGTGGTGGAATCATCGCGGTCATGCCTGTAAACGATATGATCGTATCCGTCGTACCTGGTAAGTCCGTCGTTGGTGCCAAACCAGACAAATCCAAGGTGATCCCTTGTAATGCTCAGCACGGTGTTGTTCGACAAACCGTCGTCTATGTCCAGGTGATCAAAGTAGTAATCCAGCTGTTGGCTAAAGCTGGCAGGGACAAAAATCAGCAGGCATATGATGCATGCATGAAGCTTCATTTTTCATCTGTTTTCCTCCAAAGGTACATATTATTTCATTAGGAATCACAACAGCATAAAGACACAAATCAGCATATGGATTGGTACAAATCCCACAGTCTTTTGAGACAATTTGACACAAAGAACAATACAGGCCGTAATACATTTGCATTGGGTCAAATCTCAAAATGGTCATATAATTAATAATTTGCTTATGATTGGCTACATATGCAAACTACACGCCGGTATGAAACCAATTACCCGGTTTATTTTTTTGGTGTTCCTGGCATTTTTGTCAGGATGCTTTCCACAAACCCCTTCCGATCCCATTGATAAAAGAGTAGACTCGTTGTTGCAGCAGATGACATTGCAGGAAAAGATCGGACAGATGACACAGATCTGTTTCAGTGAGATCACCATGGGTGGCGACAAGAACCTGGTCATGGATCCTGATTTGTTCAGGGAGGCGATCGTGAGCAACCACGTGGGCTCTTTTTTAAGCGGGACAGGTTCTGCTGCCGACTGGGCAGATTTTGTGTATGCGCTGCAACGCGTTGCGATTGAGGAAACACGTCTGGGTATCCCCCTGCTTATCGGTATTGACCATGTGCACGGGGCCAATTATGTGGATGAAGGGACCATGCTGCCACACAATATTACCCTGAGCTGCAGTTTTGACACAGATATGGTTTCCATGGCAGCAAAGGTCACCGCCATCGAGACCGCTGATCTGGGTATGGCGTGGAACTTTGCACCGGTACTGGACCTTGGAAAGAATGTCTACTGGCCCCGTTTGTATGAAACTTTCGGAGAAGACCCTATGGTATGTGGCGAAATGGGGGCAGCCTTTATCCGCACCTACCAGGATCCTGTCCACAGCTACCCATACAGGCTTGCCGCCTGTGCAAAACATTTTATTGGTTATTCCGACCCTAAATCAGGTTGGGACAGGACCCCGGCGGAGATTCCCGATCAGATCATGTACGAGTACCATATGCCTCCTTTCAGGGATGCCATCGAAGCTGGTGTACTTACTGTTATGGTCAACAGCGGGGAGGTAAACGGGGTACCGGTTCACGTTTCGGAACGTTTGCTGCAAGGGATGCTTCGTCAGGAGCTGGGCTTCGACGGGGTTCTGCTGACAGACATCAAGGACATCCAGAAAGTATATGAGGAACACCATGGTGCCTTTTCTGAAAAAGATGCCACGCTCAGGGCCATACATGCCGGCATTGACGTGAGTATGGCTTGCAACAGCTATGACTTTATTGAGATCATGGAAGAGCTGGTGTTGGAAGGAACCATCAGCGAGGCCCGTATCGACGAGTCTGTAAGGCGCATTTTGCGACTGAAGTTCAAACTGGGTTTGTTTGACAACCCTTATCCACGGAAGGACCGTCCAGACCGGATCGGTTCTGAGGAACACCTGGAAAAAGCAACCATCATGGCTGAAGAATCGATCGTGCTTTTAAAAAATGAGAACGAAATACTTCCTTTGAATAACGAGCCAGCAAGGATCCTGGTAACCGGCTTTGCAGCGAATTCAAAAAAGATGCTAAACGGTGCATGGACGCTTGAATGGCTTGGTGCCGAAGAGGAACGGCAGCCGGCAAACATGAAGACATTGTTTGAAGCAATCGATGATGAATTTCCCAAAGCACAGGTATCATTGTTTGAAACCTGTCTGGATGGGAGCATTGATTCTGATATCGATTTTCTGCGGACTTGCAGGCAGAACGATCTGATCATACTGACCATGGGTGAAGAGCCTTACAGTGAGTTCAGGGGCAACATCTCCGATCTGAACATGACTGGTGAACAAAAACACCTGGCCAGGCTGGCAGCTGAAAGTGGCACACCGGTGATATACGTCCTTATCCAGGGCCGTCCGCGACTGATTACAGGTATTGAGCCATTTGCCGATGCCATATTGTTTGCAGGTTATCCCGGACAAGGTGGTGCTTGTGCCATCGCAGGCATTCTCTCAGGAAGGGTGAACCCGTCAGGGAGGTTGTCATTCAGCTACCCGTTATATCCTGGTCATACCATTCCATATTACCACAAAGCCTTCGACAGGGCGGAGAACCTGTACGATTTCGGGCACGGGCTCTCTTATTCCACCTTTGAATACGACAACCTGCGCATCAGTCAGGACTCGTTCACAAACCCTGATACAAACCTGACCATTCACTTTGATATTACCAACTTGTCAGATATGCCCGGTAAAGAAGTGGTATTGGGATTCTTCCGCCAGGAAAAAGGACACATCACCCGTCCGGTCAGACAGTTATTCCATTTCAGCAAGGTGCTGATTGATCCGGGAGAAACCATACCGGTAACGCTTACGGTACATCCCGGAAAAACATTCTCTTATCCCAACAAGCACAATGAAATGATCCTCGAAAAGGGTGTGTTCACCATTATGATTGGTGGGATGGAAGTCTCCCTTACTTATTTGTAGAGGATAACCAAAGATACCCCTGAACAACATGATCAACCCATTGCATGAACGATGAAGAACAATAAGCATAGTGCCTGCATCAATGTACAAGAAACTGTTTCGACGGCCCCTGACAAAAGGATTGCTGACGGTAAACTCCGGTTAATGGCCGACTATATCATGCAAAACACTTCGTGTCAGTTCA
The DNA here is from genome assembly GCA_003559735.1 of Bacteroidales bacterium. Classification (GTDB taxonomy): domain Bacteria; phylum Bacteroidota; class Bacteroidia; order Bacteroidales; family UBA7960; genus PUPG01. The sequence goes on along the minus strand of PWKN01000039.1, from coordinate 437 downwards.
TCCATTCCAGTACAGGTGAAACATATACAGATGTATCACAAATGCCGGCAAAAGAGGGCGTCAGAATAAAGAGTCTGTTCAACGACTGGAAATACTGGAACGGGGTAATCCACATGGCATTTTTTGAGCTGACAGATACGCTGTACGAGAGCAAATACATTGAGCATGTAAAACGAAACTACGACTTCTTTTTTGGCAACCTGCCATTTATGAAGCGAATGTACGCTGATTATCAGGCGGAGATGCCATCCGGACACCAGTTTTTCCGCATGGACCGTCTCGATGATTTTGGTGCCATGGCAGCAGGCTTGCTTGAGGTGGCCGGGACACACAAGGATCCATCCCACGAAGAATATATCAATAAATGCATCCATTATATCACTGAGGAGCAAGACAGGCTGGAAGATGGAACGTTTTGCAGGCGGAAAAACTGGTGT
>PWKN01000068.1 GCA_003559735.1 Bacteroidales bacterium | reverse complement strand
GTCAAAACCCTGCCCATTATGCCATCCTGCAGTGGCCGATGCGTCGATGTCGTTGATCAATATGTAATATGCGCTGTTGGATGCTCCCTTAATGGCCTGAAGTTGATCCACGGTGGATATCCGGTAAGGATGATCGAACGAACCATCTCCCCCGGCAAACTGCCCGAAAGCGTCAGTGAGTCCGGCAAAAAGAAAAAGGCAAACCAGCACCACCAGCGGTCTTAATGACTGCCAGTTGTGGTATTTGCCTGAAATATGTTTTGTTGATGACATATGTTGTCGCTCTTGTCTGTTATGCAACCTGTTTGTATGTTGCGTTGCTGTAACCCCTGACCGGCACTTGCATTAAGAACCGGTTCTTTCAGGGTGCCAGCCATACAAAGGTACAAAATATAATAACAAAATACACGCCACAATTAGTAATTGCTACATTCACAGAAAGATAAGAGAAACGGAAAAACATACACCGCCGGGGTGGTCTTCGAAAACGAAGAGTGGTGCTGAATAATCAGTATATCGCTGTTTCTATGCCCAGTGCCTCCACTTTTCGGGCAATATCCTGCAAGGTTTCAAACGGTACCTGCTCCACGCCGCCGGCAGCGGGTGCCCTGGCAATTGAATAGATCATCACCTGCCGGGGGCGCAGCATGTCAATGTGCTGCAGCCAGGCACTTACTTCACGGTCGGTGGTGTTGTCGAACGACTGGCCATTGATGGTGCCGCGAACAAATAACGACTGGATGATCATCCGGCCGCGAAACGGCTTCAGGTGTTCAAGTATCTCATTAAGCGTTATGCTGATCACCGGATTGTTGATCTGCCGGAAACATTCTTCGGTACCGGCATCGAGCTTCAGGATGCTTTTGTCAAGCTTCATCAGTGCGGCGGCAACCGCTTTGTCGCCTGCCATACTTGCATTGCTCAGCACCGTGATCTCCACGTTGGGATAATATTTGTCGCGCAGCATAACGGTGTCGTCAACGATGCCGGGAAAGTCGGGATGAAGGGTGGGCTCGCCATTGCCGGCAAAAGTGATGTTGTCGAGCATCGACCGTTTCCGTTGCATGAGCGTCAGACGCGCTTCCAGCGCCATCCTGATGTCGTTTCTTGCAGGATACGTTATGGATGTGTCTGCCGGTTCCTTTGTCCACCCACACTCGCAGTACAGGCAGTTGAAGGTGCAGTGCTTGTACCCCTGGGGCAACAGGTTTAGCCCGAGCGATATGCCCAGGCGCCGGCTTTTTATTGGTCCGAAGACAATCTGCTCAAAAAGAAAACCATTCATTATTCTTATAATGTGGGTTCTGTTGTGTCAGCAGGGCTGACTTCCTCTTCCTGGCCGGAGTCCTCACCGGACAACCCCTGCTGGTCTGCCGTTTCTTGTTGTTGCATTTTTGTCCCAAAAAAACGCTTTTGAAAAATGATCAGCACAAACACACCGGTGGTGATGGCGGCATCGGCAATGTTGAATACCGGACGGAAGAAAATAAAGGGCTGTCCTGACCAGTACGGGAACCAATCTGGAAATGTGCCTGTGACAATGGGGAAATACAGCATATCCACCACCTTGCCGTGCAGGAATGTGCCATAACCACCACTTTCAGGAAACATTACGGCTATGCGGTTAAACAGACTTTCACTGAAGATCATTCCGTAAAAGGCACTGTCGATCATGTTTCCCATAGCGCCACCGAGTATCAGCGACACACAGACCAGCAGTCCGGCATGGGCCTTCCTGGCCACAAGCCTGTATAAATACCATCCGATAAAAACAATGGCAATGATACGGAACAAGCTCAGTGCAAGCTTGCCGTATTCGCCCGAAAACTCCATCCCAAAGGCCATCCCGTAATTTTCGGTAAAATGGATGATAAACCAGTCGCCAAGCACGGGAATGCTCTGACCAAGGGTCATACTGGTCTTGACCAGGATCTTTGAGACCTGGTCTGCCAGCAAGACACTAATTATTACTAACCAGGGGATGTGCCTTTTCTTCAAAACGGCCTGCGGAATTATTCGTTTGGCTTTCTGTTCATCTTGGCCTCTATGCTCAGTGTGGCATGAGGTACGCTTCTTAGCCGGTCTTTGGAGATCAGCTTTCCGGTGGATCTGCATACGCCATAGGTCTTGTTCTCGATACGTATGAGTGCGTTTTCGAGGTCGCGGATAAACTTTTGCTGCCGCGCAGCCAACTGACCGTTCTCTTCTTTGGAAAGAACCTGTGAACCTTCTTCCAGGATCTTGAATGACGGAGATGTGTCATTGGTGTCGTTGGCATTCTGGGTTGTATATGCTTCTGTCAGCAACTTCAACCCGTCGCGCGCTTCTTCCAGCTTTTTCATAATGATGGCCCTGAACTCTTTGAGTTCCTCATCAGAATACCTTGTTTTTTCTTGCCTGGTTTCCATATGATCAATGGTTTTCGTTTATTTCTTATTGCTTTTCCTTATCAATACATAGGTTTTCAGCTCGTCGGTCAGGTCGACCGCCACCCTTTCGGCATCATCAAGATCATCTGTATAACACAAATTGACCGCCAGGGTTTCTGAACAAATATACTCATTATTATTTAATATTGCATGGGTGATGGCATCATGTTTCTGAATTTGAAGATCGATCTTGTCGGTCACTTCAAACCCTTTTTCTTTTCTTAAGTTCTGTACCCTGTTGATTATCTCCCGGGCAATGCCTTCGTTGCGCAATTCGTCGGTGATGGTTACGTCCAGCGCAACACAGTTGTTCCCTTCATTGGCCACCAGCCACCCCGGAATGTCTTCCGACACGATCTCGACATCACCCGATGTGATCTCTATGGATTGGCCGTCGATGACAAGTGTTGCCTTTCCTTCCTCTTCCATCTGCCGGATCTCCTCCTGTGAAAAGTCCCTGATGCGGGCAGCAATCTGCTTCATCAGCTTGCCGTAGCGCGGTCCCAGTGATTTGAAGTTGGGTTTGATGTTTTTTACCAGTATGCCGGCCGTGTCGTCCAGGTATTCAATCTCTTTTACATTCACTTCGGAGCGGATGAGCTGCTCCACTTCCTGGAGCTGGCTGCGGAAATGCTGGTCAGGCACAGGCACCATGATCTTCTGAAGGGGCTGCCGTACCCTGATGTTTACCTTCTTGCGGAGGGCAAGCACCATGGAGGATATTTTCTGTGCAAGCTGCATCCGTTCTTCCAGCGGACTGTCGATCAGTGAGTTGTCTGCCTCCGGATAGTCTGTCAGGTGCACTGACATTTGTTCATACCGGCGGGTTACGGCATTGAGGTCGGTAAACAGGCGTTCAGAGAAGAAGGGTGCAATGGGCGCCGTGATCATTGCCAGCGACTCCAGACAGCGGTACAGGGTCTGGTAAGCAGAGATCTTATCAAGGGTATAATCGCCTTTCCAGAACCTGCGCCGGCTTAAACGAACATACCAGTTGCTCAGGTGCTCGTCGACAAAACGCTGAATGAGCCGGGCCGCCCTGGTGGGCTCGTAATCGGCATAACACTCGTCGGTCTTCCTGATCAGGGTGTTCAGCTCCGACAGGATCCAGCGGTCGATCTCCGGCCTTTGGTCAATGGCAACCTCCTCCTCAGCATAAGTGAAGCCGTCAATATTGGCATACAATGCGAAAAAGGCATATGTGTTGTGCAGGGTGCCGAAAAATTTCCGTTTCACCTCTTCCACCCCGTCGAGGTCAAACTTCAGGTTGTCCCACGGCTGGGCATTGCTGATCATATACCAGCGTGTGGCATCCGGACCAAAGGTCTTTATGGTTTCAAAAGGATCAACGGCATTGCCCAGGCGTTTTGACATTTTGTTGCCCGCCTTGTCGAGAACCAGTCCGTTCGACACCACCGCCTTAAATGCCACCGAATCGGAGATCATGGTGGCGATGGCGTGCAAGGTAAAAAACCAGCCGCGGGTCTGGTCAACCCCCTCAGCAATGAAATCGGCCGGAAAATTATTGTCAAACAGCTCTTTGTTGTCAAAGGGATAATGGTATTGTGCGTATGGCATGGCACCACTGTCAAACCACACATCGATCAAATCTGCCTCGCGGAACATCTTTTTGCCCGAGGGAGACACCAGCACCATATCATCAACATAGGGGCGGTGCAGGTCAAACACCTGGTAGTTTTGGTCTGACAAGCCGGACGGGTCATAATCTTTCAACGGGTTCTCCTTCATAAATCCGGCAGCGACCGATTTGTCGATCTCCTCCCTGAGCTGTGCCGCCGAACCGATGCATACCTGTTCGCTGCGGTCTTCGGTGGTCCAGATTGGCAGGGGTACGCCCCAGTAGCGCGACCGGCTCAGGTTCCAGTCCTGAAGGTTCTCCAGCCAGTTGCCAAACCGGCCGGTACCCGTACTCTCCGGCTTCCAGCGTATGGTCCTGTTGAGTTCTATCATCCGGTCCTTTATGGCTGTTGTGCGGATAAACCAGGAATCGAGCGGGTAATACAAAATGGGTTTGTCGGTACGCCAGCAGTGCGGATAGGAGTGTTCATATTTTTCTGCCCTGAAGGCACGGTTTTCTGTCTTTAACTTGATGATGATGTCAACGTCAACCGGACGTTCTTCGGGCGGATCATTTTCGCCAATGTATTCGGGCTTGACAAACCGTCCGGCAAACTCCCCCATCTCAGGTACAAACCGCCCCTTCTTGTCAACCATCGTCAGCGATCCCAGATTGTATTCCTGTCCCACTCTGAAGTCGTCGGCACCAAAGCTTGGGGCAATATGGACAACACCCGTACCATCTTCGGTGGTGACAAACTCGCCCAGCACCACGCGAAAAGGATCTCCTTTGGCAGGTTGAGCATAAGGAAGCAACTGTTCATAGCGGACGTTCTCAAACAACTCCCCTTTGTATTCTCCAACCATCTTATAGGGGATCTTCTTGTCTCCCGCCTGGTAATCTTCCAGTGGAATGTCTGCCAGTCTGGGAGGGAAAAAATTGTCTGCCAGCTCTTTGGCCAGAACCACCTGTATGGGTTGGTGGGTGTATGCGTTGAATGTCTGAACCTTCACATAGTCGATCTTTTTGCCAACCGCAAGTCCGGTGTTGCTGGGCAATGTCCACGGTGTGGTTGTCCAGGCCAGCAGGAACACTTCTTCGTCTCCGTCAAACAAAAAAGACGACCGCTCATTGCGTACGACCTTGAACTGGGCCGTTAGTGAATTGTCTTTTACGTTTCGGTAACAACCGGGCTGGTTCAGCTCGTGGGTGCTCAATCCCGTACCTGCCGCCGGTGAATAGGGCTGAATGCTGTATCCCTTGTATAACAACCCTTTTTCATACAGTTTGTACAGGAGGTGCCAGACCGTCTCAATATACTTATTGTCGAACGTTATATAGGGGTCATCCAGGTCTAACCAGTACCCCATCTGCCGGGTAAGCTCGTCCCAGGTGTCCTTGTATTTCATTACATCTTTGCGGCAGGCCTTGTTGTATTCTTCAATAGAGATGGTTTTGCCAATGTCTTCCTTGGTGATGCCCAGCAGCTTTTCAACGCCAATCTCCACCGGCAGTCCGTGGGTGTCCCATCCAGCCTTTCGTCCAACGTAAAACCCTTTCTGGGTATGATAGCGACAGAAAATGTCCTTGATGGTCCGCGCCATCACGTGGTGAATACCCGGTAAGCCATTGGCAGAAGGCGGACCTTCATAAAAAACCCAGGGTTGCTTCCCTTTCCGTATATCGAGACTTCTTTCGAAAACCTTGTTCTCTTCCCAGAAAGCATTGATCTCCCTGCCGGTTTGCGGGAGGTCGAGTTTCTTGTATTCCTTGTATTTCTGCATGTTACCCGGAACGTTAAATGATCATCGTATTGCCCGTGCAATGGGTTACAAACTGCAACTCAAGGGAAATACCTTTTTTAAACCCGCAAAAATATAAAAAAAAACGGTACCTGCAGATATGGTCTGTGAAATTGTCCAGGTAAAAGGGTGTAATACTTCGTGTTTGCTATCTTTGTGCTGGCCTAAAATTCACCAATATGTTCCCATTTCGTGGCTTGCCGGTACGATTCGACACGTTTCACACCATGTTCAGGGCATTCCGGTACCGCAATTACCGTTATTACTACTACGGGCAGAGTGTGTCGCTCATCGGATTGTGGGTGCAGAACATTGCCATGGGATGGCTGGTATACCGGCTCACCGGATCGGCTTTGCTGCTGGGCACGATTGCGTTCTCCCTGCAGATCCCCTCGCTTTTTATCACTCCTTTTGCGGGCGTGATGGCCGATCGCTGGGAGCGCCGCAAGGTGATCATCGTTACACAGACCCTGTCGATGGTGGTGGCTTTTGTGCTGGCGTGGCTGACCCTCGCTGAACGGATCACGGTGCCGGTCATCATTGTGATGGCCCTGATCAATGGAGTCATTCTTGCCTTTGACACCCCTTTCCGGCAGTCGTTTGTGCCCGAGATCATCACCCGGCGCGAAGACCTGTCGAACGCCATTGCCCTGAATTCGTCACTCTATAACCTTGCCCGGTTTGTCGGACCCCCCGTGGGGGGCGTGCTGATCGCCCTGGTGGGAGAGGGGTGGTGCTTCTTTATCAACGGTGTCTCGTTCCTTGCGGTGATTGCTGCACTGGCAGCTATGCGCATAACCAGGCGCTCCCGTCCGCTGCGGATGGGCTCCATATTGTCGCAACTGCGTGAGGGGATCGGCTATGCCTGGCATTTCCGCTCCCTGCGCTATCTGATCACCCTCGTTGCGCTGAGCAGTTTCTTCGGACTCCCTTTCCAGGCACTTATGCCTGTGTTTGCCGCCGATATCCTCCAGGGCGACTCTCAAATGCTTGGATTGCTCACCGGTGCCCTGGGTGCAGGGGCACTGACAGGGGCTTTTTTCCTGGCTGCGCAAAAAAATGTGAACAACATCCCGGTTATTACCTTCAGGACCGCAGTGTTGTTTGCTGGCGGACTGGCTCTCTTTGCGCTTTCGTCATCAACCGCGCTGTCAATTGCTGCACTGGTGATGACGGGATTTGGTATGATCGTCCACTTTAACAGCACCAACACGCTGATACAGAGCATTTCCGATGAGGACAAAAGGGGAAGGGTGGTGTCGCTCTACAGCCTTACCTTTATGGGGATCACCCCCCTGGGGAGTCTGCTGGCCGGCGCCGTTGCCGAACATATCGGGGTGCCGTTCACTGTGTTTGGATTTGCCTTTATCTGCATTGGCTCCGCACTCCTTTTTGGCAAACGGATACGAACCATTTTTTTCAGCCTGGTGCGTAACGCGGCACCCCGCTGATCTGCCGGAGAAAACCCTATTTTATCCTGTTGTGGTATTTTTTCAGGTAATACTTGCAAAAAGAATGGAACAGATGCATGTCGTCGCGTCCCAGCATCATTAACCGCTCCATGATGCGGCGATGGATGATGTGGTCTTCAGGTATCGACACGTCAGACAAAACCTGGAGTGCTTTTTGGCGTACCGCCGCAAGTTCATCAACGGTGGCGGCCGGCTGCTGCTTCCTGTTCAGCTTCAGGGTGATCTTCGATAAGATGGAAGCATATACCATCACTGCCTGGGCCAGGTTCAGGGAGGGATATTTCCGAAACATCGGGATGGTGGTCAGCAGGTCACACTGATCGAGCTCGCGGTTGGACAATCCGGACTCTTCTCCACCAAACACAACGCCAACACCCGAAAGGAGGTCGCCCTTTGCTTCCAGGATGCCGGGTAATGTGCCTGCCGGATGGCGGTCTTCACGGATGTTCCTTTTCTTTGCTGCTGAACCGATCAGCAACGAAAGACCTGCCCTGGCTTCCTGGAGTGTGGGGTATACTTCGGCTTGTTCCAGGATGTCATTTGACCCGTGGGCAGTTGCCCTGGCCCGTTCGCCCAGGTGGTCGCATAACGGATTGACAAGACGTAAGCCGCTGATGCCCATCGTTTTGATGGCACGTGCCGCTGCGCCTGCATTTTCCTGGCGCGCCACTGAACAAAGGATAAAATAAATGTCCACCTGACCCGTATGCTATGCGTTCATTAATTGGTTTGACTCCTTATTGTCTGTCTCTGCGATCCGGTTTCTGCGCAAGCCTTGAACCCGGTCATACTCGTTCAGAAAGTTGACTTTATGGACAGACACTCCTAATTGTCTCCGTCACTTTAGTAAACAAGCACCTTGTGATAACTGGTCCAGATTGCGGTGGATGTTCTCAGTATATACATCCCCTGCGATAACCCCTGGAGGTTGATGACGGCTTGCCTGAAAGCACCCTCCTCACCAATGGTCATCGCTGTCCGCACCATCAGTCCGTTCATGCAATAGAGTTCGACCCTGTTCATCGACTCATCCAT
>PWKN01000202.1 GCA_003559735.1 Bacteroidales bacterium | reverse complement strand
TTCATCTCAACATCCCTCCCGACAACCGTGGATTGTTCGCTGAGCGGGATGCAGAAGTTTTGAAAGAAGTGGGTGCAATTATCAGCAAGGTATATGGCAACAACTTGCTGGAAGGCAGCATCACCTAAGTTGACAATGTGCTTGATAACAAAATGGATACCTGGTGGCAGGCTCCGGCAAAGGATGCCATGCTGAAAGTCACGCTGCCTGGAAACCGCATCATTAACCGGTTCATGATCAAAGAAGCGATTGCTCACCGCGGCGAACGTGTTGAAGCGCATTTCCTTGAAGCACGCATAAATGGCCAATGGCAGCGCATTGCCGATGGCAGGACAATTGGTCATAAACGCATCCTTCGCTTCCCGGCAGTTGAGACCGATGCTTTCAGGCTGCATATAACCAAATCAAGACTCGCTCCCGCCATTGCGCATATTTCAGCACATTACTACGATGAACCACCAAAGCCTGTTCGCTTCCAAAGAGATGAAAACAACATGCTGAGCATGGGAGTTGGTATCGCTTTTTCCTGGAATGACCATGGTGTTTCAGACCTTACCCAGAACATTCATTATACCACCGATGGTTCAGAACCCCGACAATCGTCCGTACTTTACACTGAGCCTCTGTCTTTGCCCCTTGGTGGCCACATCAGGGCAAGAGCCATTGTTGAAGGACGTAAAGGTCCCATAACTGATGTTTGGATCGGTATTGACCGAAAAAACTGGACAGCCACCGATTCATACGGCAGAACAGAAGAACCATCAAGGGTTCTCAACGGAAATCCGCAGAGCCGCTGGATCACTCACCAGTCTGACGAGGGTCCGTTTGGCATCACCATCGACATGAAGGAAGTTTTTACTATTTCGGGATTTAAGTACCTGCCCAATACCCAGGGGGGATTTATTGAACGCTACCAGGTTGAGATAAGCACTGACGGACAAACCTGGCAGGCCATCCATGAAGGAACCTTCGGAAACATCATTAACGATCCCTCAGAGCGCACGGTATTGTTTGATAACAGTTTTTCTGCCAGGTATGTACGCCTGTCAGGACTGATTCCCCCGGGAGCCCTTCAGCAGGTTGGTGCAGCTGAGATAGAGATACTACAGAGTCTTTAAGCTTGAAATTGAGCTTTACAGGGGCGCCTGCTTCAAGTTCCAGCCATTTAGATGCCTTATCGGGGTGATCTGACAGCATAGCTCCGGTGTACTCAAATGAGGTGATATCAGAAGGCATGGAGAGCAGGATTTTCTGACTTGTTCCGGATTGCAGAAGAACGCTGACACAGTTTTCATCCCATTCCAGTTTATCAAGCCTGATATTGCCCCTCAGCAAAACCCCTTCAATGTTACCGGCTGCGAATGCAGGTGGCAATGCCGGGAATAGGGAAATTAAACCGGGTTCGGCGTATGCGAGCATTTTTATGATCACTGAAGGAAATCCACCGCTGAGATCAAGATTAAATATATGATGTGGGTCATGTGTGGTTACCATGTTATTAAACCAAAAGTTGCGCGACAACCATCCCAGCATATCGTAGCAATAGGCTGCTTCTCCTATCATGGCAGCCGCAAAAGCAAGCTGGGCCATCCCAAACGACATGATCCCACCGTCAGCTTCTCTCCTGTGACGCATTTTCTGGTGTATCACCTTTCGTGCCCCTTCAACCAGATGGGGGTCTTCCCTGAATTTTGGGTCCATGATATCAAACAGGGCATATAACTGTGAAACATGCCTGTGGCTATGGTTCTCTTCTGTGTCCGGCCAAACCCACTCACGCAATTCTCCCTGCTCGTTTAATTCATAAAGCGGCATTTTTTCAAGCATTGCTTTCCATTTCTTTATCTTACCGGTGTTGGATCCTGTCAGTTGTGAAGCTTCAATGATGTTCCTGATCAGCTGCCTTGCAATCATGATATCCATGGTTGCATTGACACAGGCCTGGTAAGGAATGTTGCCAGGGTTGTTCTCGGGCGAATAAGACGGTATAAACAGGTACTTACCGTCATCTCCGGTAATCAGAAAGTCTTCATAGAAGGCCATTGCTTCTTCCATGAAGGGCAAAGCCCTGCTGACCAGAAATTCCATATCGTTGGTGTGCAGATAATAATCGTAATAGAACATGGAATACCACCCGGCGCCTCCGGTCCAGAAAGTCATGGGCCAGATGGCGTCAAAATGATTGTTCAGGCCATGGGAACTCATACGGGAGGGTACGTGTATGCCTCCTGAATTGAACAGCTTTTCTGCATTCAGTCTGAAATCGTCCATGTGTCTTTCAAGCAGATCAAAAAGAGGGAGCAAGAGTTCCGGCATGTTTGAACACAACATGCTTGACACGGCTACAGGCACATTCCCGTTCATTGTAAAGTCGCCCGACCATGGCGGGGTCAACGTACCGCTCCATATTCCCTGAAGGTTCGGCGGATTCATCCCTGTTGAGGAGATGATATGGTATCTGGCGGCATCGTATTGTATCTCGATCAGTGACGGATCAATAATCTCAGAGCTGTTTGCCTGCAGCTCTTCGACAGGCAGGCTTTTTCGTTCTTTCCTGCCGCCAATATCAAGCCTTGAACGCTTGAAGAGGCCTCCGTGTAATGGCGTATGCTTGTTAAGGAGTGTCTGATAGTGTGGCCTCAGACTGCCGATTGAGGCCATCATTTCATCGGTCCCGGAACTGGAATAATCATATGTTGGTTCAACACGCATCAAGACCAGTATCTCATCAGCATTTTCAACACGTATTTCAGTCTCTCCCAGGATACGTTCTCCACCTTGGTTAACAACGTAAACCACACCCTCGTATCCTTCGATCAAGCCATTCCAACGATTTTGGAAAGAAGACCGGTAAATGATAAAACCATCCTCTACGGTTGTCTTTACTTCATCAATGCCGGTATGATCGCGCCTGTCAATATTGCCCCACCAGCTATCCCCGTGACGCTTGCTCAGTCTGAAACTGCCGCTCACCGGTAAGTCATTTGCCCTGATCCGGGTCACGACCACATTGTCGCCCCTGGACACAAATGTGGTCCTGGCAAAAACGTCTTTGTTGGTGCACCATTTCACTTCGGCTTCACCAGTAAGAAAGTTCACCGTCCTCACATATTCCCTGATTGAGTCACCTTTCATATTGATGACCAGATCAAAAGCTGGGATGATGGGGTCGGTCCACCGTTTCCCTCCCCATCCTTCTTCATGGGATAGATCGACAACGAATTGTGATGCCTCGCCGAAGGCACCTTCCAGCATTAGTTGCCTGATATGATCCAGGTGCTCCCCCTGTGAAACGGGAACCAGTGGTTCGTTTAGGGGCATATAAAGCAATGCGTGACCAAGGGTAATGGTGTCGCTATGGGGATGTCCCATGACCAACGCACCCATGATGCCATTCCCCGAAACCAGGGCCTCCTCCCAGCTGCTGGCAGGCCTGTTGCTTATAAATCCCCTTTCAGGAATCCATTAAATATTGATCTTGTCTGGTGGTGTTGGGTTACAGGAAATAGAAGCAAAGAATACAATTATCAGATATATCAGCTTACTGCTTCTTTTCTGATATCTTTTTCTGCTGCAATTATTTGAAGAAGAACGGACAATCATGATCGTGTTTTTTTCTCAAATTTATGGAAAAATCCTGATCCTAAAAAAAGGGTATTATTTGCATTCTTGTTTGCCAGGTTTTGGATAATAAACCTGCACTGCAGGTTGCTACAAAATACGGGAAGCAGCCGGCGGTTTGCCATATGGCTCATATGGAATATGGCCAGGTTTTACCTTTTGATGATCCTTTCAACACCAACCTGTCCTTTTGTGGCTATCCGTACAAAGTAGACTCCAGGCCGTTTTCCATCCAGACTCAGCTGGTATGATCTTTCTGCGGGCAGTTTCTTATGGATAACCAATTCACCATTCATACCAAACACTTCAATGACTGTTTCTTCATCCATAACCGGATCTGATAGATCAATGGTAATTGTACCGGTGGAGGGATTGGGGTACACCTTAAAAAATGGACCAACCCGCATCTGGTTAGCTTCCGGCACCTTTGTTACGTGCTCTTCTGTTGTTGTGGAAGCAGCACAGAAGGTTTGGTCAGGAGCGATGTATGCATGGAGGTAAGCACCTGCACTAATGATCGTTCCCGGTTTCAGTTGTATACTTTGTCCGGCGATCAGTGTCACTTGTCCGCCATCCAGAACTGTAAACTGATTGTCTTTACCTGGTAAAGTAATGCTTACGAGGGCATCAAAACACAAGGGTCCGTCTTCCGACCCAATCGTCAGGTCTTCGTTTTCGGCAATAACCCTGTCAACAGGGACACCCGGATCCTCATAAAAGAAAGAAGCAGTAATGTCTTTGTGGTCATCCATGATGATGGTTGCCGGGTTTTCGCTACCGGTTAGATCGCCCGACCAGCCTTGAAATATCCAGCCCTCGGCTGGGATGGCCTGCAGTTCCACGGTGGTTTCTCCCACTGCAATCAGTTGTTCGGTATAGTGAATGCCGTCAACGCTGGCGCTGCCTTCGCCGGTCAGGTTGATGGTAAGAATACGGAATGGAGTGTTGGCGTAGATAGAACCGGGGTTATATGAGAGTGAAATATTGGATAAGTCAGGATCTGACAAATAGTTCTGACCAGTCATGTCAAAAAAAATATCAGACAGGGAACCATTTAACGCACAATCTGTTTGGTCTGTACAAAAACTGAAACGTATATTAAAAAGCACCTCTCCATCAGGAATAGTATGTCCGTTGCCACTTCCAAAAAAGGTTACAAAGATGTTGGAATCCTCAGCGCCATATATAAATGTTTGGCTCTCAAGGACACTGTGAATGTCAACAATATCGACATAATCAGCGCCTTCCTGATCATATTGGATGGTGAACTGGAAGATATCGAAATCGTGGAAACCAGTAACAGTCACAGGCACATCAACTTGCGTGTCAGGTTCGGCTTCGACGTGGGCAATGCTAATCGTGCCTGCAGGATGTGCCCATAGCGGGCAGAACGAAATGGACAGTTTTCCTGCTAGAATAACACAGATCCACAGAAACATTGATGCCTTGATGTTCATCGTAATGCATTTGGGGTTATCAATCAGCTAATTACGTTTGCAACCGGAAAAAACGGATCACTGCAAAAGTGGCAACAAGGGCAACGGTCAGAAGCACTGCCCAAGCCGGCAGTGGAACAAGAACAGGCGTAGCAGAAAAGGTGATTGAACCATTTGTAAATGTGGAAGCCAGAACCCGAACCGGGTCTCCTCCATCAGCCAACCATGACGGATCATTGAGTGGGTTTTCATTCCCTGTACTATAATTTGTTTCAGAAAAAGTGAGCGGGGTGGTTATCTCGCCAGTACCGGCATGGGTAAAGTCAAGGTACACTAAAACGCCAGCGTCATCTCGTCCTGATAGTTTGCTCCATGCAATTTCAATAGATCCCGGCTCCGTTTCATTAATATGAAAATCAGCATCATCCGGGATATCTCCGGCTGAATGACCTAAGTATGATAATTTTGCAGGATCATACTCAATCTGAATTTCAAATGAATAGACATCATCAACCGTAAAATCATAATTTACCTGAACGGTAACCGGACCGGGATCCGTTGCGATATCTGGCAAGCTTACAGAATTTTGTGCCATTGTGTTTATTGCAATCCCTGAAAAGACCGTGCAAAGCAGAGCGGAAAACTTCTTCATATGTTCGTTTCTTTTTGAATGGAAAATTATATTATTTGTGTTATCGCATATAAACGACCCGTTTAACCAAATTATAGATCTGAGAACCATCATCAACAGACATTCTGACGAAATACAATCCTGGTTCGAGCGAATAATCGCCGGCGCTCAGGCGTATTTCATTCCGTCCGGGTTTCCGGGTTTGCATGTCAATTTGCGCAACCCGTGCACCCTGAGCGTTCATTAGCATGATGGCAACATCGGATGCCACCTCCAGATTGAATACAAGGTTGAGCTCATTGCGGAATGGGTTTGGAAATACCTCCAGAACAATATCTGCCAGACCGGGTGCTGAGATTCCCACAGTACCATCATCAGCGGTTACGGTTTGGATGCGTGGGATGAAAAGATCAACCTCAGGTATCCAGTTGAGGTCTGCGTCAGCAAAATCCGTTTCATTTCCTTGCATGAATACGATGTCACTCCCCTCAACAGTTTTTAATGTCCGCATTACAAGTACCAGCAGAGGATCGCCGGCATCTGCATTATGCGGAGAGAGTCCGGCCCAGGCCAAAATTATTCCATCCGGGTGTATTTTATGAGATGCTTCTGATATGAAGGAATACACCTCAAGTATCTCAACCAGTGTGCTGTCATAAATCAGGTCGATTGTCGCGGCGTTGAACGACACATCTGTCGAAACAGTCAGCAGAAGTTCAAAGACCTCCCCCTTTTCCACTTCTACCAGTTCGTCGCTATGTATATGATCCAGGGATTTAGCCGGTGCTGACAGGCTTAGATTTCCCACCACATCGCCAAAGGCCCTTACAAGGATGTCCAGCTCACAGAACCCGTGATTGTAAGGTATGCGTGCCTTGCCCGGTGTTAGTATTCCTCCATCGAATGGGTCGCCCATGTAATTGTCGAAATTGTGGTTCAGGGCTTCAGAGTAAAACGCCCAGTCGCCGGCATCAAAGCTATCGATGATTCCGACGCGGCGTTGCAAAACATATCGCGCATCCAGCGCATTATGGGGTGGGCCAATGTCAGGATTGAACGGATCAACACCTCTCCAGACATTACCCACATGGTCGATAAACGCTTTTGGATTGTAAGCTGAGTGCGGAGGCGGCACAGAATTTTGCAGTATTGCCAGTGCATCCACAGCGCCTGTGCCGCAATGGGGTAATGGCGAAGATACCTCAATGTAAGCAGCTTCCAGGAGATGATCCTGGTTGTTGAACTCGTAGCGGCCATCTGCAAGGGTATGTGTTGAGGCAATGGTTTTCATATCAGCATCCAGTAAAGAAACCGTAAATCCTGCCAGCGGATCATTGGCTGTTGTGTTTCTGTAATATGCTACCGTTCCGGTCAGCGCCGTGGGAGACACCAGCACGGTATAGTTCTCCTCAGAGACATTGCCGCAGGCATCTGAGGCCGTCCAGGTGATGTTGGTATGGCCGCTTTTTAGGGTAATTCCACTTAAACTCGGTATTGAACCATTTGTTTCGACTATTGGTTCATCAAGCTCCGTTGCACCGGAAAACAATACGGTTACCGTGCCTATACCGCAGTTATCTGTAACAGAAGGATCAAACGCTCCGCCCTGGATCACATAGTGGCATTGCCCCGCATCAACATCACGAATCAGGCTTGTGAATTCTGTTATATCTATCTCTGGATTTTCCGTATCGCCTCCGGTATAGACTACCACGGCATCATCAGCGAAGTTGCCGCACTCATCCTGAACGGTGAAGGTGAAGGTGGCTGTCCAGCTGCAGTTATCGCCAGAGGTGGTGGTGAGCGCTGGACTGTAGGTGGCAATGACATCGCTGCAAGCATCCTGGTAGAGGGCTGCGACTGCTGTTTCCAGGGATGCAGGATCAGCAGCGGCTTCAATCTCATCAAAACACCAATTGTTGTTGTTTTGATTCAGGCCGTCCGGGGTATCTGTTTCATCAACGAGCGATGGTGGTGTGGTGTCGATGATGGTGAAGGTGGCATCATTTGTAATGTAGTTGCCGCACTCATCGGTCAACTTAAATGTCAACGTTACGCTCTTTGTCATTCCGCAGCCTTCATTCCACATTGTGTCGGTAAAGTTGTTGCTGAGTGTTGGGGATGCCGTGCCGCAAAAGTCCACACCGGTGAATCGGTTAAGCCATTCATCCAGATCTGCAGTATTTCCGCTTCCGTCGCATTCAACGGTTTCAGCAACCGGTTCGGTGATCCACACGGGTGCACGCTTGTTGCGTCCGCTGTGAATGTAGGTCTGACCGGTGAGCTCATTGCCGTTGACATCCGATACTGTGTAAGTGTAAGTAATGGTCCAGCCACAATCATTGCCACTTTTTTCAGTATTTGTAAGGGTAGCAGTGTCGATACCGCAGTTGTCGGTGTAGCCCTTGATGGCATCATCTGCGTTAAAAGCAGGCACAACATCCTCGGCTGCATCAAAGCATCCATCATAAACAGTGCCATCTGTAAATGGTGTACCGGTCAATTTTGGTTTGATGTTGTCTTCTACCGTAACGGTTGCGGTGGCCGTGGCCACATTGTCGTTGTTGTCGGTAACGGTCAGGGTAACGATGTTCGGACCCACGTCTGAACAGCTGAAACTATTGGGTGATACGGACGT
>PWKN01000221.1 GCA_003559735.1 Bacteroidales bacterium | reverse complement strand
GTTGGTTGGAATATCAACCCGGTGCAAGCCAAACCAGTCATCGCCACCAATAGCGGTGAACCCAACGTGGTTTCCGGCAGATTCGTTTTTGATCCTCATCCAGAAATAATTCAGACCTTCCATTGACCATGTATCCATGTGTTCTGTCCAGACGCATGGCTCCTGCCAGGGCAGTCCCTCAACAATGGTCATTTTCAGCATGCCATCTTCATATACGGCATCACCCTCAGTTTTATCGTGATTGATACCCAGGTCATCAGGGTCATCAAATGCCCATTCGTTTCTTTGGGGTCCTGCTTCCGGGTACTCATCACCCTCATTGAAAATTTGAAGATGATCGAGATATGTGGTTGCTTCTGCGGTGGTCTCGCCCCAGCTGTCACTGAAATAAATCTCAATCTTTTTGAAAGACAATTCTGTTATATCTTCATTATACAATGCATAACTCCATTGGCCATCAGGGAAGGTACCCATGGTGCACCAGCCTTCAGAAAGCGTTACATCATCCCCGTCAAGGAATTTCAGGTAGACATATGTTGGTCGTTCCTGGGGGTGAACTTTCAGTCGGGCGAGGGATTTTCCATGGTTTGTTACTTCCTCATCGAAGACAAACTTAATCCCGCTATTCCAGCTTCCAGCCTCCCGTTTCCCCATATACACCTTTTCAGAAGTGTTGATTCCTGAAGGGTTGGGGTTATCCACAACACCGTGTTCAACCTGCCCCCAGGCAGACTCAAGTGAATACCCATCGGCACCCAGGGGTTTATCAAAGTCAAGAAGGGTAATGATGTAGTTGCCTTGTTTGGCGCCATCAAACCCACCATTTATGCCTTCGGCTGCCCTGGCATGTGCATGCCAGATAAGAACCGAAAACAGCATTAAAAATGTAATTGTTAGCTTTTTCATACCCGGTTAATTTTTGTTTGTTAAAAGTTTAATTCATAAAAAAGAGTTGTCGCTGAGCTAGGTTTTATATATGGTTCAAATTTCCTCATAACGGTTTTATAATATTTTAAAAATCATCCATTAATCTTTTAAAATTGTATAGATTTAACGCTGTGGGGTTAACCCGGAAAAAGTAATGCATCGTATGGGAAAACTTTTGCACAAATTGATTGTCCGGATAGACGTTTGTCCTGTGCCTGTTCCTGGAGCTGGTCGGGTTATACCGGGTATGCTCACTGATCTTCTTTACGAGCCATGTTTTTAACCACGAAATCATATGACCCCGAACCTATGAGAAACCGGACAAAACCATCCTTCCGCTCAATAAAAGAAAGGTCTTCCTGATGAAGGCTCCTGCCATTTTTCCAAATGGCATCGGCCCCTTCCATGATAATCGATTCGGCATTTTCAACGGGAATATAAATATGGCCCTTCACATTCACCGGAACCTGAACATGCCATATGAATCGATCATCCTCATTTTTCCAGGAAGAAATAATATTTCCCTTTATACAGGCCACATTGCCGGAGACACTATCCAATAAGCCGTAAGCACCGGGTTTTAACTGAATTGTGTCAAACCCGGCAGACAAAGGTTTAATGCCGGCTACATGGTGAAACAACCACGTGGCTGTTGATCCCCCCATAAATGGATGGTTTTTGGAATAGTCCTTGTTTTCCCAATGCTCCCAGAATGTTCCTGGAGCATCCGGTACCGATATCATATATCCCAGGCTTGGATAGGCAGTTTTATTTGTTATGGCAAAGGCCTTATCAACATGGTCATTATCGGAAAGTGCCGGCAATAATGCACGGGTACCTTGGCAACCGGTTGAAAGATGATTCTGACGTTCCGCAATATCGTCAACAAGACTTTGCACAACGTTCTCCCTGTTCTCTTCAGGTACAATGCCAAAAAACAAGGCAAGGGCATTTGCAGATTGTGCGTTGTTGTCATAATAGGCCCCATCATGCAAATATTTTCCGTTGATCGCATCCCTGATGTTATTGGCCAGGGTTGAGTAAGTGAAGTAATCTGCATGATTTTCCATTATCCTGGCCATTTTTGAAACAATATTGGCTGTATGGAAATAAAACAGGGTTCCCATATAATCATTCGAGGGGTTATTCTCCCTGCCTGCGGCAGAAAGCCAATCATTCCAGGAGACAATCCCTGTGCCCAAACCGGGTGGTGCATGGACAATAAAGTCTTTGGTTTCATTAAGGTTTGATATCCAGTTCACAAAACGCTTGCTCCGTTCATATACCTTGCTGATTATATAAGTATCTCCATAGTTTTTATATAGATCCCATGGGATGGTTATGCAAGCAGAGCCCCAGATAATTTCAGCATGTCCTCCTCCCGGCGCCAGAACTCCTGAATTGCCATCCTCGGCTTCCACATCCAGAATATCTCCTATGTATTTCTCATAAAAACGCAATGCATCGAAATACAATAAAGCTGACTCTGTGGTAACAGCGGCGTCAGCCAACCACCCAGCCCTTTCTGCCCGCTGATTGCAATCTGTTGGAAACCCCATCATATTACCGAGCTGTGTTATCCGGTAGGCCTCGAACAAACGGTTGAAAAGGTCGTTTGAGCTTTTAAAGGTACTCTCAAAGGTTGTAATGTCGCTATGGAAGAACCTGGCCTTGAAGTTTTCAATTGCAGGCACCCCGGGAAACCCCCTCACTTCCATGAACCGGAAGCCATGATAGGTGAATCTCGGCTCCCATATTTCGATTCCACCGCCTTTTAAGATATACCTGCACTCTTGTTTGGCTGGCATTAAATTAATATTGGAAGAATTGTTAAGCCGGCCATCTGCATAGGCACGCTCACCAAAGGTGAGAATAACTTCGGTGCCTGCAGCGCCCTCAACAGTCATCTCAACCCACCCACTGATGTTTTTGCCAAAGTCAAAGACATATACCCCGTCTTCCACGTTTTTTACTGATACCGGGTGAAACTCTTCATGAACCAGGATGGGTTCGGTTTGTGATTTCAGCCTCGTCGGATCCAAACTGAGCGTCGTTGCCGATGCCCAACCAGAGTCATCATAACCGGGAAGGTTCCACCCAGGCATTTCTTTGCGGGCATCATAATGCTCACCATGAAAAATATGCTGATATGTTATTGGACCACCCAAATAGGTTTTCCAGCTATCATCGCTAATCACGGTCATTGATGTGCCATCTGTAAACCAGATCTCAAGCTGGCATACGGCTTTTTTATTTTCATCCTGATTCAGATGCCCCTTTGCCAGCATCATACCGATGGCATTTGGAGCCTCCTCAACCAGCATATGTGTAACGTCAAATGCCGGGTACAGGGCAGGACTTCGGATATGATCAACAGGCAGTGTACCGAAAATATGATCTGACACTTTTTTGCCATTGACAGATAGCTCGTGCCAACCCCGGGATGTGGCATATAACCTGGCCCTGTCAATTTTTTGGCCAGCTGGCAAAGTAAACTCCTTTTTCTTGCCAGGTTGATATGTCCGGTGATAAACCGGGCAGACCAACCCGCGCCATCAATCATGGATGTTTCAAATACCTGCATTTCACTCCAGTCTCCCATAAGGTCATCTTTATCCCATGTTCTGACTTTCCACCAGTACTGTGATTTCGACTGTAACGGTTTCCCGTCGTAAAGAATACCGTTCTGTAGCGATGACTCCACCTTGCCAGTACTCCAGAAATCTCCGGTGTGTTCGGCAAGCAACTCAGGTGATGAAGCGACAAGAATTTCATACGCGCTTTGAATTTCATTTCGGTCAACATCAAACAGGATCCAGCTAAAACGTGGGTGTTGCACGTCAATATTCAGTGGTTGTGTAATGTAATTGACCCGTAGGTTCTCTGGTGCTGAGGGTGCATGCCGGGCAGCCATTTCGTATGTCAATAACGACAAAACAATGAAGAAAACAGTTTTTTTTAATGGTTCCATATTTTTTTCTTTTTTTGAATAATATTAAAAGATAGTACATTCATGTTTCACAATAATTGTGCAGGTCCGGCTTCCCAGTGATCCGATGAGCTGATAATTGGGATGATCCTTGTATGTCGTTACAGCTGGCTTAACCGTTATCCCACCCTTGATCTCTGCCTTTTGATTTTCGATGAACAGCAGGACATATACATTGGCGGCTGTGTTTGCAGGGATCTCAAATTTCCAGGTAAAGGTGCCGTGCTCATTATTCCGGTCGCTCGAGATTATTCCATAAGGCGGTTCATTGCTTCCTGAATCAGCTTGCACGACATGGTGGGAGGTCAGTAAGACTTGTCGTGGTACCATACCAGCTACTGAATGACCACCTTCTTTACTGACTGAAAGTCATTTCCATGCAGCTTCAGGTAATACACGCCGTTCTTCAGGTGACGTGTGTTGATGATCCGGGTGCCGGTAAAACGCTGATTGTCTGCAAGAACAATGCGGCCATTCATATCGAACAAGAAAAGCTGGTTGACGGTCTCACCGCCGCTGTCGACAAACAGGTTGGTGACGGCAGGGTTTGGGAAAACACGAATGTCTGTTTTGTCTGATCCGGGCTGTACAAGGTTTGTCGTTATTGTGGGGTATAGCTGACTTTTTGGTACGATCTCCCTTGGATTGCTCTCGCTTTCCCATTCGAGTCTAATGAATGCATCGCCGGTTCTTTTCGCGTAATCAAGACGGATATCCACTTTTTCTCCTGCAACCATGCTGATCTTTCCGGTATGGGTCTTTCCTGAGCTGGCACCAACCCACGCGTCGATGATCAACTCCACGTTGACCCATAGCCTGGCCTGGTCATTGACGGTTGCAAAGAATGTATGTTCTTCAGAATAAAGTGCTTCGATCTGACCTTCCCAGCGAGCGTTCCAGAAGTTGTCTTTTATTCCGCAGCCCGGAGAGCCCTCCCCCCACGCTTCGTCAATAATGGGTACGATCCCGCCACAGATGGAATCAACAAACCAGTCCCTGGCACCCATGGCTGCATCCCAGTAGGATTTCCACAAACCAGTGCCATCGCCGGGGTAAACAACATCTTTTTCAGTAAATACCATCTTGTCGAGCTTCAGGTCACCGGTTGCCTGGTTCACAAAAAACCGCAGCACGTGGGTGCCCGCCGACAGTCTGACATCGATGTCTTTGACCCCCCAGCTTCCTTCGTTATCTGGATCACCCTGGCTGGTGGTTTGCGGAAGGGAAATGGGTCCGGTTTTGTCAACCGCATTTACAAACATGGTGACCTGCGACTCTGCTCCGGGTGCCGAATAGTGTAGGGATACTCTAAAGAGGCCTGTTGCATTCGCATGGACGGTGTATTCGAGCCATTCGTTGCTGTATACCCATCCCACATAATATTCACCAGGGACTTTTTCACCAATGTCGACCGATTCATCCGGTCTGTATTTGCCGCCTTCATTGCCGATGGTGGCGTCAGCATATGCTACGCCCACCCCTCCGTTGTCAAAGTCTTCGAACTGGATGGTTCCTGGTATCTGGTGGTCTGCAAAGGGTGAGCGGGGAACGACAGGCAGCTTGCTGACGCTGTAGTTGTATTTGAACCGCCTGTCGGGTGCAGCTTCTCCATCCGTAAAAAATGCAGTAATATCATCCAGGTGTTGTATGTTGTCAGCCCACTTGAAGTAAAACTCCGGTGTGTCTTCTGAGAGCATCACTGCGTTTCTTGGTATGGCGATCTCCATCTCGTTGCCGGCTGCCCGGTAATCAATATCAATGGCATCTGCCCATTTTTTGCCCGTCCACCGTTTTAAAGTGGTTGCTCTGTCAGAAAGCACTTTGTGGTTGACCAGGAAGTCATATCCTTCCCATCCGGTACCGTTCTGTCTGTCAACGTCCAAAAACAGCAACATCCAGTTTTCTCCATCCCAGGGCGTAAGGGGCTCGAGGGTTTTGACATAAAAGTACAGGTTGTCGTCATCGTATGTGGTCCTGGATTCGATGATGTCGTTGCGTGCCGTGTTGTTTACAAGCCTGGCGCTGTTGTTTACATTCCTGAAGTCGCGGTTCATTACATCGCCGGGGGGGTCAGTGAAGACAGGGGTTACATCAGCCCATTCGCCGAATTGGCTGTCGATGGAGATGCTTCTGGGCTGTGAGATCGGTTCGGGTGGTGCCATCCCTTTATACCTGCGTATATGTGAAATCAGCTGGTAATAGTAGTTGTCGGTGTAGCCTCCCTTCATGGGTGCCAGGTCTCGGTTAAACTCCACGTTGAACTGGTCCACGAACAGCCAGCCGTGGGGAATGTGGTTTCCCTGGGCATCTTTGCTCAGACAGGTGGCCTGGTTCACACAGCGCCAGCTGGGATCATTGAATGGTTTGCCCATGAAATCGACAGCACTCTGGTCAGCCCTGGTTGGCCAGGCAGCGGCCGTATATTCATTCCATCCGGTGATGCACACGATCATGGGGTCTATCTCGTAGGCCCGCTTCCACTGCTCTTCAAAAGCAAATCCGTATTTCGACAGTTCGGTCTCCCAGTATTTATCGTAGGGTGGTGCCTGTCCGCCATGAAAGCTGCTGCCCTTGTTGGTATAGTCGCCCAGGGGGGCTCCCTGTGCCTTGCACACAGGCATTTGTTCAGCCACCCCGTTTCTGACGAAGTAGTCTTGCGGATAGCTATCGAGAAAATTCCACTGCCCCTGGTCAAAAGCCCATGTGGTGCGCCACGTGAACATGTCGGTTATGGCTTCTGTGCGGCACAGGTCGGTTTGTGTGGCGCATTTATCAAGGTTGGCCATCAGCAGTGGTTTTCCATCCCAGTAAAAAAAAAGGGGCTCATATTCGGGGATGTTGTAAAAGTTATTCAGAACGCAACTCATTGACGCTTCGTAATTCTCATTCATAAAGAAAGTGATCCTGGGAACGGGAATTCCCGCATGGTACATATCGAGTGCCACTTCCATGAAGTCATGGATGCTTTTGCATCCCTGGTCGCCATTGGTGAAGTCAAAAAAGATAAAGTCGACGCCGGCATTGGCAAGCATTTGCAGGTTGCGGCGGGTTGACCAGGGGTCGCTGGGATGATAGAACCCGCTTTCCGGTTCGCTCCAGTAATAGTCGTTGCATTCGAAAGGCGGACTCTCGGGATCGATGCGCAAAAGATCGGGCACAGTTTCCAGTTCGCCTTGTTTTAACCTGATGGAGGCATGCCAGATCCAGTAAAACATTCCGACATACCGGTCGGGCCTGTAATCACCGCATGTGTCATAGCCCGGCAGTATGCGTCCCACGCCATCAGTGGCCACCCATTGGTCAGCATATGCCTGCAGCTGTTCGGTCTCTCTTGCAGGGAAAGGTTGCCAGATAAGGATTTCGTGAGCCAGCGGACCTGCAGCGCAGTAAAACCCGTCGCCATCCTGGTAGGCTGCCACCTTCACCAGTCCGTTCTGCCCGGTGGGAAACAAGGTATCACCTTTCAATGTAGCAGGCCCTGAGAGGACTTCGAAACGCACCGGCAACCCCGACGACGCTGTGGCTTCCAACAGCAGCCATGATGTGTCGATGTCGGCAGAAGCGGGGGGGTCGAAATGGATGGTTTGCACCTCACAGCCTGCGTGTGCCACCTTGATGTAGTCAATTTCCAGGGTTCCAGCAGAGGCATGCTCCAGGGGGTCGAGCCTGATCTGGGTAATGGTGCCCCTCCAGTAAGGGTTCTGGTTCATCATCACCACGTATTCAGTAAAAGTGTCGTCGTTTGTGTTGACAGTGAATGGTACGGACTTGTCCTGGCTGTATCCGGTGCTTGTATCTGTAATGAAGTAGATCCGGCCCTCATCATCGGAGGTGTTGTTTTTCATGTTAACCCGGATCCTGGAGTGGGTGGAGGCGTTTATCCTCAACCCATCAGGCGAATGCATAAAGGGGTCGGATCCTGTGACCTCAAGGTGTAAAATGCTGTCTGCAACATGACCAGTAAGGTTGTTTGTGAGTGTCCATCCATCCAGACCGGTGTGAAAAGGCCAGATGAGCTCAGGTGAGCTGACGGTCATTTTGTTGAAGTTAAATCCTCCCGTGCCGTTGTCGAAATAGACACGAAGCACCTGTGTGCCCGCTTCAAGAAAAACCCTTTCTGTGTAGGAGCGGTATGTCTGCAACCCTTCACCGGTGTTGGGTAGTTCGATCACGGGCGTTGCCGGTTCTCCGTTCACCTGAAGGTGAAGCTTGTTGTTATCTGACGATGAGGCGATCCGGAAGTCGAACAGGAAGGTATCGGTATAAGCCACCTGCACGGTATATTCGAGCCATTCGCCCGGGGCGATCCACCCGACATTGTAACCACCGTCGATGTCGCCGCACTTTTCAATGTCTACATGGGTATCGCGATACTCGCCACCCTGGTTGAAGGGAGTGGTGTCGAAGTAGGCCTCACCCGGACAGCCGTTGTCG
>PWKN01000043.1 GCA_003559735.1 Bacteroidales bacterium | reverse complement strand
GGTACAGGCTGGTTTATCATGACATGGGCCGCCTGTTTAATCAATATTTCCGAAAAGAACAAGGTTACTCGGTACGCTGCGTACGCATTTTGGAGTAATCTTCGAATCATGTCGCAACATAGTTCGCTCCCTTGTGCGTATCGCAACAAACTTCGGGTGTTACCGGGAAGTCATCCTGAAAAGATGGGTGTTACCGGGAAGTCATATTGAAGCGATGGGTGTTCTGTGGGATGTGGTCAGAAATAGAGGGTAAATTTGGTTTCCACCCCGGGTTTTGATTTTACCGTGATGCTCCCTTTATGGAGGCGCATGATCTCCCGCGCCAGGCTGAGTCCGATGCCGGAGCCTTCTTTTTTCGAGGTGAAGAAGGGCACAAAGATCTGTTCGAGGTTATCGGGCTTGATCCCGTGTCCGTTATCGCTCACCGATATGCTGATGCGGTTATGACTTTCGGTGGTGGCAAGGATCAGGATTTTGGGGTTTTTCGATTGTTGTACTGCATGTATGGAGTTGATGATCAGATTGATCAGGACCTGTTCAATGAGATCCGGATCGGCGGTAAGCATCAATCCGGGAGGCAGCACCTTGTAGGTACATTGGATGTTTTGTTCTTTGATTTTGGGATACAGCAGCTTTTCTATGTTTATAAACAGTTCGCTCACTTCAAAGTGGCGGAAGTTGGGTTTGGGGATGCGGGTGAGGTTCCGGTACACCTGTACAAAGTTCAGCAATCCGCGGCTCCTTCTTTCTATTGTATTCAATGCACTTTGCGCGCTATCCACATCGTCGGGGTCGATCTCTTTTTTGAGTGCAACGGTATGATCATCGATCAGCAGCGTTTTAACGGTCGAAGAAAGAGACACGATGGGGGTGATGGAGTTCATTATCTCGTGGGTAAGCACCCTGATGAGTTTTTGCCAGGAGTCCATTTCCTTGGCTTCGAGTTCGGTGTGAATGTTCTGTAATGATACGAGCACAAAGTCGTCGCCCTGCATCCGGAACTCGGTTGCCCTGACTGACAGCTGCATCAGTTCATTTTCGTGGAACACCTTCAGCAACTCACTGTCGCCTGCCTTGATCTTGTACATCACTTCCGACAGGTTTTTGTCGATCTTCTCCAGCTCATCGATGAACCGGAGGTTGCTGACACGGAACAACCTTTTGAATGCATTGTTGAGCATGTTCACCGAGCCATCTTTTTTAAACACGATGATGGCGATGCTTACGTGCTGAACGACGGTTTGGAGGTAGTTGAAGTGTTCTTCCTTTGCTGCCCGTGTTTTCTGGAACTCGGTGATTACCTCATTGAAAGCCTGGTTTAGCTCATCAAAGCTTTTGCCCATCCCTTTATCAGAAAATGACGAAGAGAAGTCGCTATGGCGGATCGCATCAAAGAAAGTCGACAGCTTGCGGTTGGTACGTTCCACGTATTTTACCAGCGAAAACATCTGGAGCACGGTCAACAGCGACAGTATGACGGGTACGATGACGAATTCGGCATTTCTGATCACGTACGTGAGCAGCACCACAGAGAGTGTAATGAGCAACACCCTGCCAACCACATTCACCCGGAAATTTCTATAGCTCATATTTTTCTATTCGTCTGTATAGTGATGCACGGGTAATTCCCAGTTCTTTTGCGGCTTTGCTGATGTTCCCGCCATGTTTGTCGATCACCTTTCGGATGAGCATTTTTTCAGTGGCTTCCAGGTTGGAGGCCGCTTCGGGAAGGTCATTTTCGGGTTTGTCCTGTTGCTGTGAAATGAAGAAGTCGCCCGGCTGCAGTACATTGGAGTCGCTCATGATGACGGCCCGTTCAACGGCGTGCTGCAGTTCGCGGATGTTGCCCGGCCAGTGATGTTTTTCAAGGCGTTTCAGCGTGTTGGTATGCAGTCGCTTTTCGGGCATCTTGTACTTTTTGCAGTAGATCTCCAAAAAGTGGTTTATCAGCAGTGGGATGTCTTCTTTTCGTTCGCGCAGGGGTGGCAGGTTGATCTCAACGGTGTTGATGCGGTAGAGAAGGTCCTGCCTGAATTTGCCTTCTTCCACCATTTGGTACAGGGGCATGTTCGTGGCGCATATCAGGCGAACGTCGACAGGGATCTCTTTAACCGAACCCAGGCGTACCACATTGCGGTTCTGGATAACACTGAGCAGTTTTGATTGCAGGGGCAGGCTGAGGTTGCCGATCTCGTCGAGGAAGATGCTCCCTTTGTTTGCCGCTTCAAACCGTCCCGGACGGTCTTCCTTGGCATCGGTGAAAGCCCCTTTCTTGTATCCGAACAGTTCGCTTTCAAACAGGGTTTCGCTGATGGCCCCGAGGTCGACACTGATAAACACATCATCCTTGCGTTTCGAAGCACGGTGTAAGGCCCGGGCAATGACTTCCTTGCCTGTGCCGTTCTCACCAAGGATCAATACATTTGCATCTGTTACGGCTACCTTCTGGACGGTATTCAATACCTTTAACATCGCTTCCGACTCACCGACAATTTGGCTGTAGGGTTGATCGCCTTGTTCGAGCAGGAATTTTTGTTTTGAACGGAGGTCCTGCAGCTCTTTTCTTGATCGTTGTGCTTCGAGGGTAGTGGTGATGGTGGCAAGCAATTTTTTATTGTCCCACGGCTTCAGGAGGAAGTTTGTTGCACCTTCCTTTACCCCTTGCACGGCCAGCTCAATATCGCCATAGGCGGTGATGAGCACCACGGCAATGGCAGGGTCGACTTCAAGGATCTTGTTCAGCCAGTGAAAGCCCTCCTTGCCACTGGTCGCGTCGCGCGAAAAGTTCATATCCAGCAGCATCATATCGTAATTCTCATTTTTCAGCAACATGGGGATGTTGTTGGGATTGGGATCGGTATGTACCACACGGATATGCTGTTTTAAAAAGAGTTTGGCAGCAAGCAATACATCTTCATCATCATCAACGATCAATAATTTTGCATCCAGTTTACTCATCGGAAGAACATTTTTTTGGCAATTCAATTGTTGTGCTTTGTTCCACAAAGATAAAACTATTAATAAATGGACGAACAACAGGGTAAAATTAAAAAATTATTCATATTTTTAGCCTTTTTTCCCAGCTTACTGATCGTTGCACGTGTGATGGCAGCGCGACCTGCAGGGGGTGTAGAATACAGGCATTACCCGCCCTGCTGATTGGTGTCAGAGAGACGGCAGCGCGACCTGCAGGGGCATAACATAGAATTACCCGGCAGGCTGATCGGCATCATAGATCAGAGAGACGCCAGCGCGACCGGCAGCACGACCTGCAGCGGGACATAACAATAACTACCGGGCGGCTTTCGACGCCTTGCATCTGACCTAAAGATAAGCATGAACAATTCAGGATCATGAATAATGGATATAATATGGAGAAAAACAAATAGTATTGACAAAAAAGGAAATTATGGACAAAACAGACTTTTCAGGTGGATCCATTCCCAGGCGGCGTTTTCTTGAGCTGGGGCTAAAGAGTGGCATTGCCGTTGCGGTGACGCCACCGCTGCTTACGCATATGGTTTCGTGCGGCGGACATGCGGCTGGTCTTGGTCGCGGACTCGATGCAGATAAGGAGTGTCTCGACAGGGTTATTGCCAAAGCCCTGGAGAATGGGGGTGAATTTGCTGATGTGTATATTGAACATCGCCACTCAAGGCAGATCATTATGGAGGAGTCGGCTTTCAGAAGCGGACTCTATGGCATAAGCCAGGGTGCGGGTGTTCGTGTTATTTCGGGCGACAAAACAGGATATGCCTATACAGAGGAGATCACCGAAGAAAACCTGATGCGGGCGGCACAGATTGCTTCTTATGTGGCACGAAACGGCAAAATGGTTGATCCGGTGCCGGTTAAGACGGTTAACCGCAAGTCGTTTGTGACGGTAAAGATGCCGCTGGACGTGATTGCCGACAGTGAGCGCATCGAAATTATGGAGCGGGCAAACCAGGCGGCACTGGATTATGATCAGCGCATCCGGATGGCGAAGATCGATTACAACGACCAGGTTCGCAGCCGGGTGATCGCAAACAGCGAAGGGCTTTACATACGCGACGAGCTCCCTTTGCTGTTTTTTATTACAGAGGTGATGAGCGATGATGGCCGCAACCGGCATATGGCACGCGAACGCATCAGCGAGCACAGCGGTTTTGAGCTGTTTGAAAAGGATACCCCGGAGTCGGTTGCAGAGCGTGCGGCCAGGGAGGCTATTGCCATGCTGGAAGCAGAAGATGCGCCGGCCGGTACTATGGATGTGGTGATGGAGAATGGATTTGGTGGGGTGCTGATCCACGAGGCAGTGGGACACCCACTGGAAGCCGATAACATTGCCAGGGGTATTGGTGCGTTTACAGGGAAAATGGGAAAAAAGGTGGCAACCGATGTGTTTACAATGGTGGATGACGGAACCATACCCAACTATCGTGGTACGATCAACTTTGATGACGAAGGTACCCAGGCGCAACGCAATGTGCTCATAGAAAAAGGGGTACTTAAGGGATACATGACCGACATACTGAGTGCCAAACAACTGGACTTGACGCGTACGGGAAACGGACGCAGGGAGTCGTTCAGGCATTTCCCGATACCGCGGATGACAAACACCTTTATTGAGCCCGGGAAAGATACTCCGGAGGACATACTGGCCGATACCCCTTCGGGCATCTACGTGCAAAGCCTCAGCGGGGGAAGCGTTAATCCGGTCACAGGCATTTTCAACTTCACCTGCCGCGAAGCCTACCTGATAGAGAATGGCCGCAAAACCACGCCTGTCAAGGGAGCCACCCTGGTTGGGTCGTGTATGGGAGTGATATCCAATATCGATGCGGTGGCCAATGACCTGGCCTTTGGTCCGGGTATATGCTGCAAGGGGCAGATGGCAGAAGTGACTGCCGGACAGCCGACGGTTCGGATCAGGGGCATGAACGTTGGCGGCAGCAGGAGCTGATGTTCGACGCATGCGATTTTGAAAAAGGTGTGAAAACAAAACAAGGAAACATATGAACTATCTTGAATTAGCAGACCGGCTGATAGGCCGGGGGCGGCGAATGGGTGCCAACGAGACGGAAGTGTATATTCAGCATAGCAGGAGCCTTTCTGTGCGGGTCCGCAATGGAGACATTGAAACCATCCAGGAATCCGATGCCGGAGGCGTGGGTTTCCGCGTGCTGGTAGACGGGGCCATGGGGTTCAGTCATTGTAATGATTTCAGCGACCGTTCGCTGAGTGAGACCCTCGAACGCGCCATTGCATTTGCGAGGCTGACGACACCCGACAAATACAATGTTTTTACTGACGATATGCCCCACCAGGAGGTGGCTGGGTTATATGATCCGGAGATTGCTGCCGTTCCGATGGAGAAAAAGATCGACATGGCACTGGAAGTTGAAGCCCACGCGATGAAAGATGAGCGGATCACCCATAGCTCAGGGGCATCTTTTGGTGAACGGGAATCGGAGATCATAGTGGCCAACTCAAACGGAATGTTAAAAACGTGGCGGTCGTCGGCCTGTTCTGTCGGCGTGGGTGTGGTTGCAGAAAAGGATTCACAGCGGCACACCGGCTGGGAGTCGTCCGCGCGCCGCTTCTTCTCAGACCTGGAGTCGCTCGAAACGATCGGGGCCAGCGCAGCAAAGAAGGCATATGAGATGCTGGATCCCATAATGGTCAAAACCCAACGTGCGGCCGTGATCTTTGATCCGGCGGTTGCGCGTTCACTGATCGGCGGAATCATTGCAGCAATCAACGGGGAGCGTGTCCTCCAGGGAGCCAGCTTTTTGCAGGACCGTATGGATGAGCAGTTTGCTTCGGGACTGCTCACCCTGACAGATGATGGCCTTCGCGAAAAAGGGCTCGGAAGCAAGCCCTTCGATGGGGAAGGGGTGCCGGTTCAGAGGCGGACACTGATTGAGGAGGGGGTGTTGCGTGCCTTTATCTACAACACCTATGCAGCGCAACGAGCTGGGGTGGAAAGCACGGGCAATGCTTCAAGGGCCGGATTTACCAGTCTGCCGTCAATCGGAACACACAACATCACATTACAGCCTGGCCGAGACAGTGTGCAGGATATCCTGGGAAACACCAAACGCGGATTGCTCCTGAAGGGTGTTACGGGTTATGGAATTAATCCCGTAAACGGCAACTACAGTGGTGGTGCAAACGGGTTCTGGATTGAAGACGGGGAGGTGGTTCATCCCGTTCAGGGACTGACCATTGCAGGAAGTGCTGCAACCATATTGCCAAACATCGATATGATGGCCGACGACATCGATTTGAACCTTACACTGGCTGCACCGACATTCCGGGTGCGCGAGATGCAGATCGGAGGGGCCTGATCGTCAGTCCGGCAACCCTGAGTGTACCGGATCATCCTGGCTGCAGGAGGATCCGGACAATCTTCTTTTCCTGACTGCCGCACGTCCTTTTTTTTAATGTGGCTACCTGATAAGCATCAGTGATATGGTTATTGACTGTCAAGGTCTGCGGCGGGCTCAGCGGTGTGGCTACTTGATAAGCATCAATGATCCGGTATGCGCTTGTAAAGGGCCGTGGCGGATTCAGCGGCGTGGCTATCGGATAAGCATCAATGATCCGGTATGCTCCTTTCTCTTTCCGTTATCGTCGTAAACAATCCGGTAAACGTAACTCCCTTGCGGGGCATCCCGGTTGTTGACCGTGCCATCCCATCCTTCTGCTGGATCCTTGCTTGTGAAGATCTTTTCTCCCCAACGGTTATAGATGGTCATTGCATAGTTTTGCGGATCTACCTCTATCCCAAACTGGGGTTTAAATTCACGGTTTTCACTTAGTCCGTCGTCGCCAGGAATGAATGCATTCGGAACAGATACCGGGGGCCTGGTACTGGTGAAGGTAGCCTCCAGCGTATGGTCATTGGTTACATTGGCATAGGTGTATTGACCGGTTTCATCGTCCCATTCCTGTTCCCATACTGTTGTGCCGGTTGCCACGGGGAATCCGTCGGCCCTGATCTCATTGATCTCAAAACCCTCATCAGGAGAGATCGTAAACACCTGGCTGCCGCCATGAGCCACCACCACTTCGCCGGAAGGGTCGATTTCGCCACCCGGGCCGGCTGTGGCGGTGATGGTGTACTGGTTGATGGTGAATGTTGCGTGGATGGTATGACTGCTGGCAACACCAGTAAATGTATACATGCCGGTTCCGGCATCCCATGCCGGGTCGCTTGCCATGTCGATGGTTGTGTCGTCGACCAGTACAGACCCTGTATGGTATCCCAGGTTGGGGGTAATGGTGAATGCCTGGTTGTCGCCATAAGCCACCACCACTTCGCCGGAAGGGTCAATTTCACCATCCGGACCGGCTGTGGCGGTGATGGTGTACTGGTTGATGGCAAACACCGCCACCAGGTCGCGGTCCGATTCCACTGAAAACGTATAGGTGGCAATGGACGGGTAGTCGCCCGGTGCAACGGTCACACCGCTGCTGAACGGACTGCCATTTTCGGTGAACGCTACAAAGTGGTTCCCCCCGGCGGCGGTGGCGACGAGGGTTGCTTCATCATCGTAATAATACACCCCGGTGCCTTCTATGCTGCCAGCTTCAGGGGGATCTGCCATGGCGGTTATGGTATATTGCCGGCGCGTGAAATGGGCCGTCAGGTCAACATCCTGTGCCGGCATTCGGACTGTGTTGTTGGGTCGTGTTGGGGAGTCGGCGAGATGAACAGTGTCGCCGCTCCAGTGACTGAAGGCATATCCTTCGCCAGGGATGGCATCTACAGAAATGGTTTCATTGAAATGGTAGTTGCCGGTGCCGGTAACCGTTCCCCACCCAACAGGTTCGGGGGTAAGCCTTAACGTGTAGACACTTTGAATGCATCTGATGCTTAGTCCTTCGCTGGCCGGACGACTTTCACGGGTGATGTCTGGCCGATTGTTTCCCAATGATCGTGTGCGGATAGAATTCCCGTTATCTGTCTCCGTAGCAGTCCACCAATAGCCTTCTGTTCCCCGGTTGGCGAAAACGTAATTTATCCCGCTGGCGCGAAATATTCCCCCAGGCAGGGCCGAAAAACCAACTGCATCGTCGCCGTGGTGATTAAAACCTGACGATCTGTCCTCATTCCAGCGAGGGTGTTCAGAAGTATCACAATCACCTCCTCTGGGCGAATTAACCTGGCGGCACGATTTCATTGCATTCCCCATATTGGTCGGATCA
Source organism: Bacteroidales bacterium (assembly GCA_003559735.1). Taxonomy (GTDB): domain Bacteria; phylum Bacteroidota; class Bacteroidia; order Bacteroidales; family UBA7960; genus PUPG01. Next base: position 160 of record PWKN01000043.1, on the reverse strand, counting down.
ATGCCGGGTCTGCTGACCAGATAATCTGTCAGTGTGTTCCAATCGCCGGATGCTGGAAGGTGCCAGCCCGTCGGACAAGCATCGCGGGCGGCGGGATAATTATACAACACCCCGTAATTGTTGTAGTTGACGTTTTCGATGGCTTCACTCACTTCATTTC
>PWKN01000022.1 GCA_003559735.1 Bacteroidales bacterium | reverse complement strand
AGAAAAAAATATTTATGAACTGAAAGGCGAAGGTGTAGAGAAAAATTCTATGGAAATGGTGGACTACTACGAAAATCTTTTGACGAAATACCCGATCATTTCCATTGAGGATGGTTTGGCAGAAGAAGACTGGGATGGTTGGAAGATCTTGACAGAACGATTGGGCCAAAGGGTTCAGATTGTAGGTGACGATATTTTTGTAACCAATACTGAACGGCTTGGGCGAGGAATCAGGGAAAAAAGTGCCAACTCAATCCTTATAAAGCTCAATCAAATCGGAACGATTTCTGAAACCCTGGATACAATTGAAATGGCAAAAAAACTGGCCCGTACCGATAGTTCCGTTTTGGTCACCGGGGAAACGGGGACCGGTAAGACATTGATGGCGAGGACAATTGCCAGGAAGATGAAGGTTCCTTTTTGTATCGCCGACGCAACCGTACTGACGGAAGCAGGCTATGTTGGCGAGGACGTGGAAAGCATTCTGGTGCGGTTGCTCCAGGTGGCCGATTATAATGTCGCCGCGGCTGAGCGGGGAATTGTGTTTATTGATGAACTGGATAAGATAGCCCGCAAATCTGACAATCCGTCAATTACACGTGATGTGTCGGGAGAAGGGGTTCAGCAAGCCTTGCTCAAGCTCCTTGAGGGCGCTGTGGTGAATGTGCCACCACAGGGAGGCAGGAAACACCCCGAACAAAAAATGATACAGATAAACACAGAAAAAATATTATTCATATGCGGGGGCGCATTTGATGGCATAGAGAAGAAGATCATTTCGCGAATACAGGCAAATGCTATTGGCTATGGTGCAAACAGGAGTGATCGTGTGGACAGGGACAATATATTGCAGTATGTCGCACCACAGGATTTGAAAAGCTTTGGCCTGATACCTGAACTGGTGGGCCGGATCCCTGTACTTTCCTACCTGAATCCGCTCGACCGTGATGCCCTCCGGCAGATACTGACAGAACCCAAAAACGCTCTTGTAAAACAATACAAAAAATTGTTCGAAATGGACAAAAGGAAGCTGATCATCGATGATGATGTGTTCGACTATGTTGTTGACAAGGCTATTGAGTTCAAACTGGGAGCAAGGGGACTGCGTTCCATTTGCGAGATCATCATGCTCGATGCCATGTATGAAATTCCTTCTGCAGAAGAACAGACGGACAGGTTTCATCTTACCCTTGATTATGCACGACAACGGTTGGATAAGGCAAAATCTGGCCGTTTAAAAGCAGCCTCCTGATATATTGTCCAGGCGCAAAATTTTTTATACCTTCATTCGTTCAATGTTTGACTGAACGAATGTTTTCTTTGATGATGATCCGTATTGGCATATGTTCCCTGTTACTGGTCGCTGTTCTCTTCCATTACGCGCAAGGGCAGGATGCACAAAGCAGTGATGGTGTCCGGACTGATATTCGGGACGGTATCACTGTTTCTGCGCGTGTTACAGACGGCGATACCCTGATCATCATGGAGCTTCAGCCGGTAAGCGTGGTGGCACAGCGGGAGTTCAGAAACCGGTACGAGGCTTTTCGGTACAACCGGACTGTTCGCAATGTCAGAAGGGTATATCCTTATGCACAAATGGCAGGGGACCTGTTTGCGGAATATTCTGAAAAACTACTGGAATTTGATAGCGAGCGGGAACGGCGTGCATTTATGCGGCAGGCTGAAGCGGAGCTGCTCGAGGAATTTGAAGCCGACCTGAGGCGATTGACCATTTCGCAGGGGGTGATCCTTGTCAAACTGATCGACAGAGAGACAAACCATACATCTTATGATATTTTAAGGGAGTTTCGTGGCGTTTTCCGGGCAGTCTTCTGGCAGTCACTGGGACGGTTGTTTGGTTACAACCTGAAAACCGAATACGACCCTTATGGTGAAGATGCGATGATTGAAGAAATCGTGCTGCTGATAGAAGAGGGTTTGCTGTAGAGGGTTTCTGCGGACTTATTTTCCGCGGCCCTGCATGATGATCAAAATTGTATAGATCAATATTTTAAAGTCGACGGCCAGTGACATGTTCTCCAGGTACAACAAGTCATACTTCAACCGTTCTATCATTTCCTCCACGTTTTGCGCATAACCGAACTTAACTTGTCCCCAGCTGGTTACCCCAGGTTTAATCTTTTGCAGCAGTTTGTACTCCGGGGCAATTTTTACGATCTGGTCGATATAGAACTGTCTTTCCGGACGGGGTCCCACCAGCGACATGTATCCAAGAAGCACATTGTAAAACTGGGGAATCTCATCCAGCCTGACCTTGCGCATGAACTTTCCGAAGGGTGTAATGCGTGGATCGTCTTCGCAGGACAACTGTGGTCCGTTCTTTTCTGCGTCTACGTACATCGACCTGAACTTGTGCATCATAAAAGGCTTTCCATGGGTTCCGATGCGCTCATGCTTATAAAATACCGGTCCCCGGGAGGTGCCTTTTACAATAACGGCAGTGATCAGGAAAACAGGCGACAACAGAATCATGCAGCCTGTTGATACCACAATGTCGATAAAGCGCTTGATCGATTGCTGCCAGGCAGGGAGCAGGCCCGACTGGATTTCGATCAGCGGAGTGCCGAATATTGAGGTCATCTTCACGGTACCCAGCAGAATATCGTGCATTTCCGGTATGATCTTAACAACCACATCTGTAGAATACAAGTCGGTGAGAATATGGCTGATGTTGTTGTGCTCGCGCGACTCCATGGCAATGATCACCTCTTCTGCCTGGTGCATTTGAATGATGGTCCTTATGTTGTCGAAACTGCCCAGGTGCGGTAAATACTGCTCCACCGGGTAATCATCCTGATTGCTAACATTGACAAAGCCAATCAGCTTGTTCCCTGCAGATTTTTTCTGAGACAGCAGTTCCCTGGTGATCTCTGTTGCCCTTTTCTGACTCCCTATAATAATGGTGTTGAATCCAATTCTGCCACTGTGGATTTTCTTTATGATGAGTGAAGACAGTATAAAACGGAAGGTGGCAGTAAAGAAAACATGAAGAACAAACAGGAGAAACAATGACTGGTAATATACTTTGCTTGCCGTAACAGCCTGATCCAGCAATATAACAAAGTAAATGACCAGCACGCCAATAGCCGAGGTAAAAATGGTCTGACCAAACTGGCCAAGTCGCGATTGCCGGAACAGGTTTTTATAGTAGCCACTTAAATAATAGAGCAACAACCAGAAAAACGGGATAATGACCAATCCGAACAACAGGTTCTCTTCGATGAACACCTGCTCCCTGATCCTGGCGATTTCAAACCCATTGTTTGCAATGAGTATGTTGATAAACAGGAACCAGGCCAATGTGGCGGCAAGGAAATCAAAAAAAACGAATTTAATGATTTGAATCTTTTGTAGCCGTTTATCCATTGATTCGTTTCAGTTAGTATAAATCCTCATTGGCAATGCTTTGCGAAGATGCAGCAATCGTTCAGAAAAAAAAGCGGGGAATGATATAACAAGGAACGGCACGATCATGAACATATTGTATGCAAACCCAAAGATATTTTAACATTTTTTTGCTACCTGGTAATGTTCATGCATGCCAATCAGGTCAGGTGCAGGTTGTCTTCTATCTTGTCCATAATTTTGTAGGCCAGCTCAAGCGAGGCATATCCATCCATTATGCTGACAAGAGGTTCGGTGTTTTCTATGATTGAGCCGTAAAATGTTTCGAGTTCTGTTTTTATTGCGTTGATCGATTTTATTTCCGGTTTTTCCACCCATATCTGCTTCCGGTTTTTTTCTGGTCCCATATCAATGATCATGGCCATGGGGTCCGGACTGGATCCAACGTCTTTTAGGCGAATGATCTGTGTTTCCTTTGACAGGAAGTCGACGGCAATATACCCCTCGTGCTGAAAAAAACGTGTCTTCCTCATGTTCTTCATGGAGATCCTGCTGGCTGTAAGGTTGGCGACACAGCCGTTGTTAAACTCAACCCGTGCGTTGGCAATGTCGGGGGTGTCAGAAACAACAGAAACACCACTTGCAAAGATTCTTTTTACGCCTGCATTAACCACGTTCAATATGATGTCGATATCGTGGATCATCAGGTCGAGGATCACCGGAACATCCGTTCCCCTCGGATTGAACTGACCCAGGCGGTGGGCTTCAATAAAGAGCGGATTGTTAAGATAGGGTTTGGCTGCAATGAATGCCGGATTGAAACGTTCGACATGACCCACCTGTACTTTTACATTTGCTTCACCCGCAAGGTCAATCAGCCTTGAGGCCTCTTCGAGTGATGTGGTCAGAGGCTTTTCAATAAAAACATGCCTTGCTTTTTTTAATGATTTGGAAGCACAATTGTAGTGCGATACTGTAGGGGTTACAATATCAACGATCTCTGAGGCCTCAATCAGGGCATCGTCAGAATCGAACCGGTGAATGCCAAAGGTGCTGACCACATGTTCCGAAGTCTCATTGTCGGGATCATAAAAACCGGTCAGCTCAAACAGATCAGAGGCAAGGATGCATTGTATGTGAATTTTTCCAAGGTGTCCCGCACCCAGTACGCCTATTTTTTTTGTCATTACTTGTCCGTTTATAAAGGCTGAAAAAAATCGAATTTTCACAAAAGTATGGTTTTTTATGGAGCCCGAAATGATTATTTTCGTATTTTGCTATTTCTGATAAACAAAGCACATGTCCAAACTGGTTGATTCATACAGGCACAAGGGACTTCGTAAGCGCCTGATAGAGGAAGTCCGATCGAAAGGGATCCGGGATGAAAAGGTGTTGTCTGCATTGGAGGCGGTTCCAAGGCATTACTTTATGGATTCATCCTTTCTTGAAATGGCGTACCAGGACAAACCGTTTCCTATCGGTTCAGGTCAGACCATCAGTCAGCCTTATACGGTTGCCTGTCAAACAGAGCTGTTAATGGTTGAAAAGGGAATGAAGGTGCTGGAGATAGGTACCGGGAGTGGCTACCAGGCATGTGTTCTGGAAAAAATGGGTGCCAGGGTGTTCAGCATAGAACGTCACCATTCGCTGTATTTGAGGGCAAAGGAGCTGCTGGCAAAAATGAATTACAAGGTTAGGGTTTTTTATGGGGATGGATATAAAGGGTTGCCGGCTTATGCCCCTTTCGACAGGATCATTGTTACCGCTGCTGCACCTTATCTGCCTGATGCATTGTTGCAGCAGACAAAAACCGGGGGCATCATCGTGATCCCTGTTGGTGCCGGCGACACCCAGGTTATGAAACGGATCACCCGGATAGATGAAGAAGATACCAGGGAGGAGCGTTTTGGTTATTTCCGGTTTGTCCCATTACTGGGCAGTAAAACGCGTTAAATAGCCCATTTGCTGACCAGACCCTTTGATCGTTGTTCATAAAAAGCAAACAAATTGCCTGTGTCAGGTGTTAATAAGTTTGTGGATTATCGCATAGATTGGCGTACTTTTGCAATTGTTTTTTTATTGATCGTATAATTGTTGTCATTATGTTAAGAATCATCAAGATTACAGCCATATTGTCCTTACTCCTGGCGTGGCCGGCAAGCGTCGAAGCATCCGGGAACGGGGTGGAGTGGTTAACGATGGAGGAAGCGCAGGAATTAATGAATGAAGATCCAAGAATGATCTTTGTGGATGTTTATACCGACTGGTGTGGCTGGTGCCGGCGCATGTCGAGTGAAACATTTGCACATCCCGTGATTGCCGAATACCTGAACAACAATTTTTATCCTGTCAAGTTGAATGCCGAACAGGAAGAGCCGATTGAGTTTCAGGGGCAGGTCTTTGAGAATGAGAACATCGGACAGAGAAGGGCAACGCACAGTTTTGCCATTGCGCTCCTGCAGGGCAGAATGAGCTATCCGTCGGTGGCTTTTTTTACGGAGGATCTGCAACTAATTACAGCCCTTCCCGGATTCAGGCCTCCCAAAAACATGGAAGCGGTGCTGGCGTTTTTCTTTACCGGAGAATACAGGCGCAACTCTGACCTTGAAGCGTTTACGGCCAACTTTGAAGGACAGATCTCCGAATAACACCCATTGGCTGACCTGGTAAACGGTGGTTAACAGGAGCCGGGGGGCTGATAACCTCTTATTTTCCTGATTGGCATCGTGTGAATGGACTGTTAATCCGGCGTGCGGTGCTCATCATTCCATTTTTTTGTTGTGGTTGGCATCGTGGGGATGGACTGTTAATCTGGCGTGCGGTGCTGATCACCCCTTTTTTTTTCCTGGTTGGCATCGTGGGGATTGGACTGGTGAGCGGACTGGCTGTGCTGATCACACCACTTCCTTACCTGGTTGGCATACCAGTAACAGATCAGCGCGTTGAAATGATTGAACCGTGTCGGGACGGGTGTTTCAATGTGCCTGTTGCGTGAGGCATCATTGATCAGTTCTTTTGTAAATACGTGGTACATCAGGTAATCGCGTTCAGCCATCCTTTTTTTTCTGACCGAATCGGGCAGGATGGGCCGCAGCAAACTTCGCACTCTTTGGATCCATATATTGTGTGGTTTTTCTTTGAGCTCCTCTCTGCCATAATAAATGCCAAGGGGTTTGAAATAATCCTCTTCAGTCACTTCGTTGTACAGTCTTTTGTATGACCTGTATTTAAAAGGGAGGCTGCGGAAATACTCCCTGAAGGGTTTGTCCCACAAAGGCAGGCGAAACGGGTAGTCAAAACAGGGAAATACCTTGGCTGCGTTAAAGACAAACTTTGAAAACTTTTCTTTAAGGTCCCAGTCCTCCTTTAAGACATCATAATCCGGATCTGTTGTGAAATCGGGGTATGTCGCTGCTGAAAACCATTGATCGATCCTGGCAGCAATGTGTCTGACGTCGTGCGGTGAAAGCGGCACAAACCGGAAATATTTCCGGGCCAGGACCTTGCTGCGGCTTCCATCAAACAACCAATTCCTGATTGTTTTTTCAGTATAGCTTCCTGCAATATAGTCGCCCGTATGTCCGGGCAGGAATATGCTGCCGGGAGGGACGGCAGCCGACTCCCTGAGTTGTTTAATGGCAAAATATTCCTGCAGAAATGGCATGGAGGTGGCGTTTCCGGTATAATCGCAATACCTGGCGAATTCCTTGTCGTAAACAAATGAAGCAGGGTCTGTATGGCGGTAATCTGTAAAGATCCATTGGTATCCAAGCTGGCGGGCCACTTTTTCACTGAGGATGGATTCCTGGTTGGGTTTGCCGTATGAAAAGCATACCACCTTCTCATAGCCGGCTTTTTTCAGCATGGCTGCCAGCAGCCTTGAATCATAACCGCCGCTTAACGGGATAACCGCGGTTTGTCCGTTGAGCGACCCCAGCAGCCGTTTGCTGATTGCATCCAGCATGTTTTGCATTTGGTTTTTCAGTATTCGCACCGGTTGACTGGAAAAGTGGACTGGAAGGAAGTGATAATGGAAGGAGCGGTCAATGGTTCCATCATTCTTGAGGGACAACACCTCACCTGCCTGGGTCTTGTGTATGTCTTTGATCAGGCATTCACTGCCTGTCACAAAACCAGCCGATAAAAACTCTGGCAGTGCATCATATTGAAACCCTTTATGCGGCAAATGGCTGCTTAGTTCAAGGGCCGAATCAGACAACAGCCACTGGTTGTTATTCCACGAGTAATATATGGAGAACATGCTCATGGCGTCGACACCCACGAGTATGCTGTTTTGTGTTTCAACGATCACGGTAAACGCACCATCTGTTTGCTGCAGCATTTCTTTCAGGGTGCCGGCTGTTTTTATCCCTTCAAACAAGGAAGCGGCATCCGCACCTTCCTTAAACAAGCCACCGGCATCATACAGGTATCCCTTGAATGAGATATTGCCATCGAACGTCCACTTAAATCCACCGTTATATTTTAATAGCTGCTGTTTCATCAAGCTGTACAGGTTTTTTATTTGTTGCTCCTTTCTTCAAAATCCACGTCTTGTCTTGCATCCAGGTCATCAATGATGGTGCTGTACAATGCAATATATTGTTTTGCGATGACGTGTTGGCTGTATTTCTCTTCTGCAATTTGTCTGATCATCTGCCGGTCATAACCGGCATATCCAGATATCATCGCTTCCATTGCAGACGCCAGCGTGGTGGGCTCATTGCCGGCCGCCAGCAAACCGTTGTCATTGTTTATGATCTCTTCCGGACCACCTGACCTTGTTGATATAAGTGGCAGTCCGCAAGCCATTGCTTCGATCAGCACAACACCAAACGACTCAAAAACTGATGACAACACGAAAGCGTGCGAAGTTTGCAAATTGTGCAGTAATGTCCTGCGCTCCATATGTCCCGCAAAAAAAACCACATCATTCAATGCCAGGTCCCTGCACAGATGTTTCAGTTTTCTCTTCTCCGGTCCGTCTCCCCCGATGATCAGACGAATATGGTTTATTTTCTTTTTCAGTATTGCAAAAGCTTGCAGCAACCTGTCAACCCCTTTGTTCCTTTCCAGGTGGGAAACGCATATAAAGGTGAAAGGGTCCGGCTTTTCCCATGTTTGTTTGT
>PWKN01000115.1 GCA_003559735.1 Bacteroidales bacterium | reverse complement strand
TGAGGCCGTGTTTACCACCATTACCTTTTTGCCGGCAAGCTGATCCAAGTGAAAAGGTTCGCCGTAGATGTCGTCAACGACAAAATCGTGCAGACCGCCTGGATTCAGACTGCCCGGATTGCCGGCAGCGGTCATGAAAACGAACAATGATAAAGCAGTGGGCAAAATAAGCTTTTTTAGATATTTCATGGTTTTCTGAATATAATTGATTGTCAATATTTATGCTTATCATTCAGGTCAGAAACAATCCATTGAAAGTCGCCGATACGGTGTTCCGGTTCAATGCTTTCGCGACGAATCAGACGGCCTGAAGGATATGCACCTTAGCATTATCAAAACAATCCATGCAGCAAGAAAGTTCACCAGAAATGAATCCTGCATTCATTTCGACCCTGTTTAGTGCCTGTCTCTACTATCCGTTTTCTGCGTTATGCTTGTTTTTATCTCCCCGGAGGTTTCTGTTCAGTTTTTACGCCACACATAATGCGGTATGACCGGTTGTAAACTATCAGATATTATTTATATTTTTAAGCCATGAACGTTCTGTCTTTTATACATTTAATAAACCTTGCACATGAAGTATATCCCCGTCGTTTTGGCATTGTTGTTTGGCACTGCCGTGGTGCTGTCTGGAGAGAAACCCGGAAGTTCAGCAAATTTGAATGAAGCTGGTTTGAATGAACCGCTGCGTGCCCGCGAAGCAGGAATAATTGTTGGCGCCCTGTCGCCGGGACCACTGAATATGATCACTGATGTGCCGGGTGTGCGGGTAGGTCATACTACCCGTATTGAAAAAGATCATATACGCACAGGGGTTACTGCAATATTGCCCCACGGCGGAAACTTGTTTCTTCAGAAGGTGCCTGCTGCAATCTATTGTTTCAACAGCTTTGGCAAAATGGCCGGCTCCCTCCAGGTGGAAGAGCTGGGAAACATTGAAACCCCCATCATACTGACCAACACACTGAATGTTGGTACTGCCCTTGAGTCAGTCGTTGCCTATATGCTCAGTCAGGAACAAATGGAGGATGTGCGGTCTGTAAACGCACTTGTAGGCGAGACCAACGACGGTTTTCTGAATGATATCCGCGGCCAGCACATAACGGCTGCTGACGTGGTACATGCCATTGAAACGGCCCGGACAGGTTGGTTTGAAGAAGGCAACGCTGGTGCCGGTACCGGCACTACCAGCTTTGGCTTCAAATCGGGCATTGGAAGTGCTTCGCGGATTACCGGTGCTGTTGGAGACAAAACCTATACCGTGGGGGTGCTGGTGCAGTCGAACTTTGGCCGGCAATTGTTTATCAACGGTGTTCCGTTTACCAAACAGCCATCCGTGCCTGAACCTGGTCCTGAAAATAAAGACGGGTCGGCCATGATCGTTATCGCCACCGATGCACCACTTTGTGACCGAAACCTGAGAAGAATGACCAAAAGGTCTTTCATTGGTATGGGACGTACAACCAATTACATGACAAACTCTTCAGGTGATTTTGCCATCGCTTTTTCAACAGCCTATACCATTGAACATGCAGGCAAAAGTCACATGACCGGTATGCCCGCACTGGTAAGCAACCACCAAATGAACACCTTGTTCCAGGCTGTTGAAGAAGCAACACAGGAGGCCATCTATAATGCCCTGTTCATGGCAGAGAGCATGACCGGACGCGATGGAAACAAAGCAGAAGCAATTACAAATGTTTTTGATTAATTTTACTGCCAGTTTGGTACACCTGGTTACCTGTTGACACAGGACTCATATCCAAAACACCACATCAATGAACATTAAACCACAGCTCTTATGAAAAACACCGTATTGTTCTTTTTGGCTTTAGTGCTTGTTTTTACCATGCAATCATGCAGCATGGAGAGAGGGTCTGGCTACGACGATGAGGGCAACCTTTACGGCCGTATAAGCATTTCAGGTGCCTGGGCCATGTATCCCCTGGTGGTACGTTGGGCAGAAGAGTTCCGCAAGGAACATCCGGCTGTCCGGATCGACATATCGGCAGGCGGAGCAGGTAAAGGCATGGCCGACGTACTGGGAAACATGGTAGACATTGCCATGGTGTCTCGGGAGATCACCCTGGTGGAGGAGGAAAGAGGTGCCTGGCATATGACTGTTGCGAAAGATGCTGTTATCCCTACCTTCAATGTAAAAAACCCTTTCCGGACAAAGATCCTTGAAAAAGGATTTCACCGGGAACAGTTCCAGGAAATTTTCCTGCATGCCGGACGACAAAGCTGGGAGTCTTACCTTGACGTTGATGGCAACACCACAATGACCGTTTATACACGCTCTAATGCCTGCGGGGCAGCTGAGGTTTGGGCCAATTACCTTGGGGTGTCACAGGAAGACATCAGGGGAATCGGGGTTTTTGGCGATCCCGGCATTGCCGACATAGTAAAGAACGACCCCCTGGGTATCGGTTACAACAATATTGCGTTTGCCTACGACATTAACACGCGAAAGCCTTTCCCCGGTCTTGCCGTTATTCCCATTAACATTGATGGGACCGAAACATTGAAGCCGGAAGAAAAGTTTTACGACACCCTTGACCAACTGATGGAGGCCATTGAAAAAGGTTTGTACCCTTCACCACCGGCACGAAACCTCTATCTTGTATCCAACGGCCCACCTGAAAATGTTGCGGCCATCGCTTTCCTGCACTGGATACTCGAAAAGGGACAAATGTTTGTGTCTGAAGCAGGGTATGTCAGGATACCCGAATCAGAAACTGACAGGCACAGACAAAGGCTTCCGGTGATCAGCAAGCCCTCATAATAGTCTGTTATGTACAATTTTGTCAGGAAAACAAAAGACACCATCAGCGAAGCCTGGGTTAAGTTCGTACTGATGCTGATCTTTTTATTACCGCTGGTTATTTTGGCCAGCCTGCTGAATAAATCATGGATGGTTATTCAGACCAGCGGTATCGGGGATTTGCTTTTCTCTTCCGTGTGGCGACCAATGGCGGGTCAGTTCGGTTTCAAGCCATTTATCATCAGTTCCGTTTACGTTACAGTGCTTGGGTTGATCATCACAGCACCGGTGTGCCTGTTATCAGCCATCTACCTTACCTATTACGGCTCAAAAAGGATGACCGCATTCATGCAACCCATCATAGACATCCTTGCCGGAATTCCATCGGTTATATACGGAGTTTGGGGTGTTCTGATCATCGTGCCTTTTACAGGCCGTTTTCTGGCCCCGCTCTTTGGATATGAAAGCACAGGATTCAGTATCCTGTCGGGCGGACTGGTTTTGGCTGTAATGCTTATCCCTTTCATTCTGAATATACTCATAGAGATTTTCCGGACCGTTCCGCATGAACAAATGGAAGCATCCTTGTCTCTTGGCGCTTCAAAATGGGAAAGCATTAAACATGTTGCGGTGCGAAGGTCGCTGCCTGGTATAGTATCAGCCTTTGCCTTAGGCCTCTCCAGGGCCTTTGGTGAAACCATCGCAGTGCTTATGGTGGTGGGTAATGTGGTTGGCATTCCACGGAGTCCTTTTGACACCGGCTATCCCCTACCTGCACTGATCGCAAACAACTACGGTGAAATGCTTTCCATACCAATGTTTGACTCTGCATTAATGTTTGCAGCCCTGGTGCTTTTGATGGTAGTGGTATGTTTTAATCTTATGTCGAGATATGTAATTATTTTCATGGAAAAAAGACAATAATGCGTAAGTTGTTAAAAACACTTGAAGAACGATTCTTTTTCGTTTTGATGGCAGGCAGCACGGCCTTTCTGGCACTCCTTTTGCTGATGATCATCACGATCATCGTTTATAAAGGCTTGCCCTCCCTGACCTGGGAGATGGTCAGTCAAACACCCAAAGGGGGTTATTATTTTGGCCGGGAAGGGGGGTTGTTGAATGCCATCATCGGTTCACTATACCTTGCCTCAGGAGCGGTTGCCCTCTCCCTCTCCATCAGCCTGCCCCTGGCACTGGCAATGAATGTCTATTTCCGCAACAGGAAAAAACTGGTAAATGGCATTCGTTTTATCCTCGACCTTCTATGGGGTATCCCATCAATTGTTTATGGTGCCTTTGGCTTCACCATAATGATATATTTGGGAATCAGGGCTTCTCTGCTGGCTGGTATCATTACCGTTTCGATATTTATCCTGCCCATTATGGTGCGTGCCATGGACGAAGTGATGAAAAATGTACCCCTGTCGCTTCTTGAGTCGGCGTTTTCGTTAGGGTCAACAAGACGTGAAGTGGCTTTTAAGGTGGTTACCAGGCAATGCTTTCCGGGTATCATAACTGCGGTGTTGCTTGCTTTTGGTCGCGGAATAGGCGATGTGGCCGCAGTACTTTTTACAACAGGATATACCGACAACATCCCCACTTCGCTGATGGATCAGACCGCAACCCTGCCACTGGCAGTGTTTTTTCAACTGGGAAGTCCGATTCCGGAAGTACAAAACAGGGCATATGCAGCCGCCCTCATTCTTACCGTGATCATATTGGCCATCAGTGTTGCGACGCGACTGCTGAGCAGGAAGTTTCACAAAACCAGCATCAAATAGTTTATCGTATGGAAAATCCGATCATATCAATCAGGAACCTCAACCTGTATTTTGAAAAACAACATGTCCTGAAAAACATAAACATTGAGATCCCACATAATAAAGTGACCGTGATACTCGGACCAAGCGGTTGTGGAAAAACCACCCTGCTGAAGACACTCAACAGGCTGGTAGATCTGCACGACCATGTGAAGATAAGTGGCAAGATCATGCTGGATGACAAAGACATCCTTGTTCCGAACATTGATGTTACTGGCATACGAAAAAAAATGGGTCTGCTGTCGCAAAAACCTTCTCCCCTGCCCATGACAATCTTTAACAACGTGGCATATGGATTGCGGATCAATGGCCTCAGGGGCAAAAGGAAACTCATGCCGCTTGTGGAAAAACACCTCCGTGAGGCAAACCTGTGGGATGAAGTCAAAGACCGGCTGAGAGATCCTGCTTCGCGTTTGAGCATCGGTCAGCAACAGCGGCTTTGCCTGGCTCGCGGACTGGCTGTTAATCCGGAGATCATCCTGGCCGATGAACCAACATCTGCACTTGACCCCATATCCTCAACGGTAATAGAACAACAGTTTGCAGAACTCAAAAAACACTACACCATCGTTATGGTCACTCACGTGCTTCGTCAGGCACGACGCATTGCCGACCATATTGTCTTTATGTACCTGGGTGAAGTGATCGAACAAGGTCCGGCCAGGGAATTTTTTAATAACCCAAAAGAACAAAAGACCAGGGATTATCTGAAAGGCGCTTTCAACTAATACATGCTGTAAATAAAAACCGCAACATCCAACTTCCTGTATGTTAAAAATATTCCTATATTGCGGCTTTGATAAGTGTTACGATCCGACCGGCAATAAACTGAAAACTTTTTTAAGATGGTACAAAACAACTGGAGCAGAAGAAATGCCATGAAGGCTTTTGGACTTGGCCTGGCTGGTTTTATGGTGCCGACGGCATTTAAAAAAATCAAAGCTGAAAAAATCCCTTTTACAGCCATACGGGAAGAACCCTTTGTGCCTGGCAAACCGGTCACAGCCATCACTCTGGGTGCAGGGTCGAGAGGAAACGTATATGGCAGTTTCGGACTGGCTTTCCCGGAAATGCTCAACATTGTAGGGGTAGCCGAACCCATTGAGATCAGGCGCAAACGTTATGCTACAAATCACGGGATCATGGAAAGCAACCAATTTGTCACCTGGGAACACGTATTTGAACGTCCGAAGTTTGCCGATGCCATCATCATAACTACCCCCGATCATTTGCATTACGGACCCTGTATGCAGGCCCTTGAAATGGGATACGACATTCTCCTAGAAAAACCCATCGCCCCTACAGAGCAGGAGTGCCGGGACATTCTTCAGAAAGTTAACCAAACCGGACAAATTGTTGCTGTTTGCCACGTGCTGCGCTTTGCTCCCTACTTTCAAAAAATGGAAGCCTTACTGCGAAGCGGAGCTATAGGAGAGATCAAGAGCATGCATCACTTCGAACCCGTGCAACACGTGCACATGGCCCATTCTTATGTGCGGGGAAACTGGCACAACTCCAAAACTTCAACACCCATCATCCTTGGTAAATCAAGCCATGATACCGACATGATGCGCTGGCTCATCGGCAGACCCTGCAGGAGCATTTCTGCCTTCGGACAACTTTCGTGGTTCCGGAGCGACAATGCTCCCGATGGCAGCACCGATCGCTGTATCAATGGCTGTGCCATTGAAAAAGAATGCCCCTACTCCGCATTGAGGATCTATTACCGCAACCGTTCATGGCTCCATGTTTTTGATCTTCCGGAAGAAAGGGAACAACATGGTGATGCCATACTTGAATATTTGCGGACTAGCGATTACGGACGTTGTGTGTACCGTATGGACAATGACCAGCCCGATCACTATGTGTGCGCAATGGAATTTGAAAAAGGCATCACCGCTACATTTAACATGGAAGCCTTCACCAGTTACCATGGACGACGGACACGTATGATGGGGGCTATGGGTGACATCCGTGGCGACATGAAAAACTTTATCCTCACTGATTTCAAAACCGGAGAAAGCTCCGTATTCGACGATAGTGTCGAAGACGTGGAAGGTTACCAGGAATCAGGCCATGGAGGTGGCGACTGGCGACTGGCACACAACTGGGTGAAAGCCGTAGCCAAACAGGACAGCAGCTTGCTGACTTCATCGATTGAAGCTTCTATAGAAAGCCATATTATGGGATTCGCTGCAGAACGAAGCCGTTTAAATGGTCGTATTGAAGACGTTGTCGTATAGTCTGTTCTCCTGTGCTGTCCTTTTTTTTCCTTTCCTTTCCTTTCTTCAATTGCCTTGTATGACCCAGACAAACCGGATTGTCATATGTCACCGTTGTACAATGAATTTTTTCATTCGAAAAATGACATGGCCAAAAAAGTTTTTTTATAGAAAAGCGGTGGATGTTTTAAAGAATTCTTGCCTATTTTAATATAAATATGTAACTTGGGCGTATAAAAACCTCTTTCATCCAACCATAACCCTCCCAAACAACCGCTTTCCCACCTAAACAAAAAAGCCATGAAACGAATCATTACAATTATCCTGTTCTCTTTTTTTAACAGCTACTCCCAGCCAACAATCCCGGCAGCGTCGAACACACACCCTGCTTCAGACCAGGAAACATCTTCCATGGACCAGACCAGTCCGGAGCATTACAAAAGCACAAAAGATGCCGGAAATGATGCGTTCATCCTTGTTTTTGACACCCGCCTGGGCGATGGAACTGCCATTACATTGCCCCTGATGGGTGCAGTGGATGTGACGGTGGACTGGGGTGACGGGAACCGGTCTGAGGTAACCTCCTCCGGACTGCTTGAGTACACCTATGACACAGAGGGAGCGTATACCGTCAGCATAACCGGGCAACTTCAGCAGTTCGGAAACAACTGGAGTGGTTATGACCATGCTGAAAAACTCACAAAAGTGACCAGTTTTGGCAATCTAGGTCTGACCAGTCTTTGTGGTGCATTTATGGGTGCAGAGAACCTAAAAGAAGTTCCCGGTGATTTACCAGGAACAGTAACGGACCTGTCACGTATGTTTTATGATGCAACCTCTTTTAACCATGATATCGGCAATTGGGATGTGAGCAGTGTAATAACCATGTCATCAATGTTTTCAGGAGCATCTTCATTCAACCAGGATATCGGAATGTGGGATGTGGGCAATGTAACAAATATGTTTGCCATGTTTAACTCGGCCCGTTCATTTAATCAAAACATCGGGAATTGGAATGTGAGCAGCGTGACAAATATGAGGGCTATGTTTTCCCTGGCTAATTCATTCAATCAAAATATTGGGAATTGGAATGTGAGTAAAGTGGATAATATGAGTACAATGTTTGGATGGGCATATGACTTTAATCAGGACATTGGTGAGTGGGATGTGAGCAACGTGACAAGCATGGAATATATGTTTTTTGCTGCCTCATCATTTAACAAGGATATCGGGGGTTGGGATGTAAGCAGTGTGACCAGTATGCGGTCCATGTTTCATTTTGCCTCATCATTCAACAAGGATATCGGGGGTTGGGATGTAAGCAGTTTGACAAATATGGGGTATATGTTTCAAGGCACCTCATCATTTAATCAAAATATAGGTGATTGGGATGTGGGCAGCGTGACAAACATGGCTTATATGTTTTATGGAGTAATATCATTTGACCAGGACATTGGAGGGTGGGATGTAAGGAGTGTGATTAATATGAGTTTCATGTTTTATAACGCCAAATCATTCAACCAGGATATTGGGAAATGGGATGTGAGCAGTGTGACAAACATGGACAGAATGTTTCACGCAGCATCAGCCTTTAACCAGGATCTGTCCGGTTGGTGCGTGGCCAACATCCCATCAGAACCCGAACATTTTCATACCGGCGCATCAGCGTGGGAGTTGCCACGACCTGTATGGGGAACCTGTCCGGGCCGCAACCTGCTGTCTCTTGAAGCCGATCCGGATGATGCGGGTGAGGTAAGTGGAGAGGGTTATCATG
>PWKN01000070.1 GCA_003559735.1 Bacteroidales bacterium | reverse complement strand
TACATCGAGATCATTGAAAAGGGTGGTGCAAGAATGCTGAACATCATCAATGACATCGTAGATATATCGCGCATTGAATCCGGTATTATGGATGTTTCACTGACAGAGTCCGACATCAATGAGCTGTTGGATTATACCATCAGTTTTTTCAAGCCAGAGGTCGAAGCCAAAGGGATGCGGTTGCTGTTGACTGAAGTGCTGCCGAAAGAAAGGGCCAAGGTGGTTACAGACCGTGAAAAGGTGTTGGCCGTTTTGACCAACCTGGTTAAAAATGCCATAAAATACTCCAATGAAGGCACCATTGAGTTTGGCTGTAATAAAAAAGGATCAAAACTGGAGTTTTTCGTTAAAGATACTGGAATAGGCATTCCAAAAGACCGGCAGCAGGCAATCTTTGATCGTTTTGTTCAGGCAGACATAGAAGATAAGGAGGCCAGACAGGGGGCCGGACTCGGACTGGCAATTTCAAAATCATATGTGGAAATGCTCGGGGGGGAGATATGGGTTGAAAGCAAAGAAGGAAAAGGGTCAACGTTTTATTTCACCATTGCCAGTGATGATAAAATAGAGGGAAGAAAAAAAGGGGGGATAAATGCTTCTGTTGAATCAAAAGACACTCAGACAAAAAAGCTTAAGATATTGATTGTAGAAGATGATGAAATGTCTTCCATGCTTTTAGAAAAGTTTTTGGAGCCATTTGCAAAGGATATCTTACAGGTTTTTACTGGTGAGGATGCTGTTGATATATGCAGGCAGCATCCGGATATTGACCTGATCCTTATGGATATCAAATTGCCCGGCATAGATGGTGCGGAAGCCACGAAACAAATACGCGAGTTCAATAAAGATGTGGTGATTGTCGCTCAAACGGCAAAAGCTCTTTCAGGCGACAGGCAAAGCATGCTCGATACCGGCTGCAACGATTATATGACAAAACCCATTAACAAAGAAGATTTACACGAGACGATAAAAAGGTTGTTTTTAAAGAGTTAGAGTCTCCCCGGAACTTCCAGCTTGCTCCCCGGAACTTCCAGCTTGCGAAGCAACTGGAAGCTTCCGGGGTACAAGGAACTTCCAGCTTTCGGAGCAACTGGAAGCTTCCGGTGTACAAGGAACTTCCAGCTTGCGGAGCAACTGGAAGCTTCCGGGGTATACCGGTTTTCCTGTCGGAAGCTGGAAGTCCCTGCGGGAGCTTCCAGTTCCTCAAGGAACTTCCGGGGTCTATACTGGTTTAAAAGATAATCAGTTCTCCCGCAGCGCCCGGTTCAGAAAGTCAATAAACGGTTTAAGATTAGCCAGTATAGCGATGACTTTTCCGATCCCCGCCGGATCGCTGAGTAGCTGTTTGTCAATTACCCGTGTAGCGGTATAGCTTTTGTATTTCAGATGTTCGATTGAGGGATTGTCCTTGCTAAAGCCTTTGGGTGGCCGGCTCAGCACCTGCCCTTTCTCCCGGTCGAGGCTTCCAAAGGTTTCTTTAAAGGGAGGTGCATAGATAATCGCTTTGAAGTCTTCATGATAATTGGAAACCTCCATCCGGATCTTTTTCAGGGCTTCAGGTCGCGGCATGTAGACACCACCTCCGGCAAACGACCCTTCAGCTTCGTCGATATGCAGATAGTAGCCAGCAAAATCCATTCTGCGGCCAAAGGGTGTCATGATGATACCAAGGTGTGTTTTGTAGGGCTCTTTGTTTTGTGAGAAGCGGATATCACGATTGATGCGGAATGTGCAGTCCTTAACGCGCAGATGGATCAGTGCCGGTTCTATCCCGGTCATTAGCTCCAAAAGACTGGTTGTTAGGTGGTGATAGTCTTTTTTGGCACTTTCATAGCGTGCCCTGTTCTGGTCAAACCAGGCCTTGTGGTTGTTCTGGCGCAACTCGCGAAAGAATTGAAGGGTTGATTCCTGAAGCATGGTTTATGATTGGTTAGTCGTTTTTTTGATGTTATTTTTTTTTCAGAATGCCCAAAGTTTTGTTTTGACCATTTGTGGAGATCAAAGCATGGATTGAACCAGGCCATATGGATGGGGGTTTCAAATGTCAATTCACCAGTCAATATTTTATTTTCGTGATGGCCCTCATCTGCAAAGCCCAGGCTTTTATAAAATGCATGGACCTTATGGTTATGTGCCCTGACATACAGTTCGATCCGGCAGATATGCCTGTGGTGCTCCTTTACGGCATTCAGAAATTGCCCAAACAGTTTGCGCCCAACTCCCCTCCCCTGGTAGTCAGGATGCACCACAATGGTCAGGTCTGACAATATGTGCCTGAATGCAAAAATGTCTGACGGATAAGCATGTATTTCGCCTATAATGCTTGAATCTTCTTTTTTTGCAAGCAGCATAAGGCCATCTTTCAAAGATTTTTCCATGAAACCCTTTATGTAGTCTTGTGTGATCTCTTTTTCGTTTCGGATGATGCCATTACCCTGTATGGCAACGAGCTTGTAAAGTGTCTGCAGTTTTTGCAAGTCTTGCTTGTCGGGAGAAACGATTTGGATACGCATGATCTGCCAGTTTTTTACCAGTGTAAAGATAATCGAATGATCTTTGACATTCAGGCGCTTTTTGCGGTTGAAAAAACCTTTAGCGATTTTAACCAAAAATGCATTTGCTTCTCAGTTTCTTTGTCCTGATCAATATCCTGCCATTTCATAAGGCAAACCAAATCCTCTGTCTTATTAAAGCCCCTGTTGTTCCAGAATACATCAAGTGGAATATAGTTATTTGGTCTTAAAGGATGATCTTCAGCTCGGACTACAGCGCAAAATGTTAGAATTCTGAACCTGTTTAACGACAGAGCCCAATCTTCACGTTGGTGAAAGAATCTCACTCCAATGCCTCGCCCGCGGTACTCTGGCAACAGCACAGATTCTCCAAAATAAAAAATTTCCTGCAGTGCACAGCCCTTGTCACTCCAGGGCTGCTTCACATTGTCAGTTTCGTGTTCCATAGGCATACCCGTAGAGGCACCTATGATACGGCCGTTGTCGAAAGCGATCACAACAATGGCGTTGCGTGCTTCAATATAAGCACGCAGGTACTCCTCTTCATATTTCAGAGACCCTTCATACAGGTAAGGGTATTCTCTGAATATCTTCATACGAAGGGCCGCGATGTCGGGGATGTATTGATTAAGTGTTTTCCCTGTGAATGATTGAATTCTGATTGAGTCTTTCATATAGGTCCGGATTGTTGATTGTTGTACCTTTCGTTGTTAGTCTGATTAATTGGTCATTTGCAATTAACTGAACACACCAATTGATGATCATATAATTGGATGTTTAAATTACAAATTTTTGTCCAATTCAAAGGAAGCTTCAGGGGTGTGCGAACTTCCAGCTTGCGACCCGGAACTTCCAGCTTGCGAAGCAACTGGAAGCTTCCAGTGTACTATACCGGTTTTCCTGTCGGAAGCTGGAAGTCCCTGCGGGAGCTTCCAGTTCCTCAGCCAAAGAACTTCCAGCTTGCGAAGCAACTGGAAGCTTCCAGTGTACTATACCGGTTTTCCTGTCGGAAGCTGGAAGTCCCTGCGGGAGCTTCCAGTTCCTCAGCCAAAGAACTTCCAGCTTGCGGAGCAACTGGAAGCTTCCGGTTTACAGCTTCCGGGGTTCAGCATCCGCGCACGCAGAAACCGGACATTAGAGACAGACACTAATTAAAGGAAAACTTATATTTGTATGGTACAAGCATTTACCCTTTAAATTGAATCAAAATGGCCTTATTTCATGGTTTAAAACAGAAATCCTACAATCGCCTGGCCGGTAGAAGTATCTTCCAATCCTTCCTGGTATTATTCTTATTGATCGGAAATAACGCCTTCGGAAAATCAAACATGCCGGAAGCAAGTAACAGCGAGATCCTCGATAAGGAAAAGCGTCTTGACAGACTTTTTGCTGATTACACTGACCCATCCGGACCCGGTGTAGCCGTGGCGCTGGTTTACGAAAACGAGCTCATCTTCAGCAAAGGATACGGAAGTGCCAACCTCGAATACGACATTGCTGTTGATCCCTCCTCCACGATATTTCACATCGCTTCTGTTTCCAAGCAGTTTACGGTTTTTGCCGCCCTCCTGCTCGAGGAAGCAGGTAAACTGTCCATGCAGGACGACATAAGGAAGCATATTCCTGAGGTGCCCGATTTTGGCGAAACCATCATACTGGAACACCTGGCTGCGCATACTGGTGGACTGAGAGACCAGTGGAACCTGCTCGGTATGGCTGGTTGGCGTCTGGATGATGTGATTACCCTGGAACATGTCATGACGTTGGTGGAGCATCAGCAAGCGCTAAACTTCTCACCTGGTAATGAGTATCTATACAGCAATACTGGATTTACCCTGCTGGCGGAAGTGGTGGCCAGGGTCAGCGGCCAAAGCTTTGCAGAGTTTACCAACGAACATATTTTCCAACCACTGGGGATGGACAACACTTTATTTTATGATGATCACCGTAAAATCGTCCCGGGCAGGGCTTATTCCTATCATTCGCACAATGATGATTACCAGAAAAGCATCCTGAGCTATGCCAATGTGGGTGCAACAAGCCTCTTCACCACAGTCGAAGACCTTAGTCTCTGGGTAAAGAATTTTTATGATTTTCATATAGGCAGTCCGGAAATCTTCGAAAAGATGAATACACCGGCAAGGCTAAATGATGGCAGTACTTTTGGTGGTGCCCTGGGGCAGTTTGTCAGCAGTTACAAAGGACTGCACCAGATCAGCCATGGAGGAGCCGATGCTGGTTACAGGACCTACCTGGGCAGGTTTCCCGATCAGCAGGCCGCAGTGATCCTTTTCAGCAACTTTGCAGGCTTTAATTCAAGAGATATGGCCATGAAGGTTGCGGATATTCTCCTGGAAGATCATTTTACCGAACCCCTCGTGCCCGTAGCGGAAGTCAGTGACTTCGGGGGACTGGATCCCTATGAACTGGAAGCCTTTACTGGAAACTACTGGAACGCTCAGCGAAAATATGCTGCATCAATAGAATTGGAGGCTGACACACTTCGATATCGTTCAGGTGGAACCCGCCACGCGCTGGTTCCTTTTGACAGGTATGCTTTCTACGTGCCCGGCGATAGCAGGGAGCTTATATTTACTTTCCCCGGGTTATCAGATGAACGTGTAATGGTGATGACAGCAAACAACGACATGCCTGTTTCATACACAACGTATGAACCACGTAAGTATGATGAAGATGAACTGGCAAAGTTTGCCGGAACCTATTACAGTGAAGAACTGGGTACGGCATATTCACTGGAGGCCAGGGATGGCAGGCTGACTGCCATTCACCGCCGTCACGGTGAAGTCATCTTCGAACCGCTAAAAACAGACACCTTCCAGGGGAACCGATGGTATTTCAGGATCATCCAGTTTGAACGCAATGATGCCGGAGATATCCTGGGTATGCGTGTTTCCAGTGGCAGAGTCAGGGATCTGTGGTTTCAAAAGCAGGATGAATAATGGATTATAAATATAAAGAGGAGTTTCTGAAGAGAATAGAAGGCAGGTGAATAATCCGGAAGCTGGAGCTTCCAGCTTGCACTCAGCAACTTCCAGCTTGCGACAGCAACTTCCAGCTTGCGCCTAGCAACTTCCAGCTTGCGTTAGCAACTGGAAGCTTCCAGGATACTGGACCCGTTTCCCCTTCGGAAGCTGGAAGTCCCTGCGGGAGCTTCCAGTTCCGAATCGGTTGATTTGTAAATCAATGGCTTTTCAGCAATTTGTTTTGTTCTTTCAGAAACTAATTTCACAAGTTTCTTTGAATAAGTATTTGTTTTGTTTCTTTTAACCCAATATTCCAGGATCCCAACAAACTGAATATCGGCTGTTCTTGTCCAAATTACATTGCGTTTAGCCATTCTAAATTTCTTTTATCCATTGCTTCCTGCGAAATCAGGTCTCCGTTTTTGATGTCCTGTTCGCCCATTTCCAACATTTTTTTTTGTTCGTTGGTTAATTCAACAATTTCAGTTTCGGAAGAGCTTGCAGAAATCAATTTATCAAGTGCTTCTAAAAAGTCTCTGTTTTTTATGGATAAAATTTTGTCAATTAACCCGCTTCGTATTTTTTCGACTGTTGCCATTGTTGTAAATTTAAAACTCAAAGTTAGTACTTTTCTTCGAAAACTATACCGGAAGCTCTCCTGTTTCACCAACCGAGATATTAGTTATTCATATTTTCGAATATTTGCTCATTATGTTCTGCGTTTTTGCATCTTTGTAAAAAAAACCCGGGCTTACAACTGTTTTCCTACGCTACTTCTCCTCCGTATCCTCAACCAGGTGCAGCAAGGTATCCGCCATCGTTGAGTTGCCAAACTCATCAATCACAATCACCTCCACATGGTATTCACCCAGCGGTGCTTCCTCAGGAATAGCTATGTGCTTGTGCACGCTGGCATTCCTCAATCCCCTGAAGGCAGGTTCATTGTCAAATAAGTCATCAATGATCTTGTACTCATCTGCAGGGTTTCCAATCTCAGGATGGTCGTGAATTTCAATGTGATAAGCCTCAAGCCTGCCATCATTCAGCGAACGCGCACTGAAATCAACAATGATCTCGGCGCCGGGCTTTTTCACAATGGTATCATTAACCTCCGGCGGATGGGTGCCGGCAAAGAAGTCATATATTTCCGGTGGCGTGGTGTTATCCGTGTCATCTTTATCACAAGAGCTGATAACAAAAGAAACCAGTAATAAAATCGCAATCAATCCAACATTTTTTTTCATTTTTTATTGTATTTTTTTTCCAACTTCCACTTACCACTGTTAGACCCGTCCTGGTTTTTGTTTACAAAAAGTGTAAACCTATTTCAGGACGAAACAAATTTTCATTTTTCACCGGGATGTCCGTCACGGTATAGCAACTTATAATCCAGTGTTGTAAAGGTCTGGTAACCCCCGATGTTGGTTACATAAATGTGAAAGTGATAATCCCCGTAGTCGTGAAAAATTCTTTCACCGGCAACCGAAGGGATGGTGATCTCTTTCTCAAACACAAATTCGGGTTCATCATCAGGTAAATTATGGATCCAAACCTCCTCAAAAGGATGTACAGCATCTTTCTGCGGATCCATGTCGCAAGAGATATGTGCACCGTGTGAGTGATGGTTAAAATTGTGATGCGTGTCAAAGCTCAGTGCCCCAAGCCCCTTTTTTCCCGGATCGGCGACCCTTATCCTAAAGGCAAATGGCTCGTCGAACCAGATCGTGTCACAAAACTCAGGAGCAAGCAACTCAACGATGGGTTGCAGCTCTACAGTGTCTTCATCTTCGGCACAAGCCCAAAACAACATTGGGACTGTCAGAAATAGCAATAAAATGCCTGTTACGTGTTTTTTCATTTTTTTATGTTTGGGTTTGACAGGTTAAGCCCTCTCATTACTTTAAGTTTGACAGGTTAAGCCCTCTCATGTTTTTGTGTTATGCGCTTTTGGTTTTCAGCGAGGATGTTAATAGCTAATGGCAGCCAAAATATTTTTCACTGTTCATTTTTCACTTATTTATGGGTATTGTCACAAACAACTGCACATCTCTGCCCGGTTCCGGAATCCGCATCCGGCGGTAAAAACTCACGTGGTCATAGTACCTGTTGTCCAAGGTATTGTTTACCCGCAAGGTGATGTCTACCTGCTGTTTGCCCAACTTCATCAGGGTCGAGGCGTGCATGTTTAAACTGAAATATCCCGGGGTATTGAGCTCGTTCGGCACCGTGTTGTTCTGCGCCCCAACCAATAACCCTTCGACCCCCACGCGAATGTTGTTGAATATCCCCCTGTCTGCAAAAGCATATTCAACGCCGGTGATGGCCGACATCGGCGAGGTAAACGGCAGCGACCGCTTCAGGTCCAGGTTCAGCGCATACACGTATTCGATGCCTGCGTGCAGATTGACCCTTTCCTCCCATTCATATTCCACGCTCGCCTCGCCGCCATAGAGCAGGGCTTCACTCTGGTGGTAGCGATACACCTGTCCTTCGGGCCTGAGTTCTGCAGTTGGGTTGAGAAAAAGATAGTTGGTAAAATAGTTCACAAATGGGCTCAGCATGATACGCAGAGCATCGGTTTCGTATTCGTAACCCAAGTCCAGCTGCCAGGCCTCCTCGGGTTTAATGCTGAGGTCGCCGCGTTCGAATCGGCCTTCGTGCCTGTGCAGGCCGTAAGCACCCAGCTCATAGATGGCCGGCACCCGGAAACTTTTCCCAATATGTGCTTTAAAAATATTGTTTGGATTTGGGATGTAGTTCGCTCCAAGTGAAAAAGCGGTGCCCAGGTAGTGCTCTTCAAATTGCGGATTAAATATCGAGTCTCCGTAGGCCGGATCGGGATTCAGGCTCTCTTCCATGTTGATAAGATGGTAGTCGAACCGCAAACCACTGTTGATGATCCACCGGAGCGACAACTCGTATTGATGGATCACGCCGGCACCAATGGAAGCTCGTGAATAATCGGGCAGGATGTGGCTGAATCCGTCCGTGCTGTTTTGCTCGTAGCCGGTATGTAAGATCACGTCTATCCGGTGGTTTTCCATGTTCCTGAAAGAATAGCTTGTGTTTGCCGTGATGTTCTGCAGGT